>JADFRL010000036.1 GCA_022561335.1 Patescibacteria group bacterium
ACTAGCCAGTATTGGAGGTGTTTCACTCGAGTCACTGGCTCCGCAGCTGCTTCAAAATGCAAAGCGTGTTTTTGGGTTTGAATAGAGTGTGTAACGTTGCGTGCTAAGGACCCGTGTGATAGTCTTGAGCACATCTTTTATTTTTTATGGCAGAAGAATCAACAGCTGAAGAAATAAATGAAGAAAAAACGATCTACGAGATTGGCTTTCATGTTGTGCCTACCGTTGATGAGGGGGAGCTTTCGGCTCGAGTCTCTCTCGTTAAGGAGGCGATAAAAAAGGAGGGAGGTGTCCTTATTATGGAGGAATCTCCAAAAAAGATCTCACTTGCGTATTCTATGTCAAAGATGGAAAGTGGGAAAAGGACTATGTTTGATAGTGCTTATTTTGGCTGGCTTAAGTTTGAGATGGATCGGGACAATATCGGGAACATTAAACGGGTGCTTGATGAAAACAATGACATACTCCGCTTCTTGATTATAAAAACAGTTCGAGAGGATACACGTGTGCCACGCCGCGTTGTTACTGCTCAAAAAGCTGAGGCGGCGCCGAAGCCAAAACCAACCGTAAAGCTTACCAAGAAAGAAACACCAGCTTCTGTGGTAGACGCCGAGATTGATAGAACCATTGAAGAGCTGATAGTTGAGTAATCCCGGTCTATTTTTGCGATACTTGGATTTAAGTTGTATGCTATTTAGACGGAGTGGGACTTATTGATTGACAGTAAAAATAGGGCGGGGTGTGTAATTTTCTAGCCTTGTCATATTCTCGATAACAAAATCTAACATGTATCTCAATAAAGCATTTATCATTGGCAACCTTACCCGTGACCCGGAATTGCGCTCATTGCCGTCGGGTGTGCAGGTCACTACTTTTGGTGTGGCTACCAACCGGGTATGGAAGGATAAAGAAGGAGCACGGCAGGAAAGTACGGAATTTCATAATATAGTGGTGTTTGGTCGTCAGGCTGAAACGTCAGCTCAGTATCTTAAGAAAGGAAGCTCGGTACTTATTGAGGGCAGGCTCCAAACGCGGAGTTGGGAATCTGACGGAGTAAAAAAGTATCGAACTGAGATTGTCGCAGACCGTGTGCAATTTGGTGCTCGTCAGGGCTCCACCACTCCTTCTGATGAACCAAGTGGGAAATCCTCTAAACCTTCGGAAGATACCGTCGAGTATCCGCAGGAAGAGATCAATCCTGACGATATACCTTTTTAAGAATCCGCATGGGGTAAGCGGATTAAGTTTTCTTAACCTTATTTCGTTCGCTAACCAAGTTTAAGATGGAATGCTACTTTAAGAAAAATAATATTAAGTATATCGATTACAAGGACACCGAAATATTGCGGAAGTTTTTAAATCCGCACGGCCGTTTACTTGCACGCAAGCGTACGGGTGTCTCTGCGACAAATCAGCGCAAGCTCGGAACCGCTGTAAAGCGCGCTCGTTTCATGGGACTTCTTCCCTATATCGAACGCTAAGATTTACTTACACGCTCCACATATTCACCTGTTTCAGTATTGATGCGGACAACGTCTCCTTCGTTGATAAATAGGGGAGTGTTTAACACTAGCCCGGTCTCGAGAGTGACCTGCTTTGTGCCGCCCTGTGCAGTATCACCCCGCAGAGATGGCGGTGCCTCTACAACTTTCAGATTTACTTTTATGGGAAATTTAATACCGATCGGTTTGTCGTTGAAGTATAAAATATCTACAAGGTTATTTTCCTTAAGAAAATAATACTTATCGCCAATGAGCGATGTATCAATCTTTAGTCGCTCTCGTGGATTTAGGGGATTCGAGAACCAATACTCACCACGATGATTATACAAATATCGAAGCGCTCGTGTTTCAAGAAAAGCTTCTGAAACGGTATCTGACTGGTGAAACGCATGCTCAATGACATTTCCCCGCAAGAGATTTCTTAGTCGTGTTTGATTGGCGGGTTTCTGCCGCTGCTTTTTGGTAATTTGTGAGGAGAGTACCTCGTAAGGCTCACTGTCGAGTATGATGTAGGTGCGAGGTGTGATTTCTTTATAAGAAAGCATATCCCGGCATTCTAGGCTAAAGCATCGATGACGTAAAGCCGCCATTGATGCTCGCCCTGTCTGCCCTGTCTGCCCTGTCTGCCGACAGGCAGGCGACAGGCAGGCCAATCGAGCTACCGCTCGATAGAGGGGAAAAATAGCTTCCTGTCTAATTCGGCGGGAGTGTGAGCATTGTCCCGACTATTCCAGTATACTGGAATAGTCGGGACAAACAGAACTTCAAATATAAAGAGAACACACCCTTGCGAGCCGGGAGTTTCATCTCGAA
>JADFRL010000019.1 GCA_022561335.1 Patescibacteria group bacterium
CGGACAAGCGGCATTTACGCAATTGAGCACCTTGAGGTTGTCAGCGGTGTCATTTCGGTAGTAAGAAATCACTGGCAGACCGTCGGTACCAATGGCAATGGAGTTGTACTCGCCGACAAGAAGTGTTTCATCCACTCTGGTTAAAGTATTTCCCGAAGAACAAGCAGCGTTTCCGCACTTGGCCACCCAGAGGTCGGGGTTGGAAGTGTCATAGTAAGAAATCACTGGCAGACCGTCGGCGCCAATGGCAATGGAGTTGTACTCGCCGACAATGCCGCCCTGTACCAACTGTTCGATGGTGTTTCCCGAAGAACAAGCGGTATTTCCGCACTTAAGCACGTTGAGGTCACCGGCGCTAACGTCATGGTAGGCAATCACGGGCAGACCGTCGGTGCCAATGGCAATGGAGGTACGATGGCCGGTGATACCGACGCCATCCACGGTGGTGATAGTTTGGGAGACGGTAGTGGTGAATGGCGCACCAGCAGCATAAAGCGCTCCAGTACTATCATTTTCACCAAATTGGACCACACCATCAAGCCTACTGATTCCGCTGTCCACCCAAAGGGCATAAGGGTTGATGACAGTGATGTCTGCTCCTTGAATTGGAGCGTTATCAATGTATAAAGTCGCTGCGTTTGTTACAAATTCACGCCCACCTCCAGATACACCCACTAATGTAGGGGCAAGGAATTGGTTTTGGCGCTGAGTGGCAAGAGTAGTGGTGTCGGCCAAGGTAATCTGCTGCGCATTGGAGATAAAGGTAATGTCCTCAGCGGTAATACCAGTGATATCAAATGGATCAATATCCAAAGTTGCATCTGGTGTAGCAGTACCAATACCGACATTTCCACCCTGAAATACCGCTGAATAAGTAGTATCCGAGGAATTGGCAGTAGTGGCGTCCACAAAAAGTCCGGTTACCGTGTTGGCTAGGGAACCGGCATCAACAAAGGATATATAGGCACCGTAAATAGTATCGGCATTTGCTGTTTTGGTATTGGTAAAGGTCTGTCTGTAGCCGTAATAGGTGGAAGTGGCGTCAGTACCTTCTAGAGAAAAGTCATGGACCAGACTTCCAGCATTGGTCATCATCAATCTGTTGTCTCCCGCAACATTCACCTCGATCCGGAAAAGATCTGGGGTGGCGTTTACGTGGTCCTCCCTTAGCCAAAAACCAGGGTCAGTATCAGCTGGGTTTTGGCCGAATGTGTCAGGACTACCTGGAGAAAGACGAACGAACGGACCCGGACCACCGCTATTGGAACAAATTCCGATCTCTCCTGTGCCAGATTTTCGACAAAGTACATTGTTATCGTTGACAGTGATAGGGGTATTGCTAAATATTACGTCATTGTCGGGTCCTGTTTCGAAAATATAATCATTTCCGGCGCCACCACTGGTAGTATCAAAGGTGATGTCCCCAGAAGTAGTGGTTTGTAGAGCAAGATTTTCGTTAGCTTTCTTCCCAGAGTGCTGTATTTTCCAAAAATTACCATAGGAAAACTCACGAATGCCATCCATGCAACAAAAGTAAAAGCTCCGAACACAAACCATCGAAAGAAAAAATCATCCATAAGTAGATAAGCGCTGGCTATGAATTCGGTGCTTTAAAGAAAAAAGAGAAGAAAGAGAGCTATTTGAATGAATAGAAAAACCCACGCAACTACTTTATTGGCAATAGACCATGTTTTGAGTGTTCCGTCTTCTTTAGTTTTGTTGATATATATATCTCCAGTTATAAGATTGTAGATAACCAACCAGAGCAGTGGCGGAAACATAAAAGCTCCAACAAACACGAACAGGGAATTAAGTGGACTTTTTCGATACCATAGAACTTCTTTATAAGTTTGATAGACTTGGTCCATATTTTTTGATACTAAATTAGAATAACGATAATTATAGTATAGCAAATACAGTTTAGTGCCGAAAGCAATATCAAAAAATGGAAACAATACAAAAAAATCTTAAATTGTATCTCCTTGCCATCCTATTTCTCGCCATTTTCTTTATCTGGTACGCAGTTTTTGCAGAATCGCGAAGCGGTATCCTCACCGTCGCATTCCTTGACGTCGGCCAAGGTGACAGTATTTTAACATCGGTCACACAATACACCTTATAGTTTCACCTTTAATGTTCACGGTTAAGCTGTCTGATTTAAAAAAAGAGCGTCGGAGGACGCTTAAAGAGAACAGGAGGGGTTATTTGAGAACTAAATAATGCTTCGCTGGGTAGACGATGTTCGAACCTGTTTCGTATAAAAAAAGAAGCATCGGGTGCGGCCCGATGCCAGGTAAATTATGGACTGACTGTCAGTCTCCCTCGCTCGATTCTCTGTAGTAGGACCGGATTTTCTCTATCTGGAGTTTAACCGTCTGATTAATTTCGACGATCGAATCGATTTTCCCAACGCCGTACATCACCGTTGTGTGGTCTCTCCCGCCGAGGAATTGCCCAATCTCAGGATAGGAGAGTGACGTGTCATTGTAGAGTAGATACATGAGCACTTGGCGGGCTTTAACAACTGGAGCTTTGCGGAGGCGTACCAGAAGCTGGTCTTGGCTTATCCCAAACTCTTGGCACACTAACGTCATGATAAACTCGGGTGAAGGGCCATGTATCTCTTCTCCAGTCGCTCCCAGTGTGCTTTTTAATGTCCCAAGCTTTTCTCGCAAAGCAGAGGTTTTTTGCTGCTTGCGTTCTCTTTGCTTACGCTGTTCTCGTATCCGTCGGAGTCTGCCCAGCTCAGAATGATGGAAGCAGCGGCCGGTCTTGTTGTATATCGATAGCTGATTGCCACAGATCGAGCAGGTTTGTTTGGGCAACGCTGGTAGAGCATCGCCCTCAATCGGATCGATGTCTCTCACAGCTGGCTCCTTTCTGTTGGAATTTCCTACCTTATATTATCTGTTTTTATCTCCGTTTGCAAACAAACACGAATCATTTTACACACCCGTATCTAGTCCGCTGACTGGACGACATTGAAAGTCCTGAGCGTAGTGAATGGGGAATTATTTTCGAACTTTTCTAGCCGAAGGCTGTTTTTTTTGTATTAAAAGAATGACCCACGGACATGTTTTGTTCCGTAGGTCATGTGATTCCCTGGTACACAAAATCATTAGTTTCGTTTTTAAGCCTAAGAAATCCATTCTTAACCCAGAATATCTCACTATCTTTTTGTACTTGGACTGCTAGAATGTTGTCCAGATTGTTATCCAGTGCCCATTGCAGCAGAGTTCGAAGAGCTTTACTGCCGTAGCTTTTTCGTGATTGATTTTCTGGCAAAGTGGTCATGTTGGTTATAACAAGGTCTGCACCAGAATAATCGTCAAGTACAATTCGGATTGTAGTAGTTACACGTCCAAATTGAAATGTGAGGACGTATGCTTCTTCTGATCCAAACTGATCTTTTTCGAATGTACAGTGGGCTTCTAGTTGTATTAGTGTATCCAATAAAACCTCCTTGTATATTTGAAGAACATTGGTACACAACTATACCACAGTGATTGAGATTTGTTAGCTCCGATGGGTGCGGTACGTCCTGAGTGAAATCGAAGGGCCTGTCCTGAGTCTTACGAAGGGGGACGATTTTCGAACTTTTGTATAAAAGAAAGACCGCCGCGAAGGAAGCGGCGGTTTCGATGGTGGGCGACTGGCCTGAGGCAATTTACACTGGTGCCTTTTCACGATAAAGGTTGTCGAGTCGTCCAATTAAGCTTCCGTATTTGCTTTTGAAGGGATGTCCGTAGCTGATTGGCTTGGATTTTTCTGAAAGTCGGAGTCCTACTCCCCAAACGGTGATGATATGCTCCTCGCTCCCGGGTTTGACAGCATGGAGTTTCCGGCGGATGTAACAGATGGTGACATCCATAACTTTTGGCTTTGGCCTTGGGACTCCCCAGAGATCGCGAAATAAAATATTTTTCTTGACAACTTGCTCTGCGCGAGCAGCAAGGTATGCCATGACCTCACATTGTTTGGGGCTTAACTTCACATTCTGGCTGCCTATCTCTACCTGACCGGTTGTGGAGATGGTGAGAGCACCCACGCAAAGTGGGGCTGCATTTGTGTTCACGGCAGACCTCCTTCATTGGTGTGCGCAACTACAGAGACTATACAGAAAATCTTTTAGCATGTCCATTCTACAAGAAGCGAGTGCATTTTTTGTGCATGTCAGATTCTGCTCCGCGGACTGGACGATGTTTGATAGGAGCGTGACGTTGTTATAATTTGCGGACTACACGAAGTTTAAAGCTGTCTGATTATTATTTAACAATGTTAAAATACCCACTAGAACTTTCGAAGTCTGGTATTATCCACCGCGATGAAGAATCAAGGCTACCAGCTTCAGTAGATATCACAATATAATAATCAGACCCTGGCTTTAAGTCTCCCTTCCACCGTCTTCTCGGAGGATAATAGTTTACTTCCCAGTCAAACGAAGTATCATAAGTGGAATAATCGAAGAGTCTATCAATAAAAGTATCATCCTTAAACAAAGTTACTTCAACGGGACTACTCAATTTTGCCTTCTCCCAAGAGATCGTATATGTTTGACCTAATCTTAAGGTCTCTCCACCTCGCGGAGTTTTAATCTTCAAGAAGGGCTCTATCGAGTCCGGGGTTACGACACGGAACAGAGGGCTGGATGTGGAATAATGAAATTCTGGTGGACCATGTCCCACAAAATCAGAAAGGTATTCTATGCGAATGCGGCAATCTTCTCTGTCTGGTGAATTAGTTGGTACTGTCCATTCAAGATTTTTAGGAATATCTTTTATTTCTACTTCGAAAGCATGAAGTGGTTCAAGAAAGTGAAAACTAGATCCTCCTGCTGCACATTCGAACCAAATAAACGTAAGACTAAAGGGAACTGCTTCAAATTGACCTTCAAAATTCCATGAGAATTTTTGCTTCGAGCCAATAGGAAAAATATCGCCTTCTTTGGGATCACAGATAAAAATAGAAGGCTCTAGTTTTATCTCTCCTTGATTGAACTCTCTTTCACAACCAACATCAACGCTTTCTGGCTCGATATCATCAGCTGAAGTTAAGGGTTCAACATCGTTTTCAGATATTGCTGTTTGAATATCATCAACAGATTGAGCTTTGGGTTGTAATAGAAAATATACTCCTACTGTTCCTGCAACAACCAAAACAAAAACTGCCACAATACCAATGAGGAGCTTTTTGTGAGAAGGTGGTGGTGACAGTGGAGTTGGTGCTACCTGACTTGCCTCCTGATCATCACTTGAAACTGTATTCTGCTGTTCTTGTTCATCCATATGTTTATAATAGCACCCGTTCTATCTACTCTGAAAGGATGTGGCGTTGTAAAGGCAAAAGAGTAGAGATTGAGGTGGAGATATTTATCTCTCTTCAAATAAAGAAAAACCACAAGTGAAAATCGGGTGTCTGTGTGAGCATTATCGTAATTGAGGTCATTAGAACGAACTTGTGCCGACTCTTTCCATAAAATGATACAGAAAGACCTTGAGAAGACTTTCATCTTTGTAAGAAGCGTATTCTAGGGAGTATGTGTGGCCAGGCTCATTTTCCCAAACAGTATTAAAATACGTATATGCATTCCTAACGCCTTCGACTAATTCATCACTCTCTAAAATGATATTTGTTTCAAGGTTGTAATTTCCAATATTTCGTCGAGTTAAGTTAGCAGAACCTTGGATTGTGGTGTACCCTTCTTCGGTCTTAATCAAAAGAAGTTTAGAGTGGCACTGTTCTCCAAGTGTGTTACACCAACGAATTTTTGTATTCCCTTCTGAATTCTTTAGGAGCTCCCGTGCTACAGATCGATTTGGAACGCCGTTCTTTTTTCTGCCAAATGCGTCTTTATTGGGGTCGAGTAAAATGCGAATAACCGCACCGCGTTTGTCGGCCTTCTTAAGAGCGCGTATGACTTTTCTATCTGAAAGATAGAACATCGCCATATCAAGTGTATCCCCCTGACTAAGCCCATCGATTGATTCTACAACCTTCTCTTGTATTTTCTTTTCAGTAATAAGCTGTACGGAAACGTTACCTTCAATGTCAACAATTGAGTCTAGAAAATCAGAGTCCGGTTCTAAAAATGGAACACCGGAAAAGTTTGCAACCTCTCTCTCGCTCTTTAAAACGTCTTTCCATAAGAAATCATCAACTTTAAGTGCGGTGTTTGTATGTGCACTTGATCCATCGTGTGGATTAGCCGACGTCACTAAAACAGATAACTTGGTTTCTCCTCCAACCTGAGCATCGACCATCACAACCTTCCGATGGTTTGCTTTAAAATTTAAAAGTGACAGATATGTTCTAATGCTTAATTTCTGACCACGCGAGTCAAATGGATTTCCAACAATACCCTCTCTATTATTATTCCCGAACCATTGGAAAAATGTCCGCCACCACGCGCTGTAGAGTGGGTTGCTGTCTCGAAGCTTACGCAAATCAGTAATAATAACGTCCACACCTGCCTTTCTTATCTCTTTTATTTGCGATGATTCATAACCACCATAGATCTCATTTATACTATCAGTAATGAAAACTATTTTTATCTCTGGATGAGTTTCTTTCTTGTTAACAAGCAAATCTGTTAGTTCTTGCGAAAGCTTTCTGTAAGATGTAGTGGCTGTACCTAAAAAGTCATTGTAGAGAAAAAAGTCGAGTAATATGTAATGTTTTGCACCCTCAATCATTTCAAAAATTTTATCGAATATCTCCTGCTCTGATTGTCGATTGCCCTGCCCGTCAACATACGAAACATCACTATAAAAAGTAACACTTGATGTCGGAACTCTAAAGACTTCTCCGGTCACGTTGGTACCTTCTGGTAGTGGCCTAAAGAGGCCATACAACCCGACGATAATAAGGGCGAGCAGAATAAATTTAATCACGAGCTTAATCATGAGTAAATTATATCAAAGAATTCCCTTACATTGATTAAGGAGATAAGCGACGAAATATACGAAGTTGCAGAACGTCATATATTAACCGATATCAAAGATGGTGTTGAAAAAGTCCGCTCTTTCATGCAGGAGTGTGAAATGTCTCTAAAATATGATGCTTAACGGTATGTGTCACGTAACAAAAGAATTGATTATGTAGAAAAAACCTCATAAACGCCTCCCACATTTGAAATTCATACCTACCGTCACAACAGTTGTCCCTCAAAAAGTTTCCCACTGGTTATTGAAGTACCAATTGTTACCACAGAGGAGATACGAATAACAGAAAACCGCCTATATTCAAGGTATTCCAAGAGTAACGTTGTTTCACCACTACAGAGGTTACAGGTGAAAAAGGGAGGGTTAATTAAAACTATAGGAGTGATTGTAAGGTGAGAGATGTTACATATACAACGTTGTGGCGTTGTAAAAGCAAAAGAGTAGAGATAGAGGTAGAAGTTTCTATTTAGCTTCGCCGAGTAGACTTTCGAACCTATAATTGCAACAAAAGCTTCTCAGTGCAGTATTGTTTTTCTAGTAATTTATGATTAGCGTATGCTTTTAGTATGGTCAGGATGTCTTCGGGAATCGTAATTGTTGCAAAATTTTCTCGTGCAATCATGTCTAAGGAATCAAAATAAGAATTATAGTATGGATTTTTGGGGACACCATGTGAATCATAGAACCCCAAGATAACTTTTTCAGAATGGATAAGATGGTTTAGCGATTCGTAGCCTTTCTTTGCAAATCTATCTGGTCCATCCTTATGGTTAAGAAAAAAACCTCCACTATAGATTCCACCCTCATTGAGGCTTGATAAATATACATTTGCCTCAGTCCATGTATTTATATCTGCTACTGCAAAGATGTAGGGAGCGTTTGATAGTTTGTTCACAGCATCACGTAACTTATCGGGCATAGCAATATCTGTTTGTAGACCTAGTATTAATTCTTCGTCATAACGATTACTAGGGTAAACACAGAATTTATAAGTCTTTAACTCTGGAATTGTAGCAGACTCCAGTCCTAAATCCTTATCAGAAACTGCTTGTAATTCTCTAAAAATCGATGTCGTAAAAAAATATGTCAGCGGGGTGTTAACTATTAAGATGTTAACTATCAACAACGCAACAAGTTTATTTTTAAAAATTGGGTCTTCGGAACCGCGCAAGATTTTGTAAGAAAGAAACAAACCAAATACTATTATGACACTTGGCGCTAGAATTAGTATTGGAGTGATACCTACAATAAGGGACCCAACATACAACTCCAAAGTAAACCAACTAAGTAGAATTGAAGTTACTAATAATATAAAAAGTGCAACGCGAAAATTTGTCATGTATTTGTTAGTAAAATTTATAATCTAATGAATAAACACCCTAAGGTTCGATAAAATTTAATGTTGAAAGTATTTTATTAAAAGTTACAATTTCTTCGTTTGTCGGAGAATTAGCCTGAAGAGCAACAATTTCACTATAATCCCCATTGGCCAAAATCGTAACAATTGTGTCGGGGTTTGAGACATTCGGCTGATATACTGTAGTAATATTACTTTTTTCAGATATATCATGTTCTCCAAGACGTAACAGCAAATGATCAATCGCTATATCGTTGGTAACTGAATACGGTTCCCCAGCCCAACTCATATCTTTCATTCCCAAACTCCTCATTACGATATGTCTGCCAATCATCTGGTACACCTTCTTCCATGGCAACCACAACAGGACATTCTGCAAACTCACAATTTGGACCAGTTCTTCCAACTGAACTTCCGTCAGGACAGATTTTGGCTTCAGTGGTACATGCTACATATTTTGTATTTTTTTGTGACGCAACAAAAAAATTAGCTCCCGCAGACCCAGCAATGATTAAGACAAAAACTGTCACAATACCGATTATCAGCTTTTTATGAGAAGGTGGTAAAAACGGTGAAGGTGATGCTACCTGATTCACCTCTTGTTGTTCATTTGAAACTATGTTCTGCTGCTCTTGTTCATCCATATGTTTATAATAGCACCCGTTCTATCTACTCTGAAAGGATGTGGCGTTGTAAAGGCAAACGAGTAGAGATTGAGGTTGAGATGGGTATATAAAAAGAAAACCCGCCGCCGATGCAACGATGGTGGATTTCCTTGTCGTTGATTCGAGCAGCAGATTCAGGTGGCCTGTTGACCAAGTGGGCGAGGAGGGCGACCCGCTATGGAATCTTCGTTCCTTGCATTCAGGCACCCTTGGTCAAAATAGCCAATTACTCCCTCGGGGACAAGAGGCCCCCAATGTTTGACGCATACCTCACCTTTTTCACCACAGTCGCTACATGCTGTGTCACCGAAGTCTCCTCTTTCTGAGTCGGCCATGACGATGTTCTCCCAATGATGTACAGTTCAGGATGCTTTATATCACAGGAGACATAATTTGTCAGCTCCGCTGGCTGGGCGACGTTCTATCTACTCTAAAACTTCGTGGCGTTGTAAAGGCAATCGAGTAGAGATAGAGATGGAGATGTCTATTCCACCAACACTAAACAAAAAAGCCCCGCACGCAGAAGTGTGTGTTGCTTCTTTGTGCGGAGTAGAGCCAATGAGCGATTTCTGGATTGCGTCTGTTGTTCTTAGTCAACTTTCATCCAGGGCTTGATTATACGCCGAAACCAAGGGGTTGTGGCGTATGCGAAGATGACTGCACCAACGGCTATTCCTGGGTGCTGTACTGCCAGGGCTACCAATAACCCCAATACACTGAGATGTAAACCGAGTCCCACCATTTTCTGTCTCCCTTCCGAGGCGTTCAAGGCGATAATCATTTTACTTCAATTCAACTAATAACATTGTATCACAAAAATATTATTTTGTCAACTCCTCATATATAATCAAATTACATAATCAAAAAATGGCCCAAAATAAGAACATTTAAAGCTATGCTCACAATATGTTATGCACATAAAATTTTTGTAATAATAGGATACCGAAAGTTCAAACGTCCAGCGTAGACATAAAACTAATCGTGCTATCTAAAATAACACCGTGGCGTTGTAGATACAAAAGAGTAGATATTGAGGTGGAAATGGTTATTTAATAGGGAGTTGGGGTTTGTATAAAAACAGAAACCGCCTAACCAGAAAAGCCAATCAGGCGGTTTCCATCTGGCAGACGGGTCACGAAGAATATTACTGCAGGAGCTTTTCCGCGCAGGGGGAAGCGATATGGGGCGTTGGCTCCTTGGCCCCCGGCATTGTTGCCCACCCCTTCATCTCGACGAATACATAGCGTTTCCACGAGTCTGTCGTTTTAAGAGCCTCGAGGTCTGCGGTTGATGCTCTGCGCCCTTGGTCAACGCATATTGGAACCAGAGCGGCTACCACAACTGCTTCGGCACGATCCTGTGCCATCTTCTCCGCGGTATCGCCCAGAGTCCACCCAAGTAGCCAGAAGCCAAGGATTGTGCACACAATGATGCCACAGACAATACCAACCCATAACTCTGGCACCTTTAGAGATTTCATGCTGATCCCTCTATTTCTGGGAGAAAAAAAGCTTTCTCCCTGCCGGACTGACAATAGCAGGCATGGATTCCTAGTCAACAGCTAGCTTCGTCCGGCCAACCTCGACCAGCTTCGTTGGGCGGACGACGCTCGAACCTCTCTACCCTCCAACCCCGTCAGGTTGTAAAGGCAAACGAGCAAAAGTGCTATCATAACACCTACCACCAACTACGACAGTTGTCCCTCAAAAACATTCCCTCTCGTTATTGAGGTACCAATTATCACC
>JADFRL010000020.1 GCA_022561335.1 Patescibacteria group bacterium
CACTGATGTGCAATGCAGCCAATATAGACGCAGACGCACATGATGACTTCATTTGGTCACCAAATGCAACCGGAACGTCTGCTACAACAACTGTTGACTGGACAAACGGTTACTTCATCCAAGGGTTGCCATCAGATAACTCTGACTCTGTAACTATTGTCAAATAGCAAATAGCCGGTCGTACATCCTATAGCTTTGCTCAAAAGAGCAAGCTCAGGAAAGGCTAAACAAAAGCCCCCCGCTCAAGCGGGGGGCTTTTGTATTGTTTCAGTCGTTTCAGTCGGTTAAATTAGCGACATGTGTTGCATGCTTGTCTGCGCGCAAGCAGGAGGATACGCACAGGCAGGCGCGTTCCGACTCTGTCGAAACAATGATACGAAAGGTGTGGAGGTTGATGTATAACTGTTTTTTCCGTACAATGGTATGCCTATGGAAAAAGAAAAATCACAAGACAGCTCATACGGTTCTGTTAAAGTGCGCAGCAGATCAATCTTGGGGATTATTTTCGTTGTTATTTTGGCAGGGGTGGTTGGTTATTACATCTATAACGATATTATAACTGCTTCTGACAAGTCAGAGGATATTGACAAGAAGGATAGAGAAATAGTAACTATAGGAGGTCTTGACATTGAGATTGATGATGGAAGCAATCCTTTGATTGAAGGGATTTCTATTATAGATACTGCGGACACTAAAGACTTTGAGGTTCCGGATTTAAACAGACCCGTAGTATTTTTGGATTCCTTTCCTGAGGAAGCGCGCGACAGTGTAACTGCTGACATTTCCGACCTGACGCTAAAACTTAAGGAAGACCCCTCTTCGTTTGAGAACTGGCTCGAATTGGCTCTTCAGAGAAAATTGATCAATGACTACACAGGTACACGAGATATTTGGGAGTATCTTAATATTGTCTTCCCGACAAACAGTATTTCATTTGTTAATCTGGGCAGCCTCTATCATTTAGAGCTCAAGGATTTTACAAAATCCGAAGAGAGTTTCATGCGAGCCATTGCAAACAATCCATTAAGTTCCCATGCGTACCGCGGCCTTCATGAGCTATACGTCTATTCATATAAACAAAATACTGAAGCGGCAGCTGATATTTTGAAAGAAGGCTTAGAGCATATGCCGGGCAACACTGATATACTCTTACTCTTGGCTTCATACTACAAAAACAAAAACGACGCTCAAAATGCAAAGACGTATTTTGAATTAGCCCGCGTGGAAGCGGAAAAGCAGAACAATGTGAATCTTGTGGACCTTATCAATTCAGATCTGGAAAATCTCTAGGATTACAATAAAGGACACAACTGAACTTGACTAGCATCTGAGAGATCCCCGCGCTGAAGTCGGGGTTTTATCTAACTGGGGAATAACGTGTGGATAACGTGTTGATTTTTGGTATTTGTGTTACATACTGAAAACAGGACTCGATCCAAATGGAGGAATAGAGCCATGTTAAAGGCAAGTTCCGCATTTTTGGACAAAGGTGACCCTAGTTTCTTTATCGTGGGGGTGATGCCTGGAGAAAACCTCATCGCGGTTTTCATTGCACTGGAGCGGCAGGAAGCGGTTGATGGCGACATTGATCCTACACCTCATAAGGTTTGACTTTGGAATGGATGGGACAAGCGTTATCGATTGTTTCCACTGCGTGGGGCGTTTCAACGGACACAGCGTTGACGATGGGCTGGGTTATATGCTCAAAGCTCTTTCTGGGCCAGCGCGCAGTTGTGTCAAGGGTATCCGTTGTCACCACGGTTCTTCTGCACTTGAATTGATTCGACCTCGGGCGCACTGATGGGTCTCAGTATATTTTGGAGGCTGGGTTTACGTTTCTAACGTTGAGCTCGGCCTTCGCTTTCTCTTATCTTTTATACACATGAAAATACTTTTCAATCAGACTTTTTTCAAATTTCTTTTTGGCTTTCTTGCTATTATTATAATAAGTTTTGCTATTCTTTCTCTCGTAGACTACTATGAGAAAAACAACATAAGCGGAGAAGAAGTATTCTCGAATATAGAATAAAAAAGAGCCCCGTGCTTCTCTGCACGGGGTCCAGTCTCTATAGGTTGAGAATTCTGTTAACCTTTTTTGTTTTCAGCTTTGGGCACGTTCGTTCTGTCCCTGCCATCGTTTGTGAAAAAGTTGGAGGCTTCGGGGCGGGACGATTTTCATAGCACTGCCCGCTTTCTGCACCATGCAGCTGTTTGCCACCTTCCGAACATCATCGGAGGTAATCTGCAGGCGTTTTCCATTTGTTCCCAGCTGGAGCATTCCGTGCAGGAGGCATATTTCTTCAGCCTTGTCTTGATAGTCTTCGTAGAATCTATCAAGCTCGCCGTTGCAAATGGCGAGGAAATTGACGATGGCCGTAAACCCACATGTCCCGTTCAGATCATCGAGGCCTAGACAGGTGAGCCTGGCTACTGCTAAGGGGACTTCAGTTCCGTCGTCAAGTTCGATTATTTCATCTTCTTCTGACGCGGGGGCGCTCTCCGGGGAGTAGTCCGTTAAAGCCTCTGAGACTGCCTCTCGCAGTCGTTTGAGGGGGAACGGTTTGAGGAGGACCCCATTCGCACCGGCCTCTATTACTTCGTCTAATTCCCCGTCGGCATGTCCTCCGGTAACCAAAATGAAGGGGGTTTTTCCGATGCTGTCGGTTCGAGCACGGATAGCCTTGAGGAGCTCGGCGCCGTCCATGATGGGCATATCCCAATCTGACACGACTAACTGGACGGAAGTCGACTCCAGCTTAGTCAGAGCTTCTTCGCCGTCTCTGGCTGTTTCCACGGTGAAGCCGAATCTGCCGGCCCCGATGTCGATTTTCATCATCTCAAACACTTCAACGAGCTGTTTTCTTTGACAGCTATCGTCTTCCACAATGAGTACTCGGATTGTTTGCTCTTGGGCCATGTCAATGTCCCTATTCCTTATGTTGTGTGCAGTTTCTATGGATGTTATATCATATATAAATTATATGTCAAGGTAATTGACAAGACGTCCTGATTTGAGTACACTTTTTCTCATTGGACTGGAGACTGCAGGCTCTGAATACGGATAAGTTCCTGCATAGGTCGTGTGTGCTTTCAACATGCTACTTCAGGCCTTATGGGCCCTTTTTTATTTGAGTTTCTATGGCAATTACGAAAGAAAAAAAAGTTGAGATTCTAAAACGCATCAAAGAGATATTTACTAAATCGGAATCGGTTGTGTTTCTAAATTTTCACGGACTTCCAATCGCGGGTGAAAGTGAAATGCGGAAAGCACTTCACAACAAGGGTATTGGCTACTATGTTGCAAAAAAGACGTTAGTAAAGCGCATACTATGTCAAAGTACCATCAAAGGAGATGAGCCAAAGCTCGACGGGGAACTCGCACTTGTGTACCTGTCTGTCCTGCCTGACCAGCAGGCAGGAGACAAAATAGGCGGTACTGATTCTATTGCACCGGCTCGTGAAATTAATGAATTTGTAAAAAAGCACAAAGAGAATTTGTCGATCCTTGGAGGTATTTTTGAAAATGCATTTATGAATAGGGAGGAAATGAATGCTCTAGCCGCTATTCCTCCTCTCGAAGTGCTCTATGGTCAGTTTGCGAACCTTATACAGTCACCGATACAGGGATTTGTAACGACGTTGGATCGTATAGCAAAACAAAAAGCATAATTATTAAATAATTAAAAACAATATGGCAGAAGAAGAAAAAAAAGCAGATGAAGCAACTTCTAATAAACAGGAAGAGAAAGAAAAAGCGTCCAGTCAAGCTGTTGTCGGAGTAGAAGAAGCAAAAGAGGAGGTCAAAGAAAGTATAGAAGAAGCAAAAGAAGAAATGGCTGACTTGCCAGAGGAAGAAAAAAAGATTATTGATCAGATTGAGAACATGACAGTACTACGGCTTAATAATCTTGTAAAAGCCATTGAAAAGAGATTCGGTGTTTCAGCACGAGCCGCTCAAGTAGCTGTACCAGGTGCAGGAGAAGGAGATTCCGGGGAAGAAGAAAAGAATTCATTTACCGTTGGACTTAAGGATGTGGGTGGCCAGAAGATTGCCATCATCAAAGTAGTCAAAGCTCTTCTAGGGCTGGGCCTCAAAGATGCAAAAGATCTTGTTGATGGAGCTCCTGCTGTTCTTAAGGAGGGTGTAAAGAAGGAAGAGGCTGAAGAAATCAAAAATAAGGTTGAAGAAGCCGGAGGCAGTGTTGAGATAAAATAACCACTATACTGATAGCAATTGCCAGAGAAGCCTTCAACTGGAGGCTTTTTTTGGACACCTTCTCTTCTTATTGCCAATAATAGAACAAGTATTCGCCTAAGGCGGATTGACCTGGCCTGCCCATGTCTAAGCCAACAGACAGATTGATGGACATCGGATGTTCATCATTGGGGGTTTACCCGAGATGTTCATATAGAACTCGCTCCGCTGCTATATTTTGAGGATTTTTGATTCAGGCACATTGTGTTAAAATGCAGACACATGGAAGTTCTAGCGAAACTCTTTGGAAGTGCCGCTCGGGTAAAAACACTACGTCTCTTTTTATTCAACCCCGAACATGTATTCGATAAGCAAGAGGTATGCAGGCGGTCAAAATTACAGCCGCATATTGTTCAGAGGGAAGTGGCTCTGTTTGAACGCATTGGGCTTATTAAGCGCAGGTCCTTTTTTAAGGAAGTAGAACAAAGACGGCCGCGGCGTAAAAAGGCAGTTAAGAGGAGAGTTCGGGGATGGATACTTAATGATATGTTCCCCTATCGTAAACCGCTTCAGCTTTTTTTGTTAAAGACGGCTACATTTGAAAATAATTATATTTTGAGGAAATTACGGAGTGCCGGAAAACTTAAAGTGGCAATAGTAGCGGGGGTCTTTATTCAAGATTGGGACAGCAGGGTGGATCTTTTAGTGGTGGGGGACAGCCTTAAAAGATCAAAACTGGAAAGAGCTATTAAGGACATCGAAGCTGAAATCGGCATGGAACTTCGCTATACCGTCTTTAATACAAAGGATTTCAAGTATCGCCTTGGCATACACGATAGACTTGTGCGCGATATCCTGGATTATCCGCATCAAAAGCTCCTAGATCGCCTGAATGTCCTGTAATCAGCCTGCGTCATAAAGTGTATTATCCACACGCCTTTGCGCTCCCGCTTCAGAAAGGATGTATTATAGAAGTAAGAAGGTCGCTTGGTCTGTAAAGTCCGAGGTTTTGGTATAGCGCATTTAAGAAAATAAACTATAGTTATGTTAGTACAAACGTGGACAGAAGTATTTACGCAGTCGATTCAAGATATCGGCGCGGGTTTGATTCGGTTCATTCCCGATTTGTTTGTTGCGTTGGTTATTTTTGTATTAGGCTGGATTGTCGGAGCTGTACTAGGGCGTATTGTTTCCCAAATAATTAAATCCATTAAGGTAGATAATGCACTGCGAGGGGCAGGGCTTGAGGAAGTGTTTAATCGAGCTGGATTTAATCTTGACTCGGGGCGTTTTTTGGGGGGGTTGGTCAAATGGTTTATTATTGTCGTTTTTCTGGTTGCTTCGCTTGAGGTATTGGGACTCAGTCAAGTAACGGTTTTTCTTCAAACGGTAGTATTGCTTTATCTTCCTAATGTGATTGTAGCGGTGCTGATTCTTTTGGTTGCGGCTGTTATTGCCGAAGTAATGCAAAATGTGGTTGTAGGTTCAGCGAAGGCGGCAGGTTTCAGTTCAGCTCATTTCCTGGGGAGCGTGACAAGGTGGTCCATATGGATTTTTGCGGTCCTTGCCGCACTTAATCAGCTTGGTGTCGCGACAGCTTTTGTGCAGACTATATTTACAGGCTTTGTGGTGGCTTTCTCACTAGCCATCGGGCTCGCCTTTGGTTTGGGGGGACAAGATGCCGCCGCACGTTACATTGAAAAGGTAAAGGCTGAAGTATCGAATCACCGAAAGTGAGAATACTATAGCAGTTTAGGCATGAATGAATAGAAAAACCCCTGCCAGGGTAGCGGGGGCTTTTGCGTTATGTTGACTTTCTTAAGAGCTTCTATATACTGATAGCACGTGTTTATGAATAAAACAGCCAATTTGAACAAAAAGCGGAATAGGTAGTCGCGGTTTTCACTTGGATGTCTACCCCCGCTTGGTTACAAGCGGTTTTTTTATTCAAAATACACACTGGATGCACTTTGACAATTAAATAGAATAGAGCAGGTATCCCGTTAGAGGCAGGTTATTGAAAATAACCGAAGGCTCTAATGGGAGTATTAAATCACAAACAATTACCCACTCTACTTTTCTTTATATTAAAGGGAAGATAGAGAGGATAGAAGCGGTTTTTAGGTTTCCTAACAGGAAACCAAGGGCGTACGGTGGATGCCTTGACTCTAAGAGGCGATGAAGGGCGTGGCGTGGCTGCGATAAGCTTCGGGGAGGTGCCTAGCAACCTTTGATCCGGAGATCTCCGAATGGGGGAACCCCTCGTGCTCTGCACGAGACGTGCTTCGCACGGAATTTTCAAGTTACTATTTCCAATGTTTTAATCTTCAAATTTGATTTGTTGGTAAATTAGATATTTATTGAGAATTAAAAATTGAAAATTCCGCGCGGGGCGCGGGCGTACCCGGGGAAGTGAAACATCTCAGTACCCGGAGGAAAAGAAACCAATATGTGAACTTTTTAGTTTGCGGAAGATCATTATCCGTAAACTAAAAAGTTCCGGTATTCCCTGAGTAGCGGCGAGCGAAACGGGAGAAGCCCAAACCGAATCAATGCTTGCATTGATTCGGGGTTGTAAGGTGAAAGCGTCGTGTTTACACGAGAAGAGTTACAAAGTGTAGTATTAGATGAACGTGCTGGGAAGCGCGGCCCTAGAGGGTAACAGCCCCGTAATTGAAAATACTACACCTCTTTTGCTTTCATTCTTGAGTAGCCCAAGACACGAATAGCTTGGGTGAATCTGCCGGGACTAACCGGTAAGGCTAAATACTCTTAGAGATCGATAGTGAACGAGTACCGTGAGGGAAAGGTGAAAAGCAGTCCGGTGAGGACAGTGAAATAGATCTGAAACCATACGTCTACAAGGAGTCGAAGCGGGTATCACATTGCATGTGATGCTAATTTAAAAGTCAAAATGCAAAATGCAAAATTGTTGTGTGCGCTTCGCGCACTCCATAATTTTAATTTCTTATTTTTGGTTTTTGCTTTAAGCATCGCGCGCAGCGTGATGCCCGCGACGGCGTGCCTATTGAAGAATGAGCCAACGAGTTTATCTATACTGCTTAGCTAAGGGGTCTTCCCCCGGAGCTATAGGGAAACCGAGTGTTAATAGCGCGACTTTTGTAGTATGGATAAGACCCGAAACGAGGTGAGCTTGCCATGAGCAGGGTGAAGGATGCCGAAAGGCATCTGGAGGCCCGAACCGGTTGGCCGTGCAATACCATCGGATGACTTGTGGTAAGGAGTGAAAAGCTAATCGAACCTCGTAATAGCTGGTTCTCTCCGAAACAGCTTTAGGGTTGGCGTCGAGTGTTCCGCTTGGGGGTAGAGCACTGGAAGGTGTGAATAGGGGGAAACCTCGTCATACCTATCAAACTCCGAATACCAAGTGTCAAAACTCGGCAGTTAGACCATGGGGGCTAAGCTCCATCGGTCGAAAGGGAAACAGCCCAGATCTCAAGTTAAGGTCCCTAAATTTATGCTCAGTGCACTTAAGGAAGTGGAAGTCCTAAGACAGTGAGGAGGTTGGCTTAGAAGCAGCCATCCTTTAACGAAAGCGTAACAGCTCACTCATCGAGGGTTTCTGCGCCGTAGATTATCGGGGCTCAAGCATAATACCGAAACTGAGGGCCGAGCACTATTTCGATAGTGCTCGGCGGTAGGAGAGCGTTCGTCTCTGCGATGAAGGTGAAGGGGTGACCCACACTGGAGCGTGGCGAAGTGAGAATGTTGGCACGAGTAACCGCAATGCGGGTGAGACCCCCGCACGCCGAAATACCAAGGTTTCCTTGGCGACGATGATCAGCCAAGGGTTAGTCGGTCCTAAGCCGATGGCGAAAGCCGCAGGCGATGGGCACATGGTTAATATTCCATGACTTCTTGCATATGCGATGGGGTGACGGAGTGTTGTACTTTTAGCGCATTATTGGATTTGCGTTCTTGCCGTGAGGGTGTCTCTTAGGTAAATCCGGGAGATATAGCCCAAGCGGAGAGAAGATCTGACTCCTTCGGGACTCGGAAATTAAAGGGAGCACGCTTCCAAGAAAAACCTCTAAGCTTCAGTATGCAAGAATCCGTACCGCAAACCAACACAGGTGGTAGAGTCGAGAAGACTAAGGCGAACGGGTGATTGTTCCTCAAGGAACTCGGCAAAAAAGCAGCCGTAAGTTAGCGATAAGGCTTGCCCCTCACTTTTAGTTTTTTAAATAGTTAGAAAATTAAAAGTGAGGGGCCGCAGCGAAAGTATCCCTGGCGACTGTTTATCAAAAACACAGCTCCCTGCGAACTCGTAAGAGGATGTATAGGGGGTGACGCCTGACCAATGCCGGAAGGTTAAACACGGAGGGTGTGCGCATCACATTGCATGTGATGCTTTAGTACCTAGTAACCTAGTGCTTAGTACCTAGTTTTAGTCATCGAAAATGACTGCTAAGTACTATGTACCAAGTACTAAGTACCAAAAGCATCGCGCGCAGCGTGATGTGCATGCTGGGTTGTGTAAGCCCCGGTCAATGTCAGCAATAACTATAATTGTTCTAAGGTTTAGCGCGGTTGGCGGACATCGGTTGTCCTTAGACACCCGATGTCAACGCCAAACGCGCTAAAGGACTGGAACAATTATAGGTTGAACAGCCCAAGCCATAGTTACCTTGCATTGCAGTAATGCATGCATAGTCCACACCTAGCCAACAAGAGACCAGATGCTAGGCACCCGAACTTCATATTGGAGAGGGTGAAGATAGAGTCCTTTTGTGCAAGCAAATATGGAAAAAAAGAGCGTATTTCCTTGTCGGGTAAGTTCCGACGTGCACGAATGGCGTAACGACTGGGAAACTGTCTCAAGGACCTGCTCGGTGAAAATACAATCCCGGTAAAGATGCCGGGTACCTGCAGTTAGACGAAAAGACCCCAGGAGCTTTACTGTAGCTTCGTATTGGGGCTGTTGAGTTAATGCGTAGAATAGTGGGGAGACTTTGAAGCATTCCTCTTGGGGAATGTGGAGTCGTCAGTGAAATACCCATCTTGATTTTGGCAGTCTCTAACCAGCTAGGAAAAACCTAGTTGAGACAGTGCGTGGCAGGCAGTTTTAGTGGGGCGCTACCCTCCCAAAAAGTAACGGAGGGGTCTCAAGGTTGGTTAGGCGCGAATGGAAACCGTGTCGATAGTGTAATGGCATAAACCAGCTTGACTGTGAGTCGTAGATGACGAACAGATACGAAAGTAGAGCATAGTGAACCGATGGTCCGCTTTAGATGCGGCCGGAGATTACCCGATAAAAGTTACCCTGGGGATAACAGGCTAGTATTGCCCAAGCGTCCATAGCGACGGCAATGTTCGGCACCTCGATGTCGGCTCAACTTATCCTGGGGCTGGAGCAGGTCCCAAGGGTTTGGCTGTTCGCCAATTAAAAAGTTACGCGAGCTGGGTTTAGACCGTCGAGCAACGAAGTTGCTCGACTAGCGGAAAGTAAAAAGTCCAAAGTTAAAAGCAATCACTTCGTGATTCGACTGTCTAAGCCCACTCTTAAACGATATATCGAGATTTTCTGTCTATGAAAAAAGATAGAACCAACCAATCACGGCGGTGCGTAGCAGTAATGTTACGTAACAAGCTAACTAATATCGGTGGAACCCAGCC
>JADFRL010000021.1 GCA_022561335.1 Patescibacteria group bacterium
CAAATATACAGATATCATAATGGGAAAGTAACTGTGATGCACATAATTTCCTATTTGAGGAATGGAGAGGAATCTTCTTCCTCCGCACTGCTCAAATTACTGTGCAATAAATTCGCAGCGCTTCCCTGGAACCGCGGACTTTTGCTCAAACCAATGGCGCAAAAGTTTCGTTCGATTTCCCAACTGCCACGTGAAAATAAAATGGAAGAATATATCTAATTTCCACGTGAGGCATGGAGGGGAATCGAACCCCTGCATAAGAGTTTTGCAGACTCCCGTGTTACCACTTCACCACCATGCCTTATATATTTAGCAATTTATCGAGATGTTGCCTATTTTGCTCGCTATGGTCAATATCAAAATCAAATCGGGGTAAACGTTTTAGTCTGCTGTGAGTCTTTATATATTCTCCGAGATCCCTTCGCTTACGTCTTACAAAATCAAGCGCTCCTTTGGTCTTATCTTTTGGGAATACGCTAATCAGAATAGTAGCGCTGCGGGCATCTTTTGTAAGATTAATGTCAGTTACCGTAATGAGGGTTGTTCGATTTGACTGCCGATTCAAAAATTCTGCAGCGAGATGCTGGAGTAACTCTTTCATACGATCGTGTCTGTTTAACATAGAAGATTATTTTTCTACAAGGATAAAACTTTCAAGTACATCACCGGGAGCTATGTCTATCTTTGATTGTATCTGAGAGCCGAATTCATGTTCTTCTGTAACACGCTGTGTATTAGTTTTTTGAGATTGCAGATTTATAATTTTCCCGCGTCCGATTTCTGTATTTCTGCGAAGAATTTTTACATGAGCATCAATGGTTATAGCACCTTCCTGCACTATGCCGCCAACAATTTGTTTGTCTTTTACTCGACTGAAGATTTTCTGTATTTTGGCTTTACCGGTTGCCTCCTCCGTTTGAATTTTTGGAGTGAGTTCTTCGATAGTCTTTTTGAGCCATGCCTCCAGTTCATAAATAACAGAGAACGTTTTAATACGAATACCTGCTCGGTCTGCAAGATCTTGAGCCTGCTTGTCTACACTCACATTGAAGCCCAAAATGAGAACGTGTTTAATGCCTCCCGCATTCTTTATGTCACTTTCAGATATAGTGCCGACACCATCCTGAATGATGTGAATTCTCACTCGATCGCTTTTGAGTTTTTCGATCTCATGCTTGATGGCATCGATGGCTCCCATGACGTTGGCTTTAATAATGATAGGGATTGAAAAGAGCTCACTTTCCTCCCGAGACAGCTGTTTCCTATTGTTCTTCTCGCCTTTCTTTTTAGAATTTGCAATCGCTTTAGCCTCAGCTTCCTTTTTTTTCTCAAAAGATGAGAAGGGAGACCCTACTTGTGGGAGGTAATTAAATCCGGTGACTTGCACAGGACTTGAGAAGTGGGCTTCTTTAATAGGGTGGCCGACAAAGTCTTCCATAATACGAACCGGTGCGACTGAGTTTTCTACTACTATGAACGTACCCAATTTGAGGGTTCCATCTTTGATCACGAGGGTAGCAGAGATTCCTTTTTTGTTATCGACATGAGATTCGATGACAACACCCTCGGCATTTTTACTTCGGACTCCTGTAAGTTCTTCAAGATCCACAGCTAAAAGCAGAAGGTCGAGCATCTGAGGTACTCCTTCTCCGGTCTTTGCTGAGATAGCCGCATAGGGGACATTTCCTCCAAGCCCCTCAAGATAAATTTCGTGCTCAAGAAGATTATTTTTTGTCCGTTCGATGTCTGCTCCCGGCTTATCGATTTTGTTAATGGATACGATAAAAGGGATATGAGCTTCTTTGATAGCGGAGAGAGCTTCAAGTGTCTGCTCCTTGACACCGTCTTCTGCTGATACTATAAGAATTGCTATGTCGGCTATTTCTGCACCGCGTGAACGCATGAGAGCGAAAGCTTCATGGCCTGGGGTGTCAAGGAAAGTAATACTTCGCTCCACTCCGTCTTTATTTTTATGTACCACTTCATAGGCAGATAATTGCTGGGTAATACTGCCCGCTTCTTTCTCTACGATATTTGTTTTGCGTATATGATCTAAGAGAGTTGATTTGCCATGATCAATATGACCCATTACAACAACAATAGGGGAGCGTGCTACGACATTGTCTGAATTTTTCTTTGCCATATTGTTTTCTTGAGTTCATAACTCAGTAGGGTGCAAGTGACATGACCATCCATCAGAGTATCACAGATCGCATTATACATTGGTTTATAACTTTTGCAAAAAGAAAGGACCGGATTACAATAGCTACTATGGCACTATCATTTTTGTCAAAAATTATCCGTTCTAGAGGACGTCGCGTTTACCTTGATTATGTTGCGGCTACACCCGTTGATCCTCGTGTTGTTTCTGAGATGACACCCTACTTTAATACTTTTTTTGGAAATCCAGGAGGTATCCACAGTCAAGGTGTAGAGGCTAAACATATTCTCGAGGCGGCGCGTCTTAGCATCGCCTCACAGCTCAATGCGAAGAGTAACGAAATTATTTTTACTGCAGGCGGGACCGAAGCAAATAACCTAGCTATTTTAGGGACCGTCGCCTCCTGTGAGGCAGAAGGAAGGGTACTTTCTGATATGCATTTTATTACAAGTGCCGTTGAACATCCTTCAGTGCTCGACAACTTCAAGAGACTTCAAAAGCGGGGGGCACATGTGACGTATGTTTCTGTGGATCGCGGTGGAAGAATTGACCCTAAACATGTTAGGAGGGCACTTACTAAGCAGACTGTTCTTGTTTCTATCATGTATGTTAATAATGAAATCGGTACTATTCAACCCATAAGGGATATAGCAAAAGAAATACGTTTCTTTAACAAGCATATAAAAAAAGATACAAGTGCAGTCTATCCCTATTTTCATACCGATGCCAGTCAGGCGATAGCGTTTATAAAGGTAAATGTTTTAAGGTTGGGCGTCAATTTGCTGACCATGGATGCCCAGAAGATATATGGACCCAAAGGTATTGGAGCTTTGTATAAGAGTCGGAAGACCGGACTCACTGCCGTCTTTGCAGGAGGGGATCAAGAATTTGGGTTGCGGCCGGGTACTGAGAATATTCCGTCTATAGTGGGATTTGCAAGATCACTTTCTCTCGTTGCAGATAATCGTGATTACGACACGAAGCGTCTTACACGACTGCGGGATTATTTTATTGCTGAAGTATTACAAAAGATTCCACGAGTGGAACTTAATGGGGAAGTCAAAGATCGTATACCCAATAATGTTAACTTTTCAATACCTGGAATGGACAATGAATTTATGGTGATCCTCCTTGACGCTAGGGGCATCGCCATTGGAACACGCAGTGCTTGTCTGGGCCATGATGGCGGAAGTTCTTACGTGATAGAAGCACTGGGCAAGTCTAAAGAAATAACCACCAGTTCACTTCGCTTTTCTCTCGGGAGGGCGACGACGCAGAAAGATATTGATTATGTTGTTAGGGTGCTTGTAGAAATAGTAGCAAATTTTGACAAGAGGCAAAAATCGTGATATCTTTAACATGGCCGCTTACCTCAT
Source organism: Patescibacteria group bacterium (assembly GCA_022561335.1). Taxonomy (GTDB): domain Bacteria; phylum Patescibacteriota; class Minisyncoccia; order Phycocordibacterales; family JACZSL01; genus JADFRL01. The sequence goes on from JADFRL010000021.1 coordinate 3,538, forward strand.
TTTGTGGCTTAAAACCACGGTAATCTCGGCTACAGTATTTATAATTTAGTGTTATAATAACCGGATGGAACTCGAAGAGCTTAATAAAACACAAATTGTCCTACTCACGCTTCTTGTGAGTTTTGTAACCTCGATAGCAACCGGGATTGTTACCGTAACGCTGTTGGATCAGGCTCCACCGGCTGTTACCCAGACCATTAACCGTATTGTTGAGCGCACTATTGAGCGAGTGGTTCCCGCAGAGCCGGGAAGTTCAAGCATTATCACTACGGAAAAGGAAACAACGATCGTGGTAAGGGAGGATGACCTTATTACCGAATCAATTGAGAGGAACAAACAGTATCTCATTAGGTTGGTTAGAGCTTCCGGTTTTGTGTCAGGTTCAGAGGATTCTTTAGTAGGAGGTGAAGGAAGCGGAGCAGATCAGGTTCAAAGTATTGATGAGGAGTCTGTCATAGGACTTGGAATTATTGTTTCGACAGACGGACTGGTAGCTACAGACAGGAGTATTATAAGGAAAGGAGAGGTTCTCAAAGGAATTACAGCAAGTGGAAGCGTACTCAATGTAACGGTGGTCGGTGTAGATGAGAGATTTCCCGTAGCACTGCTCCAACTAGAGGCTGAAGAGGGGCAAGTGTTTCCAAGAGTACAGTTTATAGGAGGAGACAGTCTTAAATTAGGTCAAACGGTCATTGCTCTCGGAGGAGAAAAACGTACCAATGTAGCCATGGGTATTGTTTCTGATCTTGTATATCGAGATACTCTGATATCAAACTCAGGAGAATCTGGGGAAGAAGGCAAGACGATAACCGCACTCGATCGTATTAAGACCACTATTATTGTTAATGCTATTGCTGGAAGCCCGCTTTTGAATATTTTTGGAGAAATGATTGGGGTATATACATTGGATGCCCAAAATGTCCCAGGGTCGTACACTCCCGTTTCTATTGTGCAGGCATACCTTTCTGAAATAGTCGATTCTAGAAACCCGAATCGAGAAGAAAGTGATGCAGGTGTTGAAGAGGAATAACCTTATGTAATCTTAATCAGTTATATAATACGCTTAATAAAATACAATGGCCCCCTTTGGTAACTTTACAACAAAAGCAAAAGAAGCAGTTCGGAAAGCGCACGAACTTGCTATTGAGCGTGGACAAAATCACGTTAATCCGCTTCACTTACTGTCGGCCTTAGTACTGCAAGAAGAAAGCAATGTGCTGTCAGTTTTAGAGCGGCTTGAGGTGGACACAGTGCTTTTGACTGATACGCTCCTTGAGGCGCTTGAAGTACCGGAGCAATCTTCAGTAGTGTCACCATCATATCAGCTGTACTTAACCCCTGAACTTGCGCAAATTTTTGAAACATCCGGCAAGATAGCCACAGGACTTAATGATTCGTTTGTATCAACAGAACATTTATTTGTTGCTATTCTCGATCATCCAGGGCAGGCACGTGAAATTTTAAATCGATTCCGCCTGGATCGTCAGCAGATAATTGAAATCATTAAAGAACAGCAGGAAAACAAAATTACTGATGTGAATCAGCCTAAACGATTCAGGGCGCTTGCAAAATATACGCGCAGTCTCAATAAACTTGCGTCCGAGAACAAACTTGATCCCGTTATCGGCCGTGACGCAGAGATTAATAGGGTTATACAGATCTTATCGCGTCGTACGAAGAACAACCCCATCTTGATTGGAGAAGCCGGAGTAGGGAAAACCGCCATAGCAGAAGGGCTTGCCACACACATGGCATCCGGGGAAGTGCCGGAATCGCTCAAGGGCAAAGAACTGCTCTCCCTTGATTTAGGGCTGCTCATCGCGGGCACCAAATATCGAGGGGAGTTTGAGGAAAGGCTCAAGAATATTATGAAAGAAATCGAGCGTGCCGAGGGGCAAATTATTCTGTTTATTGACGAAGTCCATACGTTAGTTGGTGCAGGGGCTGCGGAAGGAGCTATGGATGCGTCAAATATGCTCAAGCCGGCGCTGTCTCGAGGCGATCTGCGTGTCATTGGCGCTACGACACTTAAGGAATATCAAAAACACATTGAACGTGACCCAGCTCTTACACGTCGTTTTCAACCTGTGTATGTTCAAGAGCCGGGACTTGAGGACACTGTCGCTATCCTTCGCGGCCTCAAAGAAAAATATGAATTGTTCCACGGAGTACACATTACAGACGATGCTATAATCTCCGCAGTTGACTTAAGCAGCCGTTATATTTCAGACCGCTTCTTGCCTGATAAGGCAATCGATCTTATTGACGAATCATCTTCAGCACTACGTATTTCACTTGAGAATAAACCAGAGGCTCTCGAGGATGCTCACCGCAAGACTCGGAGACTTGAAATTGAAAAGCAGGCTCTTAAGAAGGATATAGAAGGTTCGGGAAATAAAAAAGCTAAAATGCGTGTCAAACAAATTGATAAAGATGTGGCCGACCTTAAGGAAAAATCGGCGGAACTTGAACTCAAATGGAAAAATGAGAAAGAGGCCATTTCTGATATTAAAAGAATTAAAAAAGAATTGGAATCTGTTCGTATCGAAGCTGATGCGGCTGAGGCTACTGCGGACTTGGTGAAAGCGGCTGAAATTCGTTATGTAACCATCCCCCAATTGGAGATAGATTTAACTTCCAGAAAGAAACATCTCAAGAAGCTGCAGAAATCACGGAGGATTCTAAAAGAGGAAATTACCGCTGAAGATATTGCTGAAGTTGTGTCGAGATGGACCGGGATTCCTGTTGCGCGCATGCTTGAGGAGGAAGCCAAGAAGCTCTCCCGTATGGAGGAAGAACTCAAAAAGCGCATTATAGGACAGGATGATGTTGTAAAGAAAGTGTCTGACGCGGTGAAACGATCGAGGGCCGGCATAGCGGATCCTAATCGACCCATCGGCTCATTTCTTTTTCTAGGGCCTACTGGTGTGGGTAAGACAGAACTTACAAAAGTTCTTGCAGAGTTTATGTTTGACGATGAAAAAACACTCATCCGTGTTGATATGAGTGAATATATGGAGAGGCATTCTGTTTCAAAAATCATAGGAGCTCCTCCGGGCTATGTTGGTTATGAAGAAGGCGGCAGTCTGACAGAAACTATACGGCATCGCCCGTATTCAATAGTGTTATTTGATGAGATAGAGAAAGCGCACCCAGAGGTTTTTAACATTTTACTTCAGGTACTCGATAATGGGCATTTGACTGACGCTAAAGGAAGGATTGTTAACTTCAAAAATACTATCATCATACTTACCTCGAACATAGGATCTGAATATATTGATAAAATGGAAAAGATTGGGTTTACAACGGGAGAGGAAGAAAAAAAACAGTACGAAGGTACCAAAGTTAAAGTTCTTTCAAGTCTTAAGGATTACTTCCGCCCGGAATTTCTTAATCGGCTTGATGAAATAATTATCTATAATATTTTAACTCCTGCGGCCATAAAGAAAATTGTTGTCATGCAGATGAGCTTGATAGAGAAGAGGCTTCGATCGAAGGATATAGAGCTCAAGGTGTCTGCCGAGGTATTGGACTATCTGGGGAAGCAGGGATATGATCCACAGTACGGGGCACGTCCTTTGGGTAGACTCATTCAGAATAAGATTTTAACTCCAGTTGCATCCCTCATGATCAGTAATGGTGTAATGGAGGGTGGAAGCATAAGAGTGGATCTCAAAAATAATGAGTTTACGTTTGATGTGAAGAAACGCAAGAGTGTAACGCTTGGGAAAAGGAAAGTTAGAACTTCGACCAAAAAAGAAAAAGTGCTAACATAAGCATTTGCGTCGGTGGCGGAGTTGGTCAATCGCAGCAGACTGTAAATCTGCCGGGCTTAGCCCTACGGGGGTTCAAATCCCTCCCGGCGCACTAACACACAAAAGGTACTGGCATCTGGCCAGTGCCTTTTGTGTTAATGTACTGAGCGGGAGGGATTTGATACGGGCGCAGATGCGCGTGTGGGACACGAGTAAGCGTCGAGCCGAGTCTACGAGTACTTAGTATTTCTGAAATATAATGAACAGAGATGCTAAGTGACCTGGAGGTCAAACCCCTGCCTAACTAAACGAATCAGTCAGGCAGGCCTCACGGTATACGGGTAGAAGTTGTTTTAATATAAATTGACGCCTGCTGAGAAATACTCTATAGTAGCAATCACGGTTAGTGTAGAATTATATATGTCACAAGATAAACTTATAAAACTTGCGTGTAAGGACTGCAAGCGAATCAACTACTGGAGCAGAAAAAACAGAAAAAGTGTTGAGCGAAGAATTGAGCTCAAGAAGTATTGTAAGTGGGATAGAAAACAAACTCTACATCAGGAGGTTAAGAAGTAGGCAAAGGGCCTGTAGTTTAGTGGTAAAATTTCGGTCTCCAAAACCGACGTCCCAGGTTCGAGTCCTGGCGGGCCCGCAAAACCATAACAGTTCTACTTTTGTAGGAGTGTTGTGGTTTATGGGGAATCTGCAGAAGGACTCGAAAGACGGAAGTGCGCGTCCTGTGGACGATGAAGCACTGAGTCGGGGTCGAGAGTACTTAGACTTTTGCGAGCAAAGTGAAGCAAAAGACTTAGTAACTCGTGACCGAGTCCTGGTGGACCCGCACGAATTTTTAAGGAAGTTACTGACTATAAAAATTCAGTGTGCTGAGCGAAGTCGAAGGGCACTAGTCTGCTAAGAATTTTCTAACAGCTGCCTCTATTTTTCTGGTGTCAGTTGAATTGAACCATAAAATACGCTTGTCGCGTTTGAACCATGTCATCTGTCGTTTCGCATAGTGCCAGAGTTCGTACTCAAGTAGTTTGCGTGTTTCTTCTTCTGTGATTTCATCACGGATAAAACGGGTAACGATACGATATTCAAGACCAAGTTCATTAATCCGCTCGTGAGGAAGAACATCAAGCAGCTTCTTTGTTTCCTCCACAAGTCCCTTTTTCAGTGTGCCGGCAAGGCGTTTGTTGATACGAGATCGAAGCTGATCGCGGTCAATCAAAAGTCCGATAAAGAGAGCATTATAGTTTGGTTTTGAATGTATTGGAGGAACTTGCCCCGTCGCTTTTGCAATTTCAATAGCTCGAACGAGTCGTCGCCTGTTTTTTACATCAATCGTATCCACTCGAGCGGGATCAAGTTTTTGCAAGTTACGGACAAGCTCATCGACCGTTTTTGCCCCAAGCGTTTTTCGCAGCACTGGATTGGGAGGAACACTAGGGAAATCAATCCCGTCGACAAGTGCTTGAATGTAAAATCCTGTGCCACCTACCACAATAGGCAGTTTCCCTTTTTGTACGATATATCGTACAGCTTCTGTGGCATCGTGTTTAAAATCAGTGACGGTGTATCTGTGTTTTGGATCAGCAATACTAAGAAGGTGGTGGGGGATGCCCCCCATTTCTTTCTCTGTGATTTTTTCTGTTCCGATATCAAGACCTCGGTATATCTGGCGTGAGTCAGCAGAAATAATTTCTCCATAAAATTTTTTGGCAAGATGCACAGCAAGCGCACTCTTACCCGTTGCAGTTGGTCCGACAATTACAATAATGTGCAGCCCCCTTACTTCGTTCTGTTGACTTTCTTAGTTTTCACCATACAATGGTTACATTGTTTGTAAGGTAAACACTACTCATTAGAATTATGGAAAGCAAATCTCTTGAAGGAAAACCTGTTCCCTCTGTTGTATTTAAGACACGGGTACGTGATGAATCTATTGGTGGAGATAATCCGTATCGCTGGGAGGATGTATCGTCCGATGACCTTTTTAAGGGCAAGAAAGTGGTGCTCTTTGGGCTTCCGGGTGCCTTTACTCCAACGTGCAGCTCAACGCATCTACCGGGCTATGAGAAAGGATATGATGACATCAGGGCGCTTGGCGTTGACGAAGTGTACTGCCTTAGTGTCAATGACGCGTTTGTGATGAATCAGTGGGGGAAAGGGCTTGACGTGGCAAAGGTAAAGCTTCTGCCGGATGGCTCAGGTCTCTTCACGAAGGATTGGCGTGATGGTGAAGAAAGACAATCTTGGCTTTGGAAAACGTTCGTGGAGATACAGCATTTACGTTGAGGACGGTGTCATTAAGAAAGCATTTATTGAGCCCGGGTTTTCGGATGACTGTCCGGATGATCCATTTGAGGTGAGTGATATAAACACTATGCTTGAGTATCTAAAAACACTCAAGGATTAAATTGGCCGTTTCTCAACAATGTTATAAAAGAGAACGGCGGCCGGTGCAGGCCGCCGTTATTCGCTCGCAGTCTCAAAGGAGCTTTTCATTCTC
>JADFRL010000022.1 GCA_022561335.1 Patescibacteria group bacterium
AATTCCTACGCTACGCTCAGGATTGCGCCTTGCAAATCAATCCTTACAGGATCTGTCCGCTTATTGGATCTTTTGCTCACAAGTTCGCAAAAGCTCTCAATAAGCCTTGCAAAGCTCCAAGTATTCGCTTCTCACGCTGCGCTCTTGAGTAAAAAGGGAATATGAGGGGTTAGTAACATGTATGAGGGGACGTCAGGACGCACGTCATGACGTCCGATTTACAAATAAAAAAACCTCGGAGGGATGATGCCTCCGAGGCCGATAGCTGTCTACGGGCTATCTGTTGCGAACATGAAACATGAGCTCTAGGGATAGCCGAATGAACTACGGCTTGGGTGCGGGGACCCATGCTTCTTGTTTATCCTTCACCCGAAATCATAATCGAAATCGCGGAACCCAGTGTGCTGGCTTCGCCTAGCGTACTGGGCTTCGAGGGTCGCACCCCGATGCAGATATCCGCACCCACTGAAATCTGCCTTCAGGTCATTCCGACTCCCTCGGGACTGAGTCCTCGGGACGAATGTCTGAGAGTCGTCAGACTCGAATGAGTTTCTCAAAAAAAACCCCTTTTGTCAATATATACTCACACGCAAGACACGACGTCAGGACAGCCTGCCCAGTCTGCCGATAGGCAGGCTGGTACTGAACTCCTCAACTTCTATTACTGCGATATATCGCAGTAATCTTTACTTCATTGTTGAAAGAAAATCGAGATTATAAGCCACCATTAAAGAATCCATTACACCCCTTATTCGGGCGAATAAGGGGTGTAATGATAAGAAATAAAAAACCCACAATTATAAGCCATTATTTTGGTGACTGACGCCGTTTTCCTAAGAATATGCTAGTCTTGTATTAGGCTGTATCTTGATCACTCTTTCTGGAGAATTCAGATGTATATAATACCCATGCCGCTTATGCTCAGTATTACGATCATGCTCCTGGCGCTACTTATACGTGGCTTAATCGAAAGAAGCAAAAGCAGAAAAGCTCTTGCTGCGACGAAAGTTGATTGTGACGCAGGTTCTCGTCTAACAACATGGCAAATGAACAATCCCACCATCAAGCCAGGCAATCGCCCAGGTGGAACCCTACTTGTTGAACAGGCGATTATAGCTCGAGAGAGATTTTTAGAAACGCACCCGTACATAAAAAGAGGAGGGCTCTTGAATTTTCTCTACTCCCTACTCTAGAGTTGGGACAGAATACTCAAGGAAGTCGTCGTAAGGCGACTTCTATTTTTAAAAATCTCGCAAAGGGTTCCCTTTTGCGAGATTAGCCAACCTCACCATTTACCGAACCAGCCCACACAAGACACGACGTCGGGACGTACGTCCTGACGCCGTAAAATTATCCCGTTTGCTGGCTCCCACGAATGTACGAAGTTAGAACCTGTTTTATATAAGTAAACCTATGATAATTCCCAAAATGATGAGCTCAACAGTTTCGTGATTTCTTACATCACTCAATTGAAACCATTTTTGCAAACCAGTTTTGTCTTTATCATTCCTATGAATATATCTATGATGAAGTAACAAAAGAATGATCATCGCAAATCCAATATGAATTATTGTAGTCATATAGAAAGTATACCAAAAGTTAGTACGTATCTGGTACAATTAATTTCATGGAGTCTAAAAAACATATAATCTTAACTGTAGATTGTGTGGTATTCGACAAACAGGGTCGTCTTCTCTTGATAAGAAGGGGGAAACCCCCGTTTAAAGGTCAATACACCCTTCCAGGTGGAATGGTTGATTATGGAGAAACAACAGAGCAAGCAGCTATTCGTTGCTAACGCGTTTTATCGAAACGATCTAAAAATCTTGCTGCTTTCTCTTTTCCTCCAAGTCCAAAAGCGAGAGCGAGCGTGATAACCACGCCGGCAAATAGGATTTCAATAAGACGTTCTGCAATACCGAGCTGCAGTAATGCGGCCAATGTGGCAAAAACAACAAGCGACCACCGAGCAATATTGCCCAGAAGTTCCGGATTTTTTATTGACCCAGTTGTTTTAAGTCCCGTTATAACTGCTTTTTTGACAAACTGGCCGGCAATCAATCCAACCGCGAGAATAATGATTGCAACGATAACGTTTGGTATATAGAGCATGATTTCCTTCAGGAAATCGGTAACACTAGCCCAATTAAGGACATCCATTGCCGCAATAAGAAACGCGATAAGGAAGAACCATTTTACCAATTTGCCGATTACATCCGAAAAAGTAAAGTGCAATCCCAAATTTTCAAACGTGTTGGACAATCCAGATTTTTCGGATAAGGTATCTATCTTGGTTAGTTTAACCAGTTTTTTAGCGATGCCGCCAATAATCGGAGCAATAATAATACCGAGAATTAAAATTACAAAAGCTCCTATAAGTTCCGGCGCAAATCCTATTACACTATTCCATAAATTAATAAGAGAGTTTGTTACGACTTCCGAAAAAGGAATAACGTTATTTGGCATAGTAATTGTTTAGTTTTTAATTTTTATTTTATTGTTTATAACACCGACCTGACCGCAATTAACTCCTTACAGTTCTATGCGAGATGTTAGTATTATATACCAAAGTTATTATAATGTAAGAAAACGGTATTAATGGTGCCTGTCCCCAATCCCATCAATCCCAATTCCAATTCTGTCCCAATTCTTGTCCAAAAAGGAAATGGATACGCTTATCGGTCATGTTTTCTTTAGACAGAGAATGCAAGAAAATAAAGAGCGTAAACGGCGAGGTAATATAGTTTCATAGATGGACAATTATAATTCACATTTCTCAACAGTGAGATTTGGAATATAAAAATACTCTGTTGTTGTCTGAAAATAGGTTCTAACGTCGTCTACTACGCGGAGCCATGAAAATCTGGATGACATTAACTGTAGGCTTTTTTATCCAAAACAGGTTCCCCTTCGACTTCGCTCAGGGCGAGAAACTTCGTACCCTTCACTGCGTTCAGGACAGGCACCCAACGGAGCTTGACAATAAGTATTTCATATGTCATTTTTGTATAAGATTATGTTCACAGAGGAGAAGAGGATGCTTCGTCTCTACTGGAATCACTTGCACAACCACCCTGAACAGTGCGGCTTTACGCCAAAGCTGCACTTTTACGCAACTCTGCTTGTTGTTGTTGGCGCTGTGTGTGCGGCATTGTTGGGTCTCAAGGCTTCCATCTCTCCATACTCATAAGTAAATGGGATGCCACAGTTGTCGGAAGTTTCTATACGGTCACATTCGACTGCAGCAGCGGAGTTTTCCCATCGCCTACAGAGCGCCTGCTCTTATCGGGCGGTCACACGACCGTTCAAGTTCCAGGCCGCTTCAAGTCTAAAGGGATTCCCTGGCCCAAGGACTAACCATCCCAAATCGAGCATACCAACTATCCTGGTTGGAAGAATCACATTGAGAGTCTTGCCGTCGTGGCAAGACTCTCCTTTTTATACAACCCCCAACTCCCCTATTTCCATTCTGATTTTTATCTAACCTAAAGATTTATTCTAACTCATTACATTCGTTCAGCACCAGTGAACCCTTCGGCACACTCAGGGCAGGCGTGTCCAGTACGGGGAGCAGGATATTGATGATACATTATTTGAACAGTATAATAGCAACAGAGTTCTAATCCTGACAATAATCAGGCATAAGACCAGCCAGACATGAGAGGTATCGAAGGATGGAAATACAGATCAGGAACGAAGTTTTCGGTTCCATAGATTGGACCTTTCCCGAAGATATCACCGAGAAATTCGACAGCCTCGATCCAATACTACGCAAGCAAGTGATCAACTGGATGAAAATCCAGATCGAGGGCTTTGCCATCGCCCTGATGACCGCGCGCGGGAGCAAGAGGAACACCCTGGCACTCCAAACAGCAATCGTCAGACTGCTCAGGGAAAGTTTAAACCCAGAAGAAAACGAAAAGGTGCACTAGGCCACCGGCGCCGCAGGAGAACAATCATCACACTTGAGTCCCACCTAGTAGGAAACGAAAGGTGGGACTTCAATTTTTTATGCAAAACTCAATTTTCCTATTTTCTTCCACACCTTATACGAAGACGCGTTATATAGACACCCCCCCATCTCAATTTTCACTCGAATTTCTACTCGATCACCTTTACAATGTGACAATATTCAAACAGCAAAGCTGAGAACAACAAACCCATCACCACTCTCCATAATCCATGTCCCAACAACGTCCACCTTCTCAGAGCCAATTACAAAAACCCCTTCTCGTGATGAGAAAGGGTTGCTGTGTATTTAGGAAAAAAATGAGTACGTGAAATCCGCATTCATAAAAATAGAAGAGCCCTAGGCCTTCACACGTTGGAGTTTTTTTGTTATCAAAAAAATCTTTATAAGATTAAAATCACTCGTCATCCATATCAATAATGAGCCCTCCCCATGTGAATTCTTTTGCACCAAGACCTTCTCCGGTTTTAGGATTGAATTGCTCGCGGAAGCCGGATTTCTTAAGGAGTTTCAGAGATTTCTCTTTGAGTTCGGAGGCTATATCTGCAAAACCGTACTGAATGAGACCTTTGTAAATAAACCAATTTGGAGCAAACCATGTCGGCCCGCGCCAGAATCCTTCAGCGTCAAATGACGGTTCTTTTTGTGATACAGTTGGAATTGGATATTCTGTCCAGAATTCCTCTTTATTAAGAAGATAGGTATTCACAAGCAATTCAGCCTCTTCCTGTGTGGGAATTTTTGCAAAGAGTGGAGCAAAGAGTGCCCAGGTTTTTACTTTAATTTTTTTGTAGTCGTCACCATAGGTTGTCCAGAATATATTGTCTTCAAACATTAGTTCACGCATAGCATCGATAATCTTTTGCCTCTTCTCGCCAAAGTATTTGGCATCATAGTCATGGCCAAGTCGTTCGGCTATACGGGCAAGGCATTTTAAGTTTTCTACCATAATCACATTAAACGGAACATCTTTTACCCAAAAGAAATTTTTCATACAAAAGGGTGCGTCAAAATTGCATTCCCGATTTTCCTCAATCAGTTTGAGCCTTCTTTTGAAATTTGTGTCTATTGAGTGGATTGGCTGGAGATTTAGCGGCTCATCAAAACGCGGTGAATTGTCTTCTCCAGATTCGTCTGGATTTATGACTCCAATCAGATTTCGTTCGTGAGGGTCTCTTTCATTTATCAGATATTTATGGAAATGAAAGAGGTGCTTGTATACTTTTTTTAGAAATTCTTCATCTCCATCTTTTTGAAATATTTGCCAGACCGCATAGGCAATCATTGGCGGTTGTGTGATGCTGCTTGTCCCGCTAGTGCCCCAATCGATATTTAACACATCCGCTTTTTCCCAATAGATCATATGTGGGATAAGGCCATTGTCAAATTGTTTAGAAATAAGCGAAAGAATCTCCTTTTGTGCATCGATTGGGCTAAAATGACTTAGAATAATTGCATGAAAACATGAATCCCATAGCCATTGATATGGATATGCATTTATTGACGGGAGCGTGTATTGATGGTCTCCAACGTGCCTCCTGTTTTTGAGCATGAGTTTTAACACAGTATCTTTCATATTGCTATCCGACTGTTTTTTCATAGTTTCGTGATTTATTTACATATACTAGTATACCATTCACGGCAGCATTATAAAAAACACTGTTTGTTTACAAACAACGAACATAAGTAAAGCGAGACCAAGAAGTTGAAAGTAGGTCAGCTAGCAAACGACAGTGAGTCCAGTGAGCTGGTGGACGAGTCCTCCTACTCCTCAAAGAAAAAGACCCCAGTCAGGATTAACTGAGGCCTTCTCCAAGTCACAGGAACTGCACAGGTATCGCATTAGCGGGGAAATTGAACAGGCGGATCCCAGCTTTGAAGCGTCGCCGGATTGACAGTGTTCTTGCCGGTTGCCGGAATCACGACGACGTCAGCAGCGTTGCCGACGTAGCGAACCACGATGTTGGCGCCGCACGAGAGCGGAGCTGTGAAAAGAACTCCGAAATAGCCGCGACTTTCGGCCTTGCCGAATTCATCGGCCATTCCCTTGAAGCAGTCGGCCCAGCCGAACACAACGTTGCCGAACCAGTTGGTAACAGCTTCAGCACCGCCAGCTTTTGCCGGTGCTGGCAAAACCGCAGACGCGATGAAAAAAACGGCGGCGGCGATCGTCATACCCCATCTCGAACACGTACTCTTTTTGGACATGAGAATCTCCTTCCTGTCTCTATCCATAGAAAATAATACTATATATTATGTAAAAGCAACACTCTCCATTTGGAGCATCACACAAAATGCGTAAAATACAATTGGGGCGGTAATTTTCAATAAAACAGGTCCTGACATTCTCTACTAGAATAGAGTAAATAGTGTACAATTGCATCTATGGCAAAAAGAAGCACAGGAGTCGGAAAGATGAAAAAATCGCGTTCAAGAAAGACTCAAAAAAGACTTGCGATAAAGCGTGCAATGCTGGCGAAGCGGGCCAGTAAAAGACGCACATAGATCTACTTTTCTATGCAACTGTAATGTACTTGGAACATAGTCACAGCACCAAGGCGGGCAGGTGAAAATCCTGCCAGAGGCAGATCGTCCGACCCGTCTCAGCCTTGGCAGAGCCGGGTCATCTGCGAGGCGAAACCCAATCCAATTTCATACGATATATCGTATGAAATTGGATATGATCGGCTATATCTGTCTTTATGGTATACGGCATCACACATCATAATGTAAATGGTGACTAACCCCATTTCCCCATTTCTCATTTCCAAAAAAATACAAAAAATTATAAGCAAATCATGAACGCAGACTCAAGTCTATCCAATTGATATAATGGACAATAAAGGACGACAGATCATTTTTGATGGACTGCACTGTATAATAAAAACGTACATACAAAATATTGATAAAACACAAGTTCATATTATTTCAAGAGATAAGATACCTGAGATAGCAAAACAAATATGATGAAACGGTTGAAAAAAGTGTTTGTATTAACTGGTGTGTTCTTAGCATTATTTATCGTATTTACTGTAGTGACATCACGCCTCCCACAATCAAATGACGAACTTTTTAATGTAGAAAGAAAAATCGCACAAGACCAGGTGCAACCTACGGCAAATGGCCGCGCCTACTATGTTGACTCACTAGAGGGTAATGACAGTGCAGATGGTCTTAACGAAACAACAGCATGGAGCACACTTAAAAAGGTCTCGTCGATGGCGTATAACTCAGGAGATCACATTTACTTTAAGAGAAATCAAATCCATCGCGGAGAGCTCGCCATTCGAAGTTCCGGCACTGAACCGAAACGTATAATTTTCGGTGCATATGGAGAAGGTGCTAAACCGATTATTAGAAGCGTTCATGATTTTGATGATAAAAGCGGCATAAGCACCTTCTGGATTGATCATGCAGATTACATCACTCTTCAAAACCTTGACATTCAAGGGGGGCAAGAATCGGTGTTGGTTCTTGGATCAGACTATCTCATCATTGAGGGTTCGAACATAGGCAATGGATCTTCTGCCGGAATAAGAATAACCGGAAGAAATTCAAGGAGTACTGGTTCTCATTATGGAATCTTAAGACAAAACGTAATAGATAGTGGCCGGCGAGGAGACTTTGGAGATTTGCAGGCAACAAATGGTATTACACTTACAGACGGCGCATCAAACTGGGAAATTTTTGATAACGAAATACGTGCGTGGGCTCACTCCGGTATTTCTATAAATCAAATATTTACAGATTTTGAATCAGCATACAATAAAATACATGACAATGTGTTTATCGGGTCTGATATAGATTATATGCGGGCATTCGAGACATGGGGCGGTGAAGGCAGAGTCCATCACAATGAGTTTTATCGAAACTATATCAAAGATCAAACGGTAACCAGTCATGTACATGGGCATCACAACAAGTTCTATTACAATATTTTTGACACCATAAAGCCCTCGTCTGCAACACAAGAGCCATGGGCGTTTGACCTTACTTTATTTGTAAATACACAAAGTGGCGCTTTCATAACAAAAGGCATGGTAAATCATGATAATGAAATTACTAATAACATTATCTACAATGCACCAGGACCGGGCGTCATGATCATCGGATCAGTTAATAACGCTTACAACCAGGTAGAGAATAATGTGATATCAAACAACATTTTTTTCAATACACAAGGCGGTATCAGTATCCTTAATAGAAAGATGGGTGGAAACATCATTGCAGATAATGTCATTTTTAACACTGATAAAAAAGTTGTTATGGATGTGTTTGGGAAAAGGGTCTCCGTATCTGAATTTAACAATTTGGATGGTGAAAAAAACTTTACCATTCAAGGTAATCGCGAAATCAATCCTCAATTTGTAGACCCGCAAGTTGGTGATTTCAGATCGAAAGCAGATGCTCAAATGTCAAATGTAGGTATTCCTTCAAATGTTTTAGAAAATTTTGTTTTTTAAACATTGTTAACGAGTTGGTTGCAATTTCGAACATTGTCTACCATACGAAACCCAACCCAATTTCATACGATATATCGTATGAAATTGAATATGAGCTGATATAAAATTCCGATTCGATCCATTTAAGCAGTCTTTTGTTTTATATAAAACAAGTTCGGTAATCGGCCCCTGCTATTAACAGGACAAACCCACCAGGTATAAACAGAATCTTTGTATTGACATACATATTTCATATGTTAGACTGTTTTCTATCAAATCAGACCTGCTAGAGAAACGGAGTCGGGTTTTATCACACAGAATTCTGAATTTGAACGTTTAGTTAAAAATTAGTTCGCTATAGTAATGCAAAAAGGAACAATTGCTCGACTTACTGATCGAGGGTTTGGGTTTATTGCTCGTGAGGGTGAGGATAAGGATCTCTTTTTCCACTCAAACGATCTTCAGGACGTACAGTTCAATGATCTTCGAGAAGGTGACGAGGTAAGTTTTGAGGTAGTAGAAGGCCAGAAGGGTCTCAACGCCACAAACATCACTCGAGCCTAAATCTCAAAAGCGCCCCCTCAGGGGGCGCTTTTGCTATACTTAGACCAGAAGGTTAGGAGCGTCCTAATCGCAACACGAGGATAATGCTATGGTAGGCAAGGACAGTGATCGGCCGTGGGCGCCGAAACAAATGGTCTGTAGTGCTGTCGCGGGAGTGGTTGCTACACTCCTAGTCGGATTCGTATGGGGCGACTGGACCACCAGCGGCAGTGCCAGAGCGATGGCTGAGGAGGCTGCTCAAGAAGCGGTTCTCGAACAACTGGTTCCTATCTGCGTCGAACAGGCAAAGGCTGCGCCGGCAGAAGATCTTGCGGCTCTCAAGAAAGAAAAAGGTTCATGGAGCCAAAAGAAATTCGTCAAGGACAAGGGCTGGGCGACAATGCCCGGTTCTTCTTTGCCAGCAGATAACATCGCTGCTTCATGCGCGGAAGCTATCCTAAAGGCGTGACCCCACACTTCCCACGGCAACCCCAAGAGAAACATCCGCTCAAAAACAAAAACATTCTGACCATTTCAGAACGGTCCTCTGTTTACGCTTGTGTGAGGTCCCATGGTGTGGGGCCTCACTCTTTTTTTTATAATTCATTTGTGAGTTTTCTGGAATACTCGATGTATGGAAGTAGAAAGAGCAAACCTCACGTGTCCACATTGCGGGCACGTGCAGCAGGTAGACATTCCCCTTACAGGCTGTCTTGCATTTCACAC
>JADFRL010000023.1 GCA_022561335.1 Patescibacteria group bacterium
GAACCATTGCGTGGTATTGACATTCATTTTTCGCATGTTAGACTGTCCCCTATCAAATCTCAGACCTGCTAGAGAAACGGAGTCGGGTTTTATCACACAGAATTCTGAATTTGAACGCTTAGCTAAAAATTAGTTCTCTATAGTAATGCAAAAAGGAACAATTGCTCGACTTACTGATCGAGGATTCGGATTCATTGCTCGTGACGGTGAGGAAAAGGACCTCTTTTTCCACTCAAACGATCTTCAGGACGTACAGTTCAATGACCTCCGAGAAGGCGACGCGGTAAGCTTCGAGGTAGTAGAAGGCCAAAAAGGCCCCAATGCCACGAACGTCGTTCGAGCTTAAATTCAAAAAACACCCCCTTAAGGGGGTGTTTTTGTGTAAAAGAAACGGCGCAAAAAAACAACGATCAGCTGAAAAATCACATCTTAGAGAGGTAAATACTTCAATACAGAAGAAAGCAGAAGAATTTATAATACACGGTGTCGCAATGCGCTCATTCATCCAGAAGAAAGACTTCTAATCCTCAAGAATACCTATCAGGGATGTAAATCATATACGAGTTTTCTGTTATACTCAAAACATGGAAAAAGCAAACCTTACGTGTCCATTTTGTAAGCATATACAGCAAGTAGACATTCCCCGTATTGGCTGTCTTGCATTTCATACATGCGAGAAATGTGAAAAGCTTATCTCTGTCCCAAAGGACAGTAAAAACTGCTGTGTTATTTGTGAGTACTCCGATATAAAATGCCCCGTATCTCGTGTATAAATATTTATACCTCATCGTAAGAAGCTCGACAAAGCAGTTAAGACACTCCCCTAACATTCTTCTTACTTACCACCACCGCAGGTGCTAGTATTATTCTATGTACAAGGACGACAAGAAATTGGTCCATACCCTGTATAGACGGCTCCTTACGACCAAACTATCCGGCATTGTTTATGCCCTGCTTATTCTGTCCTTGTCGCTTAGCGTAAGTTTCATATTTTATATTACGGCCATACGAATAGGTGGAATCTTTTATGCTTTCATTGTTTTCATCCCCATAATACTCTCATTTACCTTGATTGCTGTTTATTACAAATTAAAACTAACGTGGGGAAAGACGTCCGCTCTCCGTATAGTGGTTTTTTTAGGAACCGCATTCCTTTTTGTTTTTCTAGCGTATTTCCTATCACTTTAACCAAGGGCTCCCCTCCAAGCAATATAGAGATGAAATCACCGTTGAAACTGCGGACTTGACGCGGTAAACTTTTTAATTGCACGCGATAGGAACCCTTTTCCTCTTTCTTTTATAAAGTAGTAACCGACTGTTGAGGCTATAAGCGCTCCTATGCTATCTATTATCAGATCCCACATGGTATCAATAAGCCCTGATTTCTGCATATTGAGTCCAAAAAAACTATCCATAGTAAACTCGAAAATCTCCCACATGGCTCCGATGGCTACCGCAAATGCAAAAGAAAATAGCCCGATCATAAACGGCCGGGCTACAAAACGGTTGGTATCATACAATGTATACAAAATCATAAAGCCAACAATACCAAACACGATAGCCGAACCCGTGTGGAGCAGTACATCCCACCACCAAAAACGCTCGTAAAAATCACCCGCTTCACCAAGAAAAAGTGTTGCATAAATAAACAACGTGACAATGAAATGAAATCCAACGGGAAGATTAAGCTTAAAATTTCTACCCAATACGGCTGGCAAAAAAATGACCGCAAGTGTAATACTACTTGCGAATAATACAGTCCACGAACCACGTATGGCAGCAAGGACGCCCGCTACGACGAGTGTACCTTGGAGAAAGCGGACAATAGTTATCTGTATTCCTTCAAGCACAGCATCATTATACGTTACTTTGTTATTATTTATAATACTGTAAACATATCTTAAGAGAGATTATCATGCCCGTTCAATCTTTTTTTGCGCGATGAGCGCCAGTGAATGCGCCCAACCTAAAGGCGTATTCTTATTAGGCCTGCCATTTTGATACAGCTCCGGAAGATAGCCTTCAGCCGTCAGGGTGTGGACGCCTCGCTCAAACCATTTTTTTGCCTCCTCCCGTTCGCCCCTGTCAGCATATATAATGGCGAGCCAGAAAAACCCCATAGTCCACTCGGCCGACACGCCATTGTCAGAGCGGTAATAATTGTCACCCAAATAGCGATTGATGCCGAGCGGCTGAATGAGTCCTTGAGTTATACGCTTGAGTACGATATCGGCAATCTCTTGCGGAATTAC
Organism: Patescibacteria group bacterium; assembly: GCA_022561335.1. Lineage (GTDB taxonomy): Bacteria > Patescibacteriota > Minisyncoccia > Phycocordibacterales > JACZSL01 > JADFRL01. The sequence goes on from JADFRL010000023.1 coordinate 2,253, forward strand.
ATTGTACGGCCAAATAAGAGAAAGTTGAGCCATGTCTCTGTCACGTTCCTTTGTCTCATTCGGCAACAGACTAAAGAGTGCGACTTTCCCGTGGTATATGAGTTCATAGGGAACCATTGCCAGCCCTTGCGCTTTTATCTTTTCAAGCCCGCTCACTGCGGAACCTATTGAAGACGCATGAAGCTCCATTTTCTCCTCCCACATGCCGTTGTCCGGTAATTCCCAATAACGGACTGAGGTCAGATATGAAACCAAAAGCTGAATCATGTCACGATCGTCTTGATTGAGAATGACTCTTATACCTTTCTCCTCCGCAAAGCCCACCATGAAAAGAAAAAGTCCTAGTGCGTCAATTTGGTGATGGCCCCATCCATAACTAAATTCTCTAAGTGTTAGGGCCTCATACTTTGCATGAATAAAATTGTTCGCCTCTCTAGGCGGGTAGCAAATAGCCTTCTCTATTTTTGGCTGAACATTCAAGAGCATTTCAAACACGACACGAATACCCGCCTTAAATTTCTTAGTATCATTTAGAAAGTAATAAGCAAAATTGGCGTAGAGTTGATCACGCATCCAACACGCCTTATAATCATCTGAAAGAGCCGCAACAAATACACCTTTCTCATTACGCAGTTGCGCTAGTCCGTGTTCTAACCGGTTGAGAAGTAATGTATCCTCCCTGTATCGCCTTTCTCTCTGCGACGAGAAGCCAAAGGTATCCATTGCGAGGCGAGCCACAGAACGTATTGTCCCTTTTTCAAGTTTTTCTCTGGGTAAAATAGCTGTAAAAGCCATAGTGTATTAAAAATCTTCTCTTCGATACGCAGGAATATTATACATATTATATTTAGTTTGTCAAGATTTCCACAGACTCTCAAAAAATATCCAGCAAGGACACCCGCTACGGCCACTGCCCCAATGATATATACCTTGCTCATGAAGGCAGTATTGTAACAGATATTTTTTTTATAACAGAAATTCCTCTACAGGAAAGGATGTTTTTTTGAGCGGACATACGAGCATGTTATGATACCCAATAATGGCAAAGAATAAGAAATCCAAAACTGCCCTTATGCGTGAAATTCGAGATGAGGTAGTAAACCTGACATCCTCGCCTTTGTATGAATTTCGGACAGAAAACGGCTACTTGCCTGTTTTAGGAGAAGGCAGTCACGATGCCTCTATTATGTTTATCGGTGAAGGCCCCGGCTTAAATGAGGCAAAAACGGGACGTCCTTTCTGCGGCGCCGCAGGAAAAATTTTAGATCAACTGCTTGAGGACGTTCATATTCCCCGCTGTGAGATTTACATCACAAACATAATAAAAGATCGCCCTCCTCAAAACCGCGACCCTCTGCCTGCGGAAATTGAAATCTATGCCCCCTTTCTTGACAGGCAAATTGAAATTATTGAGCCAAAAGTCATAGCCACTCTTGGGCGTTACGCGATGGTCTATGTAATGGAAAAATTCGGCCTGGACGCTCAGATTGAGCCCATAAGCACTGCCCACGGAAAAGAATACGGGGTTCAGACATTGTTTGGCTCTCTCATCATCATACCCCTCTATCATCCGGCAGTTGTCATTTATAACAACAAGATGCTTGGCGCTCTGAGAGAGGACTTTAAAAAACTTGAGACGTACCACAAGGGCGTGCCTAACAAGACCAAACCGTAACCGATCGAGCATCGGACGAAAAGTGCATTTTTGCTATTGACAAGAGAATGGAGATCACAGACGCATTGACTATAAAATCTTGAGGAAAAAGATTTCCTCCTTGCAAAAAAGCTTTTACTGTTTAACTGCAGTACACAATAGACTTTGATAAATACATACACTTATAGTAAAGGCACCGGGGACCGCTTGGGGCAAGTTATTTTATATACTTCAAAAACCTTACTTCATCCGATATACTTCTAGATATGGTAGAGACGGCAACATTCGCATTGGGATGTTTTTGGGGACCTGATGATTATTTTTCAAAACTTCCGGGTGTAGTTCGCACTCGTGTCGGCTACAGCGGCGGCTCAACAGAAAATCCAACCTACACATATTTAGGTGATCACACCGAAACTATTGAGATAGAATTTGATCCCTCAATCATTTCATATGAAGAATTACTCAACCATTTCTTCAAAAAACACAACGCGGGTATAGTTCAGAGCACGCAGTACAAATCTGCTATTTTTACACATAATGAAAAGCAGTACACGCTGGCAGAAAAAAGAAAAAATCAGGAGCAGGAAAAGACAGGCAAACACATTATGACTATTATTGCCGATGCATTAACGTTTTATGAAGCTGAAGAATACCACCAAAAGTATCTGGCAAAAGTCCGGAGTAAAAATCGGGAGTAGTCTATGACTGTGGCCCAATGAGACCCCGCAAAATAGCTAAAAGGGCCAATATCGCCATCGATTCTGGATATCTATGGGGATAACATGTTGGTAAATAGTTAATAAATAAGCCATTTTTAGCTTGACAGGGTTTTTGGTGTATGTATCATAGAGCATAAGGTTTGGGGCTTGGTTGGCATCCTTGTGAGGTCGGCCTCGTAGTGCGGCAGCAGCTTGCTGTTGCAGTACTACAAGGTTCTGAACCTTATGAAAAATCTCGTGCTTGCACGGGGTTTTTCATTTGTGCTTCCGCTTTCTCTCTTCCCTTCAAACTTCGCAGCAAGGCAGTTACTGACGACGTAGAGCGAGCAAAACGTAAAAGCTTGCTTTTACATTTCCGAGCCGGGAAGCTAATATAGGTCATCGGGGCAGAGCCCCGATGACCTATATAATGAGTCACCATGTTTGAGATATCCATAGAGCACATTATCGTTACATTGGGCTATATAGGTATATTTGGTCTCATGATCTCAAATGGAATAATCAGCTTCCCGCCAAGCCAGGTCCTCTACATAATTACCGGCTTCTTTATATTTACGGGAGAATTGAACCTTGCTTTGGTCTCCTTTATCGGCGCTTCAGGAAACACTATTGGAAATATAATCCTTTACGAGCTTTCGCGAAAAAAAGGACTCGAATATATCGCCGCCTTCAAACTATTCCCTCTGCGTGAAATAAAAAAGGTTCAAGTGGTATTTAAAAAGCGCGGAGCGTGGTTTATCTTTTTAGGGAAGCTACTGCCTGCAATAAAAGTATTCATCCCTATTGTAGCAGGTATCGGTCTCATGAACCGTGCTCTTTATGTCCCTATTATATTTATCGCTTCCTTTCTCTGGTCACTTATTTTTATAGGTATTGGCTTCTTCTTTGGGAAGAATGCAGAATTATTTGGTATTTATTCTGTTGTTCTTATAATTGTGGCACTTACTGCCGTTTTTGCCTTTTATAAGTATATGAACAGTCAAAGCATCGTGAAAGAAGTAGAGAAATTAGATAGTAACGACTAAATACATTTCCACCCCCGAGCTTACTCTCCAGTAGCCCTTGTAGTAGTAGAAACCTCCTCCTCCAGATTCCCCTCCTCTTCTGCGTTTTCCTCACTCCCTTTATCAGCTTCATCTACAACAACGGTCTCTATTACAATAGGCTCAAGAGGGATGTCACTCTCTCCCGTTTGAACTCTGGCAATCGCGTCGACAACATCCATTCCGCTCACTACCTGACCAAAAACAGGATGCTTGCTCGTTTCAGGCTGTTTGTCAAAATCAAGCTCGATGTTATTGGTAAGATTAATAAAAAACTGACTGCCGCCTGTTTGGCTGCCCTATATTGGCCATAGAAATAGTGCCGCGAACATTCGATAGTCCTTCAACAAATTCATCCTCGATCGTGTAACCCGGGCCCCCCTGTCCATAAATACTAGAGTCGTCTCCTTTTGAATTCGGATCTCCACCTTGAATCATAAAACCATCAATGACTCTGTGAAATTTAGTATTAGTGTAAAAACCTTGTTCTGAGAGTTTGATAAAATTCCCAGCTGTAATTGGCATCTTGTCTATATACAACTCTAACGTAATATCCCCCATTGTGGTTTTGAACGTCACTGTAGGATTAGTTTCTTCTTGATTCATATCTTCTTCAGATGCAGTCCCTGTCTCTAGTGCTGGCTTATTGTTTGAATATGTAATACCAAACAAAATTAGAGCCACTACAGCAATAGCGACAAGACCACCTATAACTTTATTTCTTTGCAGTGTGTCCATAATTAACACGCAGGTTATTTAATAATTAACCCGTATATTATATACCACAAAGGTTATTTTGATTTGTCTTTCTTTGTGAATAGAATATATAGATAGAGTGCTATAGAAATGACAGCTAAAATAATTAGAGGAATGATGGTGCAACCCCAGTTCAAAAGATAAGCTATAAAAATTGAAAGAAGCGAACCAACAAAGAAGAAAAGATAGCTGCGCTCTCTAAATTCATCTTTTGTATACTTGCTCTTATTACTATCTCTCCAGAGAATCCAGGCAACATAGATGAGAACTATAAAGAGTAAGAAGAGGCCGAAACATTTGAGCCAGCCAAAGAAATCATCCGGTAGAGTGAGAAATCCAAGAGCTGCCGCTTGAGTGCCGTCTGCCAGAGAGGCTTCAGTTGAGGTTTCTTTGGCATCCTGAACTCCAAGGGAGCCAACTGGAGCTTCTTCACCAATGCCTCCTGTTTCGCCAATTGGACTTGGACTGCCGCCTGTTCCTTCACCCGTCTCTCCGCCCACAGGAGCGTCGGGGACGGCTGAGATACCTCCTTCAACCAAGGCAAATGTTTGCTGAAAACCTACGGTTGGTGGAGAGGAACGAGACACAACTCTGTATACGTACGTCACGCCCACTTCGAGCCCTGTCAGCGTCACAGTATGGTGAATAACTTTTGACGGATCTTCCACTGTGCCGAGCGGGTAGCCAAAGTAGGGATCTACTGTCAGATTAAGACTGTAGGGCCCTTCAGACTCTTTTCCATAAATTACCTGACTTGTTGAAAGTAGACTTGAATCCCACTCAATCACAGCAGTTGTAGTTACGACATTTGTCTCTGTTACTTCCTCACTGAAAACTTCCAGAAAGATAAGATCAATAATAGGGCCTCCTCCGCCGCCAGAGCTGCCGATTGTGACGCTTGGACCTCCTCCTTCAGTGTCACCCTCGCCTCCCACTTCAGTACCTCCACAATTCGTATCTCCTCCCTCAAATCCCACGCACAGATCAAATCCAAGAACTGTTTTCTGCGTATCATTGTCAGAACTGCTATCAAATGTGATACCAAAAGAATATGTGGTTGAGACTCCATCTCCAAGCGAAGAGAGCGGCACCTCACCCGCCCTGAGAAATGTGCCAAGTGGATCGTCATAAAGTATCGCTACTCCTTCTTTTATAACAATATCCAGAACATCCCCAAAACCGTCATCGTCAAGAGCATTTATTGCTTCCACAATTATGTTTTGTGGTGAACCTGAGTCATTTGTTACTTCTACGGTTCTAATTACTTCATTTCCTGGAAGGAAGTTCGCTTCGCTGAAGAGTGGATTCTCTTCAAAGACAACAACGAGATTTTGTGCAAACGCAACACTAGGAGACATAATAAACACACCGGCCAAGAGTGACAGAATAAGTATTGTTATTGAAATTTTTGTGTTCTTGTATACCATATTTTTATGCGATAACAACCTCTGTTGGTTCTTCATCCACGGTTGTGTCTATTGGTTCCTCAATCTCGTCTGGAATCGGAGTGACTGGCTCTTCTGGGGTTGATGGTAATGACTCTTCTGTTACAGGTTCTTCCACTGTGTTCTCTGTTGGTTCCTCTGTAATAACTGCTGGTGTTGTTGTGGCAGTTTCTGTTGGTTCTTCGGTGAGTATGATTTCTTCTGTTGTCGTCGCTGTAGAGGTAGTAATTTCAATTATCGGTTCCTCTACAATAGGTTCTTCTGGGAGAGTCTCCGTTGTTGTTGTAGAAGTGGAAGTTTCAACTACTATAGGTTCTTCTGGGAGAGTCTCCGTTGTTGTTGTAGAAGTGGAAGTTTCAACTACTATAGGTTCTTCTGGGAGAGTCTCCGTTGTTGTTGTAGAAGTGGAAGTTTCAACTATCGGCTCTTCTACTATTATCGGTTCTTCAACTACAGCCTTAACCTCTGTTGTTGCCAAAATTATTTCATCCTCTGGTACTAGAGGCAACTCTGGTACTCCGAGAGTCTCGTCGTACACAACAACAACCCTTGTGGCTATTCGTGTATTACCCGCTTGATCTGTAGCACTGTATACTACCTCAAAGGTCCCAGGAACGCTCGTGTCGATTTGATCTCCCGTCACATAAACCCCGAGGTTATCATTCACATTATCAGTCACCGTGGCTCCCAAATCACCGTACTGCGACCCTATAGTAATCAATGCTGGATTATTGCCGACTATGTGAATTTCAGGCGCTGTTGTGTCTACTGTGACCGTGCTTCCTTCGGTTTGAACAACTGGAATTTCTCCATCAATATTCATTCCCCCAGGCGTAGGGATAGGGTCAACCCAAGTTCCAATACCATCAGGAATCCGAGCTATGGATTTCCCTTCAGGCGCTTCCCCGTCAACGTATTGATGTTGATCCATCTGCTCTAACGAACCAT
>JADFRL010000007.1 GCA_022561335.1 Patescibacteria group bacterium
GCTAATAAACACATATTTTAAAACATTCTTCCTCAAATTTGGTTGACGATATTTTCGTCAACATGGTAGAATTAGTGGGTTTATAAGGAAGTGAAAATTAGAAAGTAGAGTTAGTGTGTATGGTGTGGTATTGAGTTTATCGTTATAGATATGGAGTTGACGAGGGATAATTTGAAAGTGTTTGGATTTACTGATTCTGAAGCACAAGTTTTGTTTGTGCTAGATGAAGTAGGCCCGGTAACAGTAAGCAGTTTGAGTCGCAAGGGAGATATCCCGCGGACGACCGTGTACTCTGCCCTTCTTCGTTTAAAGGACAGAGGCTTTGTACGGAGGGTTACTAAAGGACAAAAAAAGTGGAAGGTCGTCCGACGTTCAAAACTCAAACGTTTGGTTCAGGAGAATTTAAACCATTTCGATAGTAATACCGACACAGCTAAGAAGGAAGAAATTGTGGGCGGAATAGATGCTGAAGAAATCGGTATAATGGTTTACCGCGGTAAGCGCCAGATTCAGAGGGCATATGAGAGTATGCTTGATTTGAGCAGAACAGAGCGGGTATTTGCCATTCAGGGCAACAAATCTGCAGAGTTAGCGCTAAAAAAGCTTGAAAAACAATACCTTTTTGACTTTCATAAAAAATTTAAGAGGGCACACATTATCATGGAAGGCATCAATGGTAAATTTGCTCTGAGCCTTTTTAGAGAGCTCGATGTGCCAACGCTTAAATCACACCTTAACCGTATGCTGGTTATGGCAGTACTGCCTGATCGCTATATGGATTTCAATTTAGATGTATTGGTTTTTCGTGAAACAGTTGTATTTATCAATTTAGATGAAGAGATTGTGATTTTTGTTAGAAATAAGGCTTTAGTTGAAATGTTTAACAATTTTTCGCGGTATTTTCAGGATACAGGCGATAAAATAAATCTCAATCGGCATATTTGGGAAATTATTGAGGAAAAGAAAAAAGCATAGTATAATTTCCGCACGTCTTGCGGATATCGTTTAGTGGTAGGACACCTGCTTGCCAAGCAGGAAGCGGGAGTTCGATTCTCCCTATCCGCACAGTGTAAGAGAGGCTTCTTTTGGGGTCTTTTTTACAGTGTGTTTGAGGTGCAAGAATCGAAAGGCGGAGCCTGTTGCGAATACTTGCAGCAACAAAAGGGCGAGCCGGGGTCGAGAACACTTAATATTTTTAGAGCAAAGTGAATAAAAATATTTAGTGATTCGTGACCGATTCTTCCTATCCGCACAACTAGATTAACCTTTGTGAGTGTCTTAAATTTAAGGACATATCAATTGTCTATAGCAATGGGTACACAGGTTATCAGGGGCTTTAAGTAAAGGTTTTTAATAGAATTAAAGGTCAAAACTGTGGATAAAACTGTGGATATGTTGATAAAAGACAAGAGAGAATTTTTGATGAAATTTCAGTCTTTTTGTAACTATATGGCTTAAAATGAGGATATTGTAAAGAGACATTTATAAAAGTATAGCAAAAATGTCTCATAAACTTCTATGTTTCACATGAAACTAATATATACAATGTTACATGTGAAATATGTGCTAGAATTATACTGTAACTCTTGTTCTTCTCGATAAATAAGTAATGGAGATAAAAATTACCAATTCTAGTAGGGTCCTTGCGGTAAAGATGCAGGCGGCTAATCAAGAAGGAAATAGAAACTGTTTTTAATTAAGCGATATATGTACACATCTAAATTACAGATGGCAGTTTGTAGTAGATTCTATATAATAGAGGTGTTAACTGGTCCCCATACGAGGTAACCGTATATTTTGAGTAACTTTCTTATTATCTTTATAAATGTTTCATGAATTCCATTAGAAATCTATGATATTTAGAAAAAGTTTCTCGTGTAACATAAATTTTAAGTATCAAATTCAATTTCTAACGGGATAAATAACCCTACGGGAAAGTATGACTTTCTACGGGGCAGGTGATATGGGGAGAAAGCAAGAGACTGAAAAGCAGCGAATTGGAAGGATCGGTGAGAATGTTGCTTGTAAGTTTCTCATGAAACATGGGTTTTCCATAGTAGAGTGCAATTATTGGAGAAAATGGGGGGAGATCGATATAATTGCTCAAAAGGCAAAAAAGTTTCATTTTGTGGAGGTCAAAACAGTTTCACGTGAAAATTTGACTGATGTTACACGTGAAATAGATGGTTATCGACCAGAGGAAAATGTTCATCCAGCTAAACTAAAACGACTGGGAAGGACTATTCAAACATATTTACTGGAAAAAAATTTAGAGGATGAGGAATGGCAGTTTGATGTACTCGCAGTGTTTCTGGATATTAAAAATAAGGAAGCGAAAGTGAGGTTTACTGAAGATGTGGTTCTGTAACTCATTAGGGGCATTTAAGGAGCCCGGATAGTATTAAAGGACATTTATATATAATTATATAAAAATATGTTATAACTTTAAACGTTTACGGGGTGTAGCATAGTGGTAGTGTGCTCGCTTTGGGAGCGAGTGGTCCGGGTTCGATTCCCGGCACCCCGAATGTAGTATGATTGTACTTAAACGAGGAATTGTAGAACTTACACCGCGTAATCCATCTTGGGTTAGAGATTTCGAGCAGGGAAAAAGAGAAGTTGCAATAGCTACTCGACGTCAGGGTTCATAAAACAGAAACACACAAACGATTGTGGTCTCTATGAATAGCATAAAGGCAAATGTATAACTCTGGTAAAGGAGAAAGTAAGAGCCAGGTCTTATTTGACAGAGTCTGGAGAATATCGTACTTTAAAATGTACTTATGTCTTCGTTTATAACGACATTAGCCGAATTTGATCTGAGCCTTTCTGTGTGGGGCAATACCCTAAACGACTATATTATTGCAGTCGGTATTTTTATTGCACTTATTATTGTCTTCAAGATTATTCAGTGGGTTATACTCTTACGCCTCGCCAAGCTTGCAGAAAAGACAGAGACTGACATTGATGATACCCTCATTACAATTGTAAGAAGTCTTAGACCTGGCTTCTACTATTTTATTGCTTTTTTCTTTGCAACCAAATCTCTGGCGTTTACCGCTCTTACTACAACTATTATAAATTCTCTGCTGCTCGTGTGGGTAGTCTATCAGGTAATTATTGCACTTCACATTCTAATCGATTACGTACTCGCCAAGAAGGCTCGGTTTGATGGAGGGAAGGAGGGTCAGGGGATGATGAGCATGCTTGGAAACATTGCGAAGTGGTCATTGTGGGTTGTTGGTGGATTGCTTGTGTTATCAAATCTTGGTGTCAACATTACGTCGCTTGTTGCGGGACTCGGCATTGGAGGTCTTGCCATAGCACTTGCGCTTCAGAGTGTTTTTAGCGACCTCTTTAGTTCATTCTCAATTTACTTTGATAAGCCGTTTCAGGTTGGAGATTATATCGTGATTGGCGAACTCTCAGGAACCGTTGAAAAGATTGGCATTAAAACAACGCGCATCAAAGCTCTTCAGGGAGAGGAAATAGTCATTGCAAATCAGGAGCTGACGTCGACTCGTGTTCAGAATTTCAAAAAGCTTAAAGAGCGTCGTATTTCAACGTCGTTTGGGGTTACGTATGAGACGAGCACCGATAAGCTCAAGAAAATTTCCGATATTATCAAGCGTATTGTCGAAGATGAAGAAAATGTTCGATTTGATCGAATATACTTTACTACCTTTGCTGACTCGGCACTTGTCTTTGATTTGGTGTACTATGTTATGTCAGATGCGTACCCGGTATACCTTGCGGCGCAGGAGAATATAAATTTTAAGATTAAAGAGGCGTTTGAAAAGGAAAAGATTTCTTTTGCGTACCCGACTCGGACGCTTTATATCGAGAAGCAATGATGACAAAAGAATTTTTTTGTTGACGATTATAGGAAATCTTATTACTTTTCATTCTACTGCGAACTTTATACCTAGTAAAATAAACTTATATAAAAGTGAGAAGCCCCGACGGAAAACGTATATGATGTTTCCGCCGGGGCATGGGGAGTACGTGTGATCATCTCAAGCTTCCGGATCGGTAGTAGTTGTCTGCCAATTTTTTCCTTGGAACATGGGCATGCCGATGCCGGATAAGCCGAATGACAACATTCTCCATTCGCGATTGTCATTGGCTATCACAACTAACAACCGTCCGTCGTTAAAGTAGCCGAAAGCGACTAGGTTGGTGTAGTCTCCGGTGAAGAAGCTGTGGATTTTACCCAAGTCGCCTGCTTTCAAATTTTGGCCGGTTGCGACCAGGCAACTTCTGTCATCAGTTCCTGTGAGAAGGATTGTCCACGTTGAACCGTATATTGTTGTATATATTTCGGTGAGATACTTCTCGTCTACCATCCCAGTTGCTACTTTCGATTCACCATGCTTGTCCGCGAGTACCCTGACCGCGAAGTTACGGTCACCACACATGTATGCCAAAGCAGTCGTCGTAGAGAAAGAGACTGTCAAGGCTATACTTAGAAGTAAGCTTTTCCACATGACAGTATCCTCCTCCTTTTTAGAGATCCTCTCTCTTAAGTGTCTCTTTCTCCTTTTCCTTTGTCAAGTGTCTTTAAGCAGATATTTTACTCTAGGACATCAACTAGCAATTTGGTCAACGTAGGTGCAATATTGGTACTAAAATCAAGAGCTTTTTGAAGCAAATTTCCAGCAAGAAGCTCTTCGAAAGTCGTTTCTGAATTGAGGACGAGGCTTCGATTGATATGGGAGAGTGTAATGGCGCGCAAGTCCCGCTCATCGGTAGTCTCCCCGTCTGAGCTTGTGACAATGATGCCAATAAGTCCATTTTCTTTATTTACCACAGCACCCCCTGATGCTCCTTGCTGGGCTACGATGTTACCTCCAAGGGAAAACAGATCAAGCGTATTTTCCTTGAAGGTGAATACTCTTTCTATATCTGTAATAGTCGAAGTTATATACAGATCTTTCTGTATGATAATGCCGCCTAAAAAACCTGCCGGGTATCCCGCCAGCAGGACATTTTCACCTTCTTTGATAGTTGCTTCATCGAGGATTGGGTTAGCAGAAAAAAAGGTGTCTGGCAGGTTGGTGTTCGCTTTTGTAGTTTCTTTTATCAGGAGGAAGGCGTAATCATTTTCACCATTTCCTCGCGGGTTTTGCTGTTTGATGTTCTCTGCATTATTTTTAATCCATATAGTCGGTATGAAAAGAAGAGAGGCTCTGTAGCGCTGTTGCGCCGGGCTTCCGTCACGAATGATACAGTCAACGAAGTCTTTTGATGGGTAGTCTTTTAGAAGGAAATATTGGGCAATATGGGCATTGGTTAAAATAACACCACGTTTGTCTATAATGACACCGCTTCCGCTTATGGGATTGAAGGGGCCGCTTCCTTGTGTAATGCAGAATATATTTACCACTGCTTCTCGTGTAGATATGTTTATATCGCTGAATGACAGTGAAGAGGATTCAGTATCTTTTATATTTTCAACGGGGGCCGGTGTAGTTGAAGCTCCGGGCGGATTATTTGTCGGTTGCACCTCCCCGTCTCCAGTATCAGATTCTACAGGCTCGAGTAATTTCGTATCTCCAGTCTCGCTCTTGAGTTTTGATTGTGAATTTTGAAACTGATCTGGCTTGGAGTCTGAGGGTGGCTTGTTTGTTTCTTTTGCGTTGTCTGGGGATTCCTTGGCAGCGCTTGAAGTGGCACTTTTTGTTTCTTGTTCCACTGCACCCGCAGGGCCGTTTCCGGTTTGCTTTGGAAGTTTATCCCCGGAAATTATTCCTGTACCTATAAAGATTACTAAGAAAGTCAAGTTTACAGCAATCACTGCATATAGAAATTGAATTGGGATTAACCCGCGCATTATAGCCATTATACATCAACCCTGTCTTCTGTGTTGCCACAAAATGGAGGAAATTTTGACAAGTTAGGATTTCATTGTGTAGTATTGACAAGTCCTGCTATTCGTGTATACTTGGAAGCGTATGTAACTTGGGATTTCCCAAGTTTTTGTTATCAGTAAGTTCTGACTAGTACGCAATGTTGGAATTTGTAATATGAACCTATGATTGAAGACACAACCAACGAAGGTGTGGAGGAGCAGAAGACTGACAGTGGTACGGAAGAGAAGACCACTACAGAAGATACTCCTTCTGATACTCCTTCCGATGCACCTGCTTCTGAGTAATGTACTCACATAAGCAATCTGCTAACCAAAACCCCCGCCATTGGCGGGGGTTTTGGTTGCCCCTCTGTTTTCGGTCTGTTAATATTGAAATTCAGGCGGGTGTCGTTTAGTGGCAGGACGCGACCCTTCCAAGGTTGAGACGGGAGTTCGATTCTCCCCACCCGCACAAAAATAAATACACACATACTACAAAAGCCCCGCTACCGCGTCGGGGCTTTTGTAGGTAATGGAAAATCTTTACCGTGTAGTCCTTTACCCTAAAAGTAAACGAATTAGGGTTTATTTGACAGCTTCTTTCAAAGCTTTTGCTGCCCTAAATTTAGGGACGCGCATAGCAGGGATTTGAATTGATTCTCCGGTTCGTGGGTTTCGACCTTGTCGTGCAGGGCGCATCTTGGTTGAAAAGATTCCAAGTCCTGCGATTGAGACTTCGCCGCCACCTTTGAGAGAGCTGATAATAGAGTCAACCATAGTGTCGACAGCTCGCTCTGATTGCGCTTTGGTGCCGCCGAGTACCTCGTGTACTTTATCAACAATAGCTGCTTTATTCATATATGCGATATGTTACATGGATAATTTCGACCATGTTGTTTGTTTTTAAATGGCTATGTAGCCATACAAAACATATTAGGTCTTAAATCATTATATAGTAAGCCGTTTTTTACGCAATACATATCCACATTTTATATTAGTACGGCAGTTAAGCCGTTTTTTAGGGAATGTATGCAACACTTTGAGTAACTTACCTCGCGTATTCGATAGAACGTGACTCTCGAATAACGTTTACCTTGATCTCGCCGGGGTACTTGAGCTCATTTTCAATGCGAAGGGCTATGTCACGAGCCATTTTTTTGGCTTCAAGATCAGTAATATTCTCCGGCTTAACAAATACGCGCACTTCACGCCCAGCTTGGATGGCGTATGATTTTTCTATGCCCTCAAATGAATTTGCAATAGCTTCAAGATCAGCCAAACGCTTCAAGTAGTTTTCTACAGAGTCTCTGCGAGCACCGGGACGTCCGCCTGAAATGGCGTCAGCCACTTGGACTATGATTGATTCTTGTGTTTCATAAGGGTATTCCTCGTGGTGGGATTGCATGGCTTGGATAATACGCTCATCTGCGCCAAACTTTTGAAGTATGCGTCGCCCGATTTCAACGTGAGTACCCTGTACCTCATGGTCAACCGCTTTCCCAATGTCATGGAGAAGAGCTCCTGCCTTTGCGATTTGGACGTCAGCACCAAGCTCTTCGGCAATCATGCCGGCAATATGAGCCATTTCTATGGAGTGCTGAAGCACATTTTGACCATAGCTTGTTCTAAAGTGGAGGCGCCCTAAGATCATAAGAATGCGCGGGTCGAGATTGAAAACACTGCATTCATACGCGGACTGTTCACCTTTGTCTTTTATGATGCGGTTTATTTCCTCGCGTGCCTTTTCAACTGCCTCTTCAATTTTAGCGGGCTGAATACGTCCATCGATAATAAGATTTTCGAGGGCCACACGTGCAATTTGCCTCCTGACGGGGTCAAATGATGAAATGGTAATGAGTCCCGGCGTATCGTCAACAATGACGTCAACGCCGGTTGCACGCTCAAAAGCCTTGATATTACGGCCCTCTTTTCCGATAATTTTACCCTTTATCTCATCTGAGGGAATGGTTATGGTAGTGGCCAATATATCTGCAGTTACAGCATTTCCCAAGCGATGGATAGAAGTCGTGAGAATTTCACGAGCCTTGCGGTCAAGCTTCTCCTGGCTTGCAAATTCCAGTTTTTGCATACGAACCAAAATATCCTCCTCATATTGCTTTTCCACAGCTCTGAGGAGTTCTTTTTTTGCGTCTTCTTTCGAAAGAGCAGAGACTTTTTCAAGCTCCTCCTGTTTTTTCGCATTGAGTTCTTCGATTTTATCCCGTACTTCTTTGACTTCAGTGATTTTTTGTTTTATCTTTTCAACTTCGGTATCAATATCAAGCTGTCGATTATCCAAAAGCCCTTCCTTTTTTATGAGTCGATCTTCTGTCTGCTGTACTTTACTTTCTTTCTCTTTTAGTTCCCCGAGTCTTTTTTGAACCTCTTTTTCGGCTTTGCGTTCACCTTCTGTTGTAATTTTTTTTGCGTCCTCGCGTGCTTCAAGCATCATCTGCTTGATCTCAAGCTCCATAGAACCCCGCTTACCGAGTGCGATAATCCAGCGGAGAAAGTATCCAAACGCAGTACCTATGAGTCCAGCTACAACCAGCAACACAAGTACTATTTTTAACGACATATGAGCGAGAAATCTCGCTTTTCATTATTCTATTGTAAGGACGTGGTCTTTAGGAGGTAACCGCCTGTCAAAGGCATTGAGTGTAATCGTTTTGAGACCATATATAACATTGTTATTACGTTATATGAGTTAATTGAACAGTGAAAAGCAACAATTCCAGATTAAATCAAATAAAAGTATGGAAGCAGTATACAAGATAGATAGGGTTTTGACAAATATAACTTTTCTGACGGTGCGATATATGGCAACTGGTTAAAAAAGCCGCACTTGAGCAGGCGTACCTTTTCGAAGTTATGTCGCACTCTGCAAGTGGGCTAGTTGGAGTTTTTTGCTTTGTAGAGCTGGTCAATAATTCCGTATTTTTTGGCTTCATCAGCACTCATGAAAAAGTCGCGGTCCACGTCTTTTTCAACTACAGAAAACTCCCTTCCTGTATTTTTAGCAAGGATTTTGTTTAATTTGTCACGTACCGAAATTATGTGCTTTGCGGTAATTTCAATATCGGTTGCCTGACCTTGAGCTCCACCCCACGGCTGATGAATCATAATCTCTGCATTGGGGAGCGCGAAACGCTTACCCTTAGCGCCAGCCGAGAGCAAAATCGCTGCGCCACTTGCCGCAACACCGACACAGACGGTTGATACGTCGGGCTTGATATGGTTCATCGTATCGAGCATGGCAAGCGTCGCCGTAACTGAGCCTCCCGGCGAGTTAATGTAAAGAGAGATGTCTTTTTTAGGGTCTTCGAAGTTAAGAAAAAGAAGTTGCGCTATAACAATATTTGAAGTGTGGTCTTCAATAAGCCCTCCCAAGAAAATAATGCGCTCCTTAAGTAGACGTGAATATATATCATAGGCACGCTCGCCGAACTGACTCTTCTCTATTACTGTGGGTATTAGCATATTTTAAATTAACGATTTATGATTTAGGGTATTGGAACTATACCAGCTTTTTTAAAATGTGCAATGTTTTCTCGGTATCGAACATTTGGCAGTGTAGAGAAAGTAATAAAACCATTCGGGAGAAATGACATATGGGTAAATACATGCCGCTTCTTACACTCGCACCACTCATTCTGTTGCTGGTCTATCTCTGGAAAGGAGAAAGACTCAACTCCTATTTTAGGATGAAATGGAATAATCTCATGATCGATCTTGGCTTGTAGCCCCTCATCTTGGAGTTTACGTGACTCCGCTTTGGCGGGGCCTTTTTTATTAGCGACACAGAGCGAAACGTGAAAGTCTGCTTTTTCATTTCCGAGCCGAGCCTGCCTGCGCAGGCAGGGAGCTAATACAGGTTTAATACTCCAATGCTTGCATTGGATAAATACGAGACAGAGCAAGTTCCACAAATACCTCGTCAGCTTGCTGCGAGGAACCTTTATTGCCAATACTCCAGTGCACTGGAGTATTGGCAATTTCATTACTTCACTTCTAATTCTTCTGTCTTTCTAAAAATTCAAAAACTTTTTCATTAGTTAGAAGTGTTTCAATATAAATGCGCGCGCGGTCGGGGTCAGCATTTTTATAGTGCTCAAGCAGGTGAGCTACTTGCCGCTCCATTTCTTTTGAATCAGGAATAATACTTTCAGCCTCTGCGATTTTATTGAGGATAAGCTGGAGCTTTGCTTTTTTTCCTGCCACCTCTCTCCATTCTTCCCTCAGTTTTTCTTCTGTCTTGTCTATTTTTTTCAGATATTCTTGGTAATCAAGACCCATGCGAGTGATGTCATCTTTAAATTGAGAAAACATTTTGTGAAGCTCACTTTCTATGAGCACGTTAGGTAGCTCAATATTTATTTTTTTAATGAGAGCTTCACCTATTTCAACCCGCTTTTTCTCTTTTGCTCTCACTTCTTTTTCCTTAATGAGGTTTCCTTTAATATGTTTTCTGAAATCGGAGATACTCTTGAAATCTCCAAATGTTTTTGCTTCTTCATCGGTGAGATCAGGCAGGTCCTTTTTCTCTCCCTCTTGTGCCTTAGTTAAAATAGAATTTCCCGCTGTGTCTAATATGGGTGGTGTGCTTGCTCCATGCTCTTCCTGATTTTGCTTTTCTGCATTCTGCGCTCGTGTTTTTCTGATATCGAGTATAATGTCGTCAATTTCCTTTGGACTTACTTCAAGTACTTCTTTTTTTGACAGTATTTCTTGTGCAGATGCTTTGTAGTCAGGAAGTTCAAATGTCGGGAGTACTGCGGTCTTAATCTTAAAACACAGAGGATTTCCGTCTGCTAGCTTTGTGATAGTGACTTCGGGCCTACCGATTACATCAAGTTTTTTGTCTTTAACTATTGCCGGATACACGTCCGCTAGTGCTAATTGTGCGGCTTCTTCAAGAATAACCTGCTCGCCGATGCGATCCACGAGCACTTTCTTCGGTATATGTCCGGGGCGAAATCCATCAAGCTTGGTCTTTTCACCAAACTTCTTAAGCGCGGAGGCTTTGAAGTGTCCCAGATCCTCCGGTGATATTTCAGCGGTAATCTCTATTTCCGAATGCCCCAGATTGTTAATTGATAGGCTATGGTAGGCAATTTTAGCAGTGGTCATAAACAAATGATTTGGTTTTTCAAGCTTAGGTCAGAGTCTGTTTGCATTTAGTGTAAGACTAAAATAGTAGTTATCTCTAACGGGGCAAGTGTATCTTGTAACTCATTTATTTTCAAGGTAAAACAAAACTCCGCTCACTGTTGTACTGAGCGGAGAATCATTTCTCAAATGAGTGTGGTTGACAGTTATAAGTTGAGCTCCAAGTCGATAGCGTCCAGTTCGGAATCCAAGTTTTCAAGATCGGTTGCATTAAGGTCTGCTTCGATGGCATCAATTTCATCTGAATTGCTTTGACTCTGGAGATTTTCTAATGCTGTGTCCTCCTGATTTATAATTTCTTCTGCGGTTATTTCAACTTCTTTTTGAGTATCGGTAAGCTGTGTGCCCCAGAAGTAAAATCCTCCAAGAATCAAGAGAATAACGATGATGACAATGCCAAGCACAGGCCCCATTGGCTTTTGTGGTGTTTGTTTATTTTCATTGGTTGATGTTTCCTCCTGCTCAGGCGCTTGCTGCGTATCTTCATTTTGAGATGGCGTTCCACTCTGCTCTTCGGGATTTTGTTGTAGTTGTTGGTCCATAATATTTAATTAGCGTTATAATTATTCTTCACCGTTTCCATTTTCCTGCCCTTCACCATTTGTATCAGTGTCACCATCAGCATCATCCTCATGGACATGGTCTTCTTTCTCTCCATGTTCTCCTGTGGATGCTTTAGTCGCTACAATAGCATCAACGAGAGCCTTGTGGGCATCTTTAATACTTTGTTTTGTATCTCCAAGCAGTTTGCGTACTTCACTAAAAGCTTCTTTTGGCGTATCAGAGGAAAGTACATTTTGGACAGCCTCTTCTCCCAACTCTACACTAGGTTGTGCTGTATCTAGCGCTGTGCGTGCAATAGCCAGTAAATCTCTTGCGCCTGAGAGGTCAAGCCCATCGTGCTTTTCTTCAAGTTTAGCAATACGTGATTCTACACGGTTAGCAATTTTGTAAAGTCGGTCAATGGCCGCATTCATACGCTTTAAGATACGATTGGCATAAGCCTCAATACGTGCCTGACGCCTTTCGTCGAGAGTAGCACGTCGGGCATCTCTTTGCGTGTCTCTTACATTTTGGCGTTCTACTACCTGCACGTTTCGTAGACTGCGACTTTCATCTATTTGTTCATTTCGTAGAGTTCTTACCTCATCTATTGTTGCATCACTATCCCGTAAACTTTGCAGTTCTTCTTTCTGCTCGTCACGCAACATCTCGACGGTTTCTTGTTGTGCGCTAAGAAAATCTCGGCGCACATCTTTCTGCTCACGAATGGTATTTTGAAAAGACGTATCGCCGCCTCCCTCTACGTTATCAGTGATTGTTTTATCAATTGTATCTGTATCATGTTCATCTGCAAAAGTATATGAAATACTTACACTAAATCCAAGTAGAAGGGACAATGCTAGGGCTAATAATATAAAAGTACGAGAATGTATTTTGATATTCATAAGACAGTATGTAAGGCTTTTGATTCTATTTATTTGGTAATTTTTGATTCAGAAGAGACTCCTGTGTGAGGTTTCGTCACTCATTTAAAGTATACAAAAGGTATTTCCTTGTGGGAAATACCTTTTGTTGATAAGTATCATTGTATATGTTGATTTATTCGGTGCCGAATTTTTTCTTGTAGAGCTCAAGACTGCGTACAAAATTCTTAACTGCAGCTTCTTTTCCCTTAAATCCCTTCACCTCCACTTCCTTGTTCTGAACCTTTTTGTAGGTTGCAAAGAAGTGCTCAATTTCTTTGAGCGTATGTTTGTTGATATCCTCGAGATCTAAGACCTCGTCCCATCTGGGGTCATCGGTAGGGACCGCAATAATTTTATCGTCTGATTCTCCGGAATCAATCATTTCCATTAAAGCTACAGGACGAGCACGCACTAAAATACCTGGTGCGAGTGGGTAGGTAGTAAGAAGCAGCACATCGAGTGCGTCATCGTCGTCCCAGTATGTCTTAGGCACAAAACCGTAGTCAAAGGGGTAGTCTTGTGCTGAATGCATGACACGGTCAAGCGCAATAAGGCCTGTTTTCTTATCAATTTCGTATTTGTTTTTTGAACCCTTATTAATTTCGATGATAACATTCATTTTGTCCTTTGTTCCAGGTTCGATATCATGCCACAGATGCATAGTTTTATTAGTTAGACTTATAAAGTTCAAACACTAGCACTAGTTTTTTTCGTCTTTTTTTCTGGAACTTCTGCTTTTTTTACTTCGACCACTTCTTTTTCTGATTCTTCCCCCTTTTCCTTATCTTTATGCATATCCTCATTTATTTCAACATGTTCATCATCAGCGACGCTCTCGCTCTGGAGAGACCGTATGTCTATTTTCCATCCCGTAAGCTTTGCTGCCAGCCGTACATTTTGGCCTCCACGGCCAATAGCGAGTGACTGCTGGTCAGGTGATACTTCGACACGAGCCGTTTGATTCTCACCATCAATGTCGACGCTCAAGATTCTTGCGGGGGAAAGTGCGTCTTCAACAAATTTCTCAGGGTCATCTGACCATTCTATAATATCTATCTTTTCACCTCCCAGCTCGCTCATAACAGTCGAAACACGAACGCCTCGCTGGCCCACCAAAGAGCCAACGGGATCAATGTGCTCGTCATGAGAAACAACAGCGATTTTTGAGCGTGAACCTGCCTCTCGAGCAATAACTTTAATCTCGATACTTCCATTTCCAAGCTCGGGAGCTTCTTGTTCAAAGAGTTTAGCTAAAAATTGCGGGTGTGAGCGGGACAGTTTTAGAAATACACCCCTGGGTGTTTCTTCTACGGAACATAGGTAGGCGCGGATACGCTCTCCCTGGCGATATCGCTCGCCTTGAATTTGTTCATCGTAGGGGAGCATGCCTGATGCTCGGCCCAGATCGACAAAAATATTTCCGCGATCAATACGTTGCACACTTCCGGTTACCACTTCTCCTTCCCGTTGCCCAAACTGATCAAGAATAGACACTTTCTCTGCCTCTCTGATTTTTTGTATGATGACCTGCTTTGCGGTTTGGGCGGCGATGCGTCCGTACTCATCCTTTGTTTCAAGCGGGAAGATGACTTCCTCGTCAAGTTGAGCATCTTTTTTAATTTTTCTGGCATCCTCGATCAATATATGATGCTCAGGATTAAATTTGACACGATCATCCCCGTCGCCTTCGGCACTGTTTTCTCCGTCATATGCTTCGTCGTCTTCTTCCATGCGAACCCGACTGTCATCAACGACAATTTTCACCTGATTAAATTCGGTGGTTCCTGTATTAACATCAAATTTCGCTCTTATAATTTGTCCTTTTTTACCATATTCTTTCTTGTACGCTGTCGCGAGCGCTATTTCAATAGCCTCGAACACTTTTTCTTTGGGAACACCGCGTTCTTCTTCGAGCTGCTCGAGCACTGAATTAATTACTTTTAGATCAAACATGATAGATTTTCTTAACGAGCAAGGCGAGTTTTAGAGAATCTTCACCCAGTGCCTTTCGCGAAAGGCACTGGGTGAAGAAAATATATTCACTTCGTTCGGTATTTTCTTAAAAAAATTGGTCCGCTTAGAGCGGACACTGTACATTCGAGTATACATCTATGCGAGCGTTTGTCAATTTTTAGAATGTTGAGAAGTATTCTATATGAGCTGCCGCTTTGCTGATATACTTAAATTAACGAATACCTTTTATTTATGAGGGAAGTTTTGTATGCACGTTAACGAGGCACAGCTTGAAAGTTTTATTCTCGACTCCGGACTTGTATCTAGGAGCAGCTATGAAGCTGCCCAGAAAGAGGCAGGTAAGAAAAAAGTAGCGGTTGGTGAGATGCTTGTCACGAAAGGGGAACTATCAAAAGATGATTTGCGTCGAGCGCAGGCATATGTACTCGGTATTCCTTTTGTCAGTCTTAAGGGGCAAAAACTGGATTTTGAAATACTCTCTCTTATTCCTGAACCCATTGCTCGTAATCACAATATTGTTGCTTTTCGGAAAAGTGATAAAGGGCTTGAGGTAGCCATGATTGATACGGATGATCTCTCGGCTATTTATTTCATCAAGAAAAAAACAGGTCTTAAAATTTTACCTCGTATCACAGACGATGAATCTTTGAAGAGTGTACTCTTGCAGTATCAGAAAACACTAAAGGATGAATTTGGCGATATCATTCAGCGTGAATCTTCTTCGCTCAAACTAGTTGCTGACGAAAAAGCAGGAGAGGAAGCTTCTGCAAGCGATCTAAAAAAATTAGCTGAAGATTTACCGGTCGTTCGTATCATTGATGCACTCTTAAAGCATGCCATTATTCAAAATGCCTCAGATATTCATATTGAACCCATGGAGAATCAGGTATTGGTGCGGTACCGCATAGACGGAATCTTGCATGATGCCATGACGCTTCCCAAAAGTGCCGCCGCTAGTATCACGGCGCGTATTAAAGTTCTTGCGAGTCTAAAACTTGATGAGAAGAGACTTCCCCAGGATGGTCGGTTTAAAATGGAGCTCAATGATCAGCAGGTTTCATTTCGTGTCTCTATTCTTCCGGTATACTATGGCGAGAAAACCGTCATGCGGCTCCTCAAGGAAAGCGGGGGCGGCTACAACCTTGAAGGTTTAGGGTTTCACGGTGAAGCGCTTGAGCGAATTCATAATGCAACCAAACAAAAAACTGGTCTCATACTTACAACGGGACCGACGGGGTCGGGAAAGACAACAACTCTGTATACGATACTCGATATACTAAATACCACGGATGTGAATATTTCTACCATTGAAGATCCTATCGAGTATCAAATGGTTCGCGTGAATCAAACACAGGTAAAACCTCAGATTGGGTTTGCGTTTGCTGATGGACTTCGTTCTCTGGTGCGTCAGGATCCCGATATTATTATGGTGGGAGAAATTCGCGATAACGAAACGGCATCTCTTGCTATTAACGCGGCTCTTACCGGACATTTGGTGCTCTCGACGCTCCATACAAATTCTGCCGCAGGATCCATACCGCGGCTCTTGGACATGGAAGCTGAACCTTTTCTGCTTGTTTCAACGTTGAATGTTATTATCGGGCAGCGATTGGTGCGCAAACTTTGTAAAATAAAAAAAGAATATAAGTTAAATGAAGATGAAGTAAAGAATCTAAATCAAAAAGTAGATATGGATCGAATTCTCAAAGAACTTAAGAAGGAAAACATCGTTGAACAGGGAGCTCAGTGGGATTCAATTTCTTTTTATCACCCCAAGCCTTCAACTGGATGTGAAGATGGCTACAGAGATCGTATCGGTATTCATGAAGTACTTATTATGTCAGAGCCCATCAGGCAACTCATAATGAGAGGCGCAACGACAGCCGAAATAGAAAAGCAGGCAACAAATGAAGGCATGCTTTCTATGTTTGAAGACGGTATTTTTCTTGCGGCGCAGGGAGTTACTACTATTGAGGAGATACTCCGTGTTATTTCAGAATAGTCATGCCGCAGTTTAAATACAAAGCTACACGTCTGGGAGAAACCTATGAGGGGAGTATAGAAGTAACGGATAGATTTGCTGTTTACAAGCATATTCGCGGGGAGCATGGAACCGTTATATCGGTTAGGCAAGTGCAAAAGTTTAGTGTCTTTAATTTTGATCGCATAACTTTAGCATTAAACAGAGTAAAAACATATGAAAAGATAACGTTTGCAAAAAATCTGGCAACCATGGTCGAAGCGGGGCTTGCTCTTTCTCGAGCGCTTTCGGTTATGGAGCGGCAGACGAAAAATCCAAAATTTAAGGATATACTCGTTCACATCAATAAAGATTTAAATCAAGGCTCAAGTTTACATGCTGCTCTTGAAAAATATCCCAAAATATTTTCATCTCTTTTTACAGCCATGGTTCGTGCAGGTGAAGAGAGCGGTAAACTTGTTGAATCGCTTCGGGTGGTTGGGTCACAGATGGAGTCTTCCTACGTACTTAAGAAGAAGATACGAGGAGCGCTTATTTATCCTATCATCATCATCGGCGTGCTTGTTATCGTAGGAATACTCATGCTTGTTTATATTGTTCCCACACTTTCGGAAACCTTTAAAGAACTGGGAGTAGATCTTCCGGCAAGTACGAGGGCTATTATTGCTTTTAGCGATTTTCTTAAAAACAATTTCTTTATTTCTATAGGGATATTGTTAACGGTAGTCGGTGGAGGCGTCTATTGGTTTAGGACTAAGCGCGGCGGACGTGTTTTTGAATTTATTATACTGCATATGCCTATTATTTCCGGACTGGTGCGCGAGATAAATTCGGCACGGACTGCACGTACACTAGCTTCTCTTTTATCATCGGGTGTTGGTATGGTTTCTGCTGTTTCAATCACTCGTGATGTGATTCAAAATTCGTACTATAAAGAAGTACTCAAACGTATTGGGGAGCGTATTCAAAAAGGATCCCCCATGGCGGAGGTACTTTCTGAATATGAACATCTCTACCCTATACTTATGGGAGAAATGATTGCGGTGGGTGAAGAAACAGGGAAGCTGTCAGATATGCTGCTTGAAGTCGCTAAATTTTATGAAGGGGAGGTTTCGGATAAAACGAAAAATATGTCCACCATAGTTGAGCCCTTTCTTATGGTCATCGTCGGCGTGGCGGTTGGGTTTTTTGCGATTTCTATGATTTCTCCTATATATTCACTTTCAAGCAGTATTTAATGAATAAAATACAACTCAACAATCAAAGTGGCCTGACTATTATTGAAATCATGATAGCTGTTTCAGTGGTTGTTGTTTTGGCGGCCCTGTCGTTTCAAGTATTTAATGTATTCATTAAGCGCCAAGCTCTCGATAAAGACACCCAGAAAATTGTAAGCATGCTCAAGGAGGCTCGGTCGGCAACGCTTGCCTCACGCGCTAATTCTGTGTACGGTGTTCATTTTGTTGCAACGCGGACAGTAATGTTTAAGGGGACTGTATTTATAGAATCTGATTCAAATAATCGTGAGCTTTCACTCAACCCGCGTGTTCAAATTACTGTAACAAACTTAAATGGAGGAGGAAGTGATATCATCTTTGATCGTCTGACAGGGGCTACAGATCAATATGGTTCCATAACACTCTCACTTGTCGCGAGTACGAGTATAACTAAAATCATTAGTATAGAAGAGACAGGTATTGTAGAATTTTAGAAGCAACATGGAAAAAGGAAGACGATGCAAAGGAATAGGTTTAGTAGAGATAATTGTAAGTGTCAGCATCCTAACCATTATTATTGTTGGCCTCATTTCAACATTTAATTATTACGTAGGGGCAGGGACAAAGAGCACCGAAAAAATTCAAAGCACATTGCTTGCGGAAGAGAGTCTTGAGGCACTCCGCTTTATGCGCGATAGCGGGTGGTTAAACATTTCGGCACTTACAACGAACACTCTATATTATCTCAATTTCACGGGCACGTTTTGGGAAGCTACCACAACACAAATTATTATTGACGGGACGTTTGAGCAAACGTTTGTTGTAGACGATGTCTATCGAAGAGACAGCGATGATGACATAGTCCCAATCTCTTCGAGTGATGCCAAAACACTTGACCCTGAGACAAAACTTATTACCGTGAGTATTTTAGCAGATGGGGCTACGACGACAGAAATTGCTACCTATATAACAAATTTGTTTCAAAACTAGCAAAGCATGAAAAATCTATTGCACACGAAACAGGGTTTTACATTGATTGAGATGATAATCTACATCTCTGTGCTTACTGTTATTTTAGTACTTATAGTCAGCTTTATTATTTCATTTGGCAGGGCTTACAATGTACTCAGGACCACTATTCGTATAAATAATTCAGCTATCGTTTCATTTGAACGTGTGATTCGCGAAATCAGGCAAGCTAATGATGTTGATACGGCGGCGAGTACACTAGGCACACATCCGGGACGTCTGGTGCTCACTA
Source organism: Patescibacteria group bacterium (assembly GCA_022561335.1). Classification (GTDB taxonomy): domain Bacteria; phylum Patescibacteriota; class Minisyncoccia; order Phycocordibacterales; family JACZSL01; genus JADFRL01. The sequence goes on from JADFRL010000007.1 coordinate 18,923, forward strand.
CAACTGACGCTTCGAGCGCACCCATAACCTTGGAATTTTATATAAACGGTGGTGAACTGATGCTTCGACAGGACAGCGTTGATGTCGGGTCACTCACCCGATCAGATGTTACAGTCACTAATCTTGTTTTCCGATTGAGTGATAATGGAACATCGAAAGCGGTCAAGATAGAAATGACGCTTGAAAGTATCGTGGCGAGTACCACAAAGATAAAAAACTTTTATGGAAGTGCAGTTCTGCGGGGATCTTATTAATCTAAAGATATGAAAGGTATGCTAATACAGCGGCATCGAGCCCCAGCAAAGCAGGGACAGGCGGCTATTACGGTAGTCATTCTTTTTCTTGTGGGGAGTCTTATTGTTATCGGCGGTATTTCATTTCCTATTGTGAAGGAAATTCAGGCTGTAGGCGAGTTCACACGCTCAAAGCAGTCATATTATCTTGCCGAAGCGGGGCTTGAAGATGCGGCATACAGGATACGGAAGGGAAAGCAGATTGATATTGAAGAAACTGTCACCTTAAGCGAGTCGAGCGCCATAACGACTATTAGTGATATTTCTTCAAGTGAAAAACAGATTATTGCCGTTGGTGATGTGGATGATCGTATAAGAATAGTAAGTACGAATCTTTCAACGGCAATCGGAATTAGTTTTTTCTATGGCGTTCAAGCGGGAGAGGGAGGAATAGAAATGGATGAGAACAGCAGTATTCAAGGTACCGGCGGCAGTGTCGGCAATGTGTATTCCAATGGTCCAATCATTGGGAGTAATGGCGCTACTATTACAGGGGATACGATAGTTGCCGGAGGGCTTGAAGAAGATAACCAAGCACGTTCTCTTGTGTGTAATCAAGATCAAATTGTAGGACAAGCAGATCCGCAAATTGATTTTGCTCAAAGTTTTACTCCTGGAGATTCACAACCCCTTGCCAAGGTAAGTCTCTATATCAAAAAAGTCGGCAATCCAGCTGACAGAGATGTGCGCATTGTTGCTGATAACGGTGGGGTTCCCGATAATGACTACTTGACGAAAGGAAAGCTCAAATCAAGTCTTGTTGGTTCCGAATACGGGTGGATTGACATCACGTTTTCCAATCCGACGATGTTAGTGCAAGGACAGACGTATTGGATTGTATTAGATGCGAATAGGAGCTCAAATAGATATTGGATATGGTGCAAGGACAGCAATCAGGGATATGGAAATGGTGTTGGGATGTATAGTGAAGACTGGGATGATGATCCATGGACACTGATTATCGGTGATCTCACATTCAGGACATTTCTTGGGGTTGGTGCCACGTCCATAGATAATGTAAATGTTGGAGGGACGGCGAAGGCCAACACCATTACTAATAGCACTATCGGCGGTGATGCATATTATCAAACCATTACCAGCTCTACCGTCACCGGTACCTCTTATCCAGGAAGTACTGATCCACCCGTTTCTTCCATGCCAATTTCAGACGCTAATATCACTGACTGGAAAAATGATGCGGGATGTGGGGTTCAGCCGGCAGTCCCGCCGTGTCTTTATATTGGTAACTATAGCGTTACGGCCGACGTAAGCTTAGGACCGCTTACCATCACGGGTGACCTTTTGATGCAGAATAACAACATGACGCTTACTGTTGAGGGGACTATCTTTGTAGAGGGGAATCTGGATGTTGAAAATGGATCAACCATACAATGCGCCGCATCATTTGGAACGGACAGCTGTATTGTGCTTACCGATGGGTGGATTCACATAAAAAATAACGGGACATTTCGAGGATCAGGAACGGCGGGAAGTTATATCATGATGCTTTCAACACTTGCGTGCACCGGGTCGTCGGGAACCAACTGTACGGACCACACAGGCTCCATGGACCTTCACAATAATGCGAGCGGTGCAATCTTTTATGCCACAAACGGACAAATAAATCTTCACAATGGAGTTAACGCGACCGAAGTAACTGGCTACAAGATACGGCTCGATAATACTGCGACTATCACATATGAGCAGGGACTGATTAATTCTAATTTTTCGTCAGGACCAAGTGGTTCATGGGGTATTAGCAGTTGGCTTGAGACAGAATAGCGCTCGGGTTTCTATCTGAAATGCACATGTTCTCCGACGTAAAGTCGGAGCCGCTCCGCTCGCCCGGTTGCTACCGGGCTGTACGAGGCATTTCAAACATGAACCATCGCTTTTGACGGTGGGGGAGTAGTAAGGGGGGTTTCATGGGCGTGTTCTATGATATGCTACAATATCCTGTAATGGAAAAGGGTAAAAAAATTGTTATCGCAAACTGGAAGATGAATCCGCAGACATTTTCGGCGGCAAAAAGGCTTTTTTTAGGTATAAAAAAGAAAGCGGTAACACTCCGAAACACAGATACGGTGATAGCTCCGCCGTTTGTTTTTTTGTCCTCACTTTCAAAACTCTATTCAAGCCGTCGCATGGCTCTTTCTGGACAGGATGTTTTTTGGGAGAAGAAAGGCTCATTCACAGGTGAAGTCAGCACATCGCAGCTCAAAGAAAGCGGCGCGGATTACGTTATAGTGGGTCATTCGGAAAGGAGAGCTTTAGGAGAAACTAATGATATGGTTCACAGAAAAGTTAAAGCGGTGATTAAAGAGGGCCTCACGGCAATAGTGTGTATTGGTGAATCGGAACATGACAGCCACGGTGCGTACTTAAAATTTTTGCGGGAGCAATTAGAAAGTGCACTTGTGAAAATAAAGGCTGGTAATTTGAAGAATATTATTATAGCGTATGAACCTCTGTGGGCCATTGGGAAAACAAATGATGAAGCCATTACTCCTGAAAAACTGCACGAAACCATTCTTTTTATTCGTCGCGTGCTTATAGAAATGTATAACAAAGATATTGCATTTAATACGAGAATAATTTATGGAGGTTCAGTTGAGCGAGGAAATGCCCACGCGCTGCTTATACAGGGCACGGCTCAAGGATTTCTGGTAGGGCATGCCAGTCTTGATGCACTCGAATTTGGCGATATCCTCGATATAGCAAATCAAGTCATAGAACATTAATGAAAAAAGAATTCAAGAGCATCACTGAAGCGGGCGATCTTGCCGGAAAGCGAGTGCTCCTGCGCGCCTCGCTCAATGTCCCCATTAGAGAGGGTTCTGTTATTGATGTTTTTCGAGTGCATAAAGCGCTTAAAACAATAGAGTATCTCAGAGAGCGCGGAGCTCGTACAGTTATTGCTGCACACCTGGGGCGCAATCCTGAAAACACGTTTCGTCCTCTTTACGAGTACCTTAAGAAAATCAGTGTTGTGGACTTCGTTGAGGATACTGTCGGGGAAAAAGCCCGCGGGGCGATTTCTAAGATGCAAAATGGTGACGTACTGCTCCTTGAAAATATTCGTCGTAATCCGGGGGAGATAAATAATGATCCTCTTTTTTCAAAATCTCTTGCAGGTCTGGCAGATATCTATGTCAATGATGGGTTTGCCGCCTCGCACAGGAAGCATGCATCAATTATTGGCGTACCGAAATTTCTTCCCAGCTACGCAGGGCTTCTTTTTGAAGAAGAAGTTCTCGAGCTTTCAAAAGCGCACAGTCCAACTCATCCGGCACTATTTATTTTGGGGGGAGCAAAATTCAAAACCAAGGAGCCTCTTGTTATTAAATTTCTCGATATGTACGATCATGTTTTTGTTGGCGGTGCGCTTGCGAATGATTTTTATAAAGCCATGGGCTACAATGTTGGAAGGTCATTGGTTTCTGATACACCGCCTTCGATTGAACATCTTGTCAGCGATGAGCGTGTTATGCTTCCGAGCGATGTAACCGTTTTGACACTAAGCGGAAGTCGGATCGTAAAAAAGCCCAATGAGGTGCTTGACGATGAGGCAATTAACGACTGTGGTCCTGAGACGCTCAGGAATCTCGAACAACTTGCTCTTGATTCAAAATTTATTCTCTGGAATGGCCCTATCGGCGATTATCAGCGTGGTTTTACAGAAAATACAGAAATGCTTGCACGTACAATAGCTGCAAGCGGGGCGTATACCATTGTAGGCGGAGGCGACACAATGGCACTTCTTTCAAAGCTTGACCTTGACGAAACGTTTTCTTTTTCTTCAACTGCAGGAGGTGCCATGCTCGAATATCTTCTCGAGGGGACACTTCCGGGCATCGAGGCGCTTAAGCAAAACGCGCAAGAGCCATGTGTAAAAGTCTAATGTGAAGCGGTTCCGCTACAGGAAAGATATTTTCTTCAGGTCAGCTCACTTCTTATTTTCCCCGCGATTGTTTCAGCAACTCCCTCTTTATAGGGAGTACCCGGCCAGTGTTTGAATCCATCTCCCTGAAAACGCGGGATGATATGGATGTGAATGTGAAAGATCTCTTGCCCCGCCGCTTTTTCATTACTTATGCCAATATTGATGCCGTCGGACCCAGTTGCTTCTTTCACGGCCTTCGCGAGTTTTTTGGCAGTTTGTATCATATCACAAAGGGTTTCTTCTGGAATGTCAAAAATATTCCGATAGTGCTTTTTGGGAACAACGAGCGTATGACCGGGGTTTACCGGATTGATATCGAGAAAGGCAAAAGTATCCTTGTCCTCGTAAATTTTCGCGGACGGCATATCTTCTTCAATAATTTTGCAGAATAGACAATCGTCCATGTGACTCATTATATGATAAAATGTGTGAGAATGAAAAAATATTCTGTACGAGAGGAAATAACAGACAAAGCTAAAAAAGAACTTGAAGAGTACACCCCTTTCATGCAGGAGCTTCTCTTTCATAGGGGTATTACAGAGAGAGGGGTGGCCCGTACATTTTTAAACCCTGACTACGTTCTCCACTGCCATGATCCTTTTCTTATAAAGGGAATGGGAAAAGCGGTCAGGCGTATTCTGAGGGCTGTCAAAAACTCTGAGAAGATTGTTATCTATAGCGACTACGACTGTGATGGCATTCCTGGCGGCGTAATACTTCATGATTTTTTTAAGAAGATAGGGTACAAGAATTTTTCAAACTATATCCCTCATCGTCACGAGGAGGGATATGGTGTAAATATTTCTGCTATTGAAAAGATTGCAAAAGAGGGCGCTACGCTCATGATCACCGTAGATGTTGGTATTACCGACGTTAAACCAGTTGAGAGGGCTAATGAACTTAAAGTTGACGTAATCATTACCGATCATCATCTCCCAAGCGGAAAGCTGCCTCCTGCGTACACCATTCTTAACTCAAAACAAAAAGATGATAGCTACCCTTTTGACGAATTGTGCGGTGCTGGCGTTGCGTTTAAGCTTGTCCAAGGACTCCTTAAGAGGGGAAATGTGTCCGCCGGCTGGCAGATTGCAAACGGATGGGAAAAATGGCTCCTGGACATGACGGGTCTTTCAACGATTGCCGATATGGTCCCCCTTCGCGGCGAGAACAGGGTTTTTGCTTACTATGGGCTCAAAGTGCTTCGCAAATCAAGAAGGCCGGGACTTCAGCAATTGTGCCGAAAATTAAAAATGGATCAGCGTTATCTTACTGAGGATGACATTGGGTTTATGATTGCTCCCCGTATAAATGCGGCATCGCGCATGGATCATCCCATGGATGCCTTCAGGTTACTTGCAACTGAGGATGAAGTTGAAGCGGGGACCTTGAGTGATTATTTGAACAAAATAAATGATGAGCGAAAAGGCATGGTTGCGTCTATGATAAAAGAGATGAAAAAGAGACTCAAGCAGGTAGAAGAATTGCGTGAGGTTATTGTGATAGGGGATCCCAGGTGGCGTCCGCCACTTTTGGGACTTGCAGCCAATTCCATTGTCGAAGAATATGGGCGTCCTGTTTTTATATGGGGGCGCGAGGGAGGCGACGTCATAAAAGGTTCATGCCGCTCAGACGGAAGTGTTAATGTTGTTGAACTTATGGAAGAGGTGAATGATGTATTTATTGATTCAGGAGGACACAAATTTTCTGGCGGTTTTTCAGTTAAAGATGGCAAGATACATATATTGGAGGAGACATTGCTTGAAGCGTATAAAAATATCTCACATGGAAAAACCTCCTCGCAGGAGGTAATGATTGATAAAAAACTTTCAATACATGATGTTGACTGGAGAACCTATAAAATAATTGAACAGCTTGCGCCTTTTGGCGAAGGAAATCATAAGCCATTGTTTTTATTTGAAGAAGCGGAAATTTCTGGAGTGAAACACTTTGGTAAGGAGGGTAACCATTTACGGCTTACTTTTAAAAATGGCAATAGGAAAGATATTTCTGCTGTAGGATTCTTTTTAACTTCTGATAGTTTTGACAAGAAAATTGAAGAAGGAGAGAAAATTAATCTTGTAGCAAACATTGAAAAATCTACTTTCAGGAATTTTCCCGAATTAAGGCTTAGAATTGTTGATATTTTTTAGGACCTCTTCTTGCGAGGCGCTTTACCTCTAACTCTAAATTGGACGTTGACCTATTTTTGACGGTTTGTTATACTTGTTGTGTAGTTAGCTCTTTTTATTTCCGCCAAGGGCGGAAAGGTTGAAGCAAATCACCAATTCGATCGATTTTGGGAATTCAACAGATAGGGGGTTATGTATGAATGCCGTGGTGAATCACCAACCCACATCGTACAAGCGCGCCCGCGAGATCATGGGCATCAATAATTTTGGTGCTGAGGAGGTAATCAAGCACTTCGGGGTAAATCTTTCGCGTGCCGCACTTTCAGTACCTGCTGAGGTTCCGTTTTCCGAAGAAGTGCTTGAGAACTGCAGGGATACTCATATTCTCAACACCTTCTCGCCGGCGATTCTCGATATCCGTCGCAAAGTTGAACGGAAACTCTTTTATTTGCACGAGAACGCCTGGTACAATAAGAAGACATTCGCGCAGAAACGCGGCCCAGTTGGCTGTCACCTCATCTGCAAGACCATAGTTGAAGACTCACTATCCAGGTCATTGAAGGAGCAACAGGTGTTTCTCAGTAAGGGCGACAAGACACCGCCAGCGGAGGTGATGGTCTGTACCATTATCGGCCATTATATGAATACGGGCGAGAGGTTGTTTCCAAATGTTTACGTACGTACGTCCACTGTCTTCTATGTTCGCACATTGATCATCACCTCGAGCCGCCGCCGCGCCGTCTGGAGCCGCCGCCGCGTTGATGTTGGCCGCTTTGATCGGGACGGTCTTGACATACACTTCTGGCGGGATGACTATCGCTGCGACGTCATTGGTCTATCCTCGGCCAAGGTCCCGATGTTGAAGTCTTGAGAGGGCTTTGAGGAGTTTCCCCAAAGCTTCCCATCTTCTAAATCTTGAGCCTCCGTGCAAAATACCCGCTAGGGAATATTTGCCGGAGGCTCTCTTTCTTTCCATCAAGGTAGCTGTAATATAAGTATCTTGGATCATAGAGATTAGGTTTCAGTCTAGTCTTGCGAGATTTTGTAGAGGGCCATTTCATATTGCAGTGTTATAATCTTATTATGGAAAAATTTGTGATTTTTACTGATGGAGGTTCGAGGAATAATCCGGGTCCTGCGGGAGCTGGAGCTGTTATTTACGATGCAGACGGGAGGACTCTTAAAGAAGTTTCAAAGTTTTTAGGAGAGCAGACGAACAACTGGGCAGAATACGAAGCTGTTATTCTGGCGCTTGCAGAACTCAAAAAGCTTGTTCCGGAAAAAAAGAGAAGAAATATTTCTGTTGAGATAAAAATGGACAGTGAACTTATTGTTAATCAGCTTACCAATAAATATCAAATAAAGCAGGAGTCACTTTTTCCCCAATATATAAAAGTACACAATATACAGGTTAAGGATTTCCCACGCGTTACATTTACGCACATTCCACGAGAGAAAAATAAGAAAGCCGACAAGCTTGTAAATAAAGCCATTGATAGTACTCAACTTTGATGCTTTTAAGACACGCATCAATATTCGCCAGCGCGAATGGTATACTCTCCTCGGACGAGTTGTTTTCTGCGTTGCAGAAAAACCGTGCCAGCTCGTCCTGCGAGAGTTTTTAAAAGTACAAAGTCTCGCTTAGGTGGGGAAATAAAAAACAATTCTTGCTTGGGCGAGGAAATGAAACATTATGCCATACTCACTCAAACTTAAGGATAAAAAAGAAATCGCTCGAGATACGATGGCATTTTATTTTGAAAAGCCGCGGGGTTTTGCATTTGCAGCTGGGCAGAGTATGCGATTGTCTTGTCCGGGGGTATCCGAGAACAAGACATTTTCCATTTCAAGTGCTCCGCACGAAGAGGAACTTGTATTTGCCATGCGCATGAGAGACTCTTTATTTAAAAAAGCTCTTGCTAACTTAAAACCTGGTGCAGTGGTTGAGGCCGACGGTCCGTTCGGTGAACGGTTCGTACTTCACCGTGATACAATACTTCCTGCTGTTTTTATTGCAGGCGGTATTGGTATTACACCTCTTCTTTCTATGCTCAGCCACATTGCAGAAAACGATATACCCCGTACGGTAACACTTTTTTATTCAAACAGAAGAAAAGATGATATCGCTTTTCTTGGAACACTCAAATTCTTAGTTGCGCGTGATAAGTGTTTCAAAATGGTGCTCACATTAACGAAACCTGCTGAGAGTGAAAGACAACTGTGGAGCGATGAGACCGGCTACATCAATAAAGATATGCTCGAGCGTCACCTTAATGACATTATCACCCCAATGTATTACATTTCGGGGCCTCCTGAAATGGTTGTGGGTATGTCTCATACTCTGGAGAAAGCAGGAGTTCATCTCGAGCGCATCCTCACAAAGAAATTTTCAGGCTACTAATATGTTTTATACACCTGATTTATATGCTCAAAATTTTGTGCTATAAGGAAAGTTAAGACTCTTGTCACTTTACATTAACGTGCAAAAAACCGCGTGCCGATTTATCGGCACGCGGCATATTGTTTGTTACACTAAACTGCATGCGAGGGAGCATTCTCTACAGTTTTATCATCAGTTTCGTATTAGGAGTGGCACTGCGCTCCTTTTTTGATTTTGGGCTTTTCTTTGCCTTGTTCTTAATTTTCTTAAGCCTTCTCTTGTTTGTCTATTACTTTCTTATTTGTACGGGTAAGAGCAGGGGTGAAATAAGTTTATTTTTCCTGATTTCGCTTGCGGTACTCGCATTCGGTCTTGGCGTGCTTCGCTTTGACTTAGCTGATTTAGAGAGGGGGGAAGCGTTGCTTGAAAGACAAATAGGTGAAGAAATTGCTGTGGTCGGAATTGTCTTTGACGAACCCGATGAAAGGGAAACAACAACTCGGCTTGTCGTTAAGCTTGATACTTTCAGTGGAAAAGCAATTTCAACAAAAGCTCTTATTGTTACTGAGCGTTATCCAGCTTTTTCATACGGAGATAGAATAGCTATAACGGGGATTCTTGAGAAACCAAAAAATTTTGAGAGCGGCATGGGAAAAGAGTTTGACTATGTTTCATACCTCGGAAAAGATGATATTTTTTATACTATTGCCTTCCCCACAGTGGAGTTTGTCTCGGCTGGGGAAGGTAATTCGGTTAAGAGTATCCTCTTTAACATAAAACGGGAATTTCTTGACACGGTTTCAAAACTTATTCCGGATCCGCAGGCATCACTTCTAGGAGGGCTTGTCGTCGGCGCCAAACAATCACTGGGGACTGTTCTTCAGGATAAATTTAGAAAGACGGGCATTATCCATATTGTTGTGCTCTCAGGCTACAACGTGACGATTGTCGCAGAAGCCATCATGCGCTTCTTCTCATTCTTGCCGAAAGCAGCTGGCATGTCACTGGGTGCGCTGTCGATTGTGTTCTTTGCTGTTATGACAGGAGCATCGGCAACTATTGTGCGTGCTTCGGTAATGGCGCTTCTTGTTATTCTTGCTCGTGCTACAGGGCGAACCTACATGATTACCCGCGCTCTGTTTCTTGCGGGATTTTTTATGGTGTTACACAATCCCAAAATTGTCATATTTGATCCTTCTTTCCAACTTTCTTTTCTTGCAACCATCGGGCTTATCTATCTTGCTCCGCAGATAGAAGCGTACTTTAAACTGGTACCAACAAAATGGCAGCTCCGTGAATTTGCAACAGCTACCATTGCGACACAGTTATTTGTACTTCCCCTTATTCTTTATATGATGGGTGAGTTGTCTCTCGTTGCCCTTCCGGTCAATATGCTGATTTTGATGTTCGTGCCTCTTACCATGCTGTTTGGTTTTCTCACCGGCGTTGTCGGGTTTGTAAGCCTGACTCTGGCAACTCCTTTTGCATGGGTGACGCACGCACTCTTAACATATGAATTGTTTGTGGTGGACATTTTTTCAGTACTTCCGTTTGCATCAATTTCCATACAAACATTTCCACTCTGGGCAATGCTCGGACTCTATTTTGTATATGGCGCAGTATTACTCAAGCTCTGGCGCCGCACGATTGTATCTTCAGGGAGTAGTAATAGTTGACACTAAACCTTTAATTTTAATTCGTTTGCTCTTACAACCCTTCTCTGCCAATCAGGACTTCCGGCGTGATGAGGTTGTAACCGTTATTGGTATTTGGAGGTTCAACCTCTAAATTGACCACAGGCAGGTGGTATGCTACTTAATGTGCTGTCGATCGTTTTATTTGTTGTTATGACTGAAGTTTAAAATGCCGCGCATGAAGCGCGGCATTTCTCTATTTTTTGGAAAGAAAAACACTACCCTGCTTTCTTAAATCTTTCTTCTACGACACTCCAATTTAGGTTGGAGAGAAATGCGTTAATGTATTCTTTCTTTTCACTCGGGAGATAGTCAACCATGAACGCGTGCTCCCACATGTCCATCGCAAGTAAAATGGGGAGTCCCGCGAGCGTTCCGAGCTCATGGTCGGAAACCCATGCCGTATGTGGCGTTTTTCCCTTCGGATCCCAGTACAGCACAGCCCAGCCGATGCCGCGGCTCATGCCGACGGCAGTAAAGTGGTCAATAAATCCATTCCAACCTCCATACTTATCTTCCACTGCGGTTTTCAAATCACTAGCGTCTTTAATTTCCTGCGCTCCATTCTCGAATTCCTCGAAGTAATATTCATGCATGCGCATACCGTCGAATTCAAAACTGAACCGGCGGCGTAATTCTGCAATAGGGTAGCTATTTTTTTCTTTATCGGCTTCGAGTTCGTGGATTTTTTCACGAATAAGATTTACGTGCTTTACGTAACCTCTGTAGAGTCCGAGATGCACTTCTAATTGTTTTGCTGAAAGCCCTTTCAAGTCGGGGATATTAAATGTTTGCTCAGTGTACGTCATACCTGTCTTTTTAGTTTAGTATTGGAAGTATTGTACCATAACATATAGAGAGCAAAAAATACGCGGCGATAATGTTCACAGTGATAAAAAATTCTCCATTATATGTTCTTGCTTTTCTGCTGTCTGTAACTGCATTTGTCTGGTACGCAGTTCTTTCCGAAGAGCGCGGTAATGTACTGACCGTAGCGTTTTTGGATGTCGGCCAAGGCGATGCGATTTTAACGTCGGTCACACAATATACCTGTTGGTTTTTAGGGTAAAATTAGTTTCTAAAGGAAAAGGGAGAAAAATTGTAGGTTTGAGCGAGTGATAAGTTTTTGTATAATGAAGTTATGGATCGTAAAATAATCGTAAATGTCCTTATTCTCGTGACCGTTATTTTTGCTGGAGTAGGAGGTTATATCTTCCTGAAAAATCAGACGACGTTCCAAGAAACAGAAAAGGGCGCTCTCCAACAACTGCCTCAGACTATAGAATCTCCGAAAGATGAGAAACAGGATGTCCTTCAAGAATCTTCGGGTGATGAAGGAGATAAAGTATTAACCAATGAAGTCTTGACTGGGAGTGAAATTTTTGCCGATGAAGAGATTCCGCCATCTGTGCTTGAAGCAGGAGGAGATGACTCTGAAAATGCGGAAAGCGAAGTCCAAAAATATAAAAGAGATGTAGAAAGAATAAGAGACTTGTCTCAACTGAAAGCGGCTCTTGACGCCGTGCTTGAAAAACACAAGGATGAAAAACCACTTCCAATTGTGGGAGACGTCTTTGCCTTAGGGAGATCTTCATTCGGTTTATCAGACGAAAGCAAAGAAATAAGAGATCAAATAACAGCGATCCTTGAAAGGGACGGCATAGCTGTAGACGAAGAAGTATTTGAAGATCCACGGTTCCATACCTATGCCTATGGCTATGTATCGCCTGACGGAAGCTTCTATTTCCTTGTTGCTGCGCTAGAAAGTGCGTACTTCAAAGACAAGGGGTATTGCCATCCTCTATTCAATCCTGGAATCTCTTCTACGGTATGTGGATATGTAATATCATCGCCAAATGCGCCCCTTGCTTTTTTTGAAAAACTTGCACAAGACGAACAGCGAAAGAGCCGTGACGGAGCACGAACTTTCACTGTGCTGATAATGATGCAAGCACTTGAATTGTATTACGACGACAATGATGGTATGTATCCGTCTACAATGAGCTGGGAAAATCTTATAGCAATGCTTATAGAAAGTGGGATTCTCGTTGGCCCAGCCACACGTTTTAATGATCCTGATCCGAAAAAAACGTATACATATGTTGCATCACCCGACCAGCAAGCATATGTATTGCGATCTATGTTTGAGACGGCACACGACAGACTTGAATCTGACGAAGATGGTGTCGTATTTGGCATACTGTGTGATGATCCGTATTATTGTATTGTCGCACCGTAAGACGAAACGCCGAGATCCCGCAAAAGATATGATGTATCGGCAACACCCCAAATATAAAATGTCCGAGGTTGAACCTCGGACATTTTATATTTTCTTTATATGAGCATGTTACAATCCTCCGATGCATTCCTTTGGCGAAGCTCAAGATAAATCTTTTCGTGACAACCTCAAGTGGTATCTTGTGGCAGGACTTTCTCTCATTAATGTTTTTATTTGGTATGCGCTTTTTGCAGAAGCCGGGAGGAACACACTCACCGTCGCCTTTCTCGATGTCGGCCAAGGTGACAGTATTTTAACATCGGTCACACAATACACCTTATAGTTTCTCCTCTTTTGTTTAGAGTAAAGTTATGCAAA
>JADFRL010000024.1 GCA_022561335.1 Patescibacteria group bacterium
ATTATCCAACAATACTATTAGATGTGGGCAACGCGCAGTAGTTGACAAAATACATCACCAAAAAACATAGCAGCTCTCCTCACGAGCATTTTGATCTGTACACTGTTACTTTTTAACCCAATGAGGCTCGAGTGTGGACATTGCTCAAGGAGTAGTCTGCCATGCTCCACAACCTCATGTGCTGATCTTGTAATTTGCAACACTTCACTCAGCCCACATTAGGAATTAAGTTGATTTGTCTAGCTCTAAAAGTGTTTCACATATACTCGTATATAACACCCTTTAAGTAGATACACGCGATATGAGCTGCATTATATGGATATCTCGTATTCAATCGACGCAATGCCTATTATCTCGAATAGACGAGGGATGCGTCATATCATTATCTAAATGTTTCACAGGATAAGATAAAAAACCTCAATGCACCTCGTTTCAAGGTTCTTATTTAGAGATTGGCGTAGATCCTAACAATACTGTCATGTGTATGGATGACAGCTGTATCAAAAGAAAGAGTTTTTTCAAAATCCTTCCTTCGAATTATGATAGGTTTTTGGTGGACAATAGTTATAAAATTTGCGTGTTTAGGAAGAATATCAAAAGGCCCTTGTGTGTTGTGAGACGAAACTGATTCAGCTTCTCCTTCCCAAATTACTTTTTCTGCTGTGCTGACTTTAACCGAGAGCATACTGTATCTACTGCAGGAGACCCGCCGTTTTTAGATCTCCAATATATAAAAACTTATCAGCAGGCACATTATCCATTTTTCCATCTAAAATAGATCTTACATCTTGTATCGTAGTCGCCCGCTGTACGAAGACTCCTTTTCGCCCCGTCTGCTGCTCCGTAGAGTAGAAAGGTTGTGTCATGTAATTTAATATCTTTTGCGCCCTGTTGTATGTCTTTTGATCTTCAAGCGATAATTCTTCTTCGCCGATGATCGCCGTAATACGCGATAGCCGATCGTAGCGATTTAAGAGCTCGGTTGCCTGAATGACAGTTTCGTAGTGCTGTTTCCCTAAGAAGTCTTTGTCCAAAACTGATGATCTTGATTTGAAGACATCGATGGCAGGAAGTCTCCCTTCATGTGCTATGTCTCTTGAGAGGATAACTACAGAGGCAAGGTGAGGTATGGTAGCTGTTACGCTTGGGTTTGTCAGTGTATCCGAGGGAACGTACACTGTTTGGATAGATGTTATAGATACACCACTGGCTCCACTTCCGAGGCGACTTTCAAATTGTGCGATCTCTGTCTGAAGTGTAGGCTGATACCCAAACTCTGATGGAACTTCCTCAAGGAGAGTGGAGAGTTCACTTCCCGCCTGTACAAAACGAAATATATTGTCAACAAAAAAGAGTACATCTTGTTTTGCGATGTCTCGAAAATACTCGGCTATTGTTGCAGCCGCCCATGCAATTTTAAATCGTACTGCCGCGTTCTCACTCATACCACCAAGAATAAGAACAGTCCGATACAGCACTTCTGAACGCTTAAGTATATTCCAGAGCTCATGACCTTCCCGGATACGCTCCCCTATCCCCGCGAATACCGAGAGGCTGCCGCCCTTACTGTTGAAATTTCGCATAATTTCAGTCATCAGTATGGTCTTTCCTACTCCCGCTCCTCCCACAAGACCAATCTTCCCACCCTTGGGGACAGGTGTGAAAAGATCAATGGCTTTAATTCCGGTTTCAAGAACTCCTACTTGGGTGCTTGACGAATAACTGTCAAGTACCATCTCTCGCGGAGCGGTACTGCTATATATCGATTTCAGCTCAACATCTTCAAGGGGGCCGAGATTATCCTGAGGAGTACCATGTAAGTCCACCACACGTCCCAAAATTCCCAAACCTACAGGTATGACCAATTCCCCTCCCGTAGAAATTATGGGCATGTGTCTATAGATTGATTGTCTCGGCGACAATAAAAGACAATACAACTCATGCACTCCGCGATATGAATGTGCCTCAAGTTTAACCGACAAATCTAGAGGTGAAGTGAGCAGTTCTCTAAGCTGTGGGCGCCGCGTGCCTTCACACTCAACAATTACAATTTGCCCTCGAACGCCTACAATTTTCCCAATCGTTTGTTTTTTATCTACTTCCTCCATCTCTTTGATCCTGCAAACGTCTCTAATAAATGTATATCCTCCAAATCAAGGAGTTCCCTTCTAAGTTCTTGCCTCTTTATGCGAATCGCCTCTACGGCTCGCTCCTCGGTGCTGTGCATCTTAGCGATGCGAGCGGCAATTCTTGAGAGTTCGGCCTCAAGCATGATCCGTACAAAAAGCACTTTCCTCACCTGTGTCTCAAAAAAGTGAGCAATATGGACAAGTTCTGGTTCAAAAATATGGTACACTTGCTTTTCTTCAGTACTATCCTCAACCGGTGTATGAGTAATGTCTACCACAGCAATCTCCTGTGTAAAGAGATTTATAAACTTCGGGTAACATACAAATACACGCTTGAACAATTTTGTTTTCTCCAGAAACATCTGTATTTCCTTAGGTGTAGGATAATCTTCCTTAAAAACAAGGAACTCCGGTTGACGTGCAAGCTCTTCTACTTCTTCCAGGTATCGCTTCCCCGTTGCACCAATTACCAGTATGCGAGCATTTAAATGTTTATTGAATTCACTTAACAGTACGTGCATGACATCGCTATTGAGCCGTCCATGGAAACGATTGTTTGATGTTACAGCAATAAGGATTGATTCACTGTCCCTCTTAATTTCAGGAACCACGGACTTAAGTTTTGAAGCGTTTACTTTTACTAAATTATATAGATCGCTTATTTCATCAAAAAAAGAACGGTTGCGTTCAAATTCAGACTTAAATGATTTAATACGGAGGGCACTTACTTCAAGTAAGGCTCCACTCATTAATTTGAGCGTTTCAACTTCATTGAGCTCCTTTCTAATTTCTTCTAAGGTTGGCATATCGATTCTAAGACACGGGCATTTTTTTCGAGCTCTTTAAGCATGGCATCCAATGTAGTGCCGCTCGCCTTTGCTAGTGAGCGTACCCCTTCAAGACGAGAGTCAGTTTGAATGGCAGTAATAATTTTCTCCCTATTTTTCTTTGTAAAAGATGCCTCACGGTGAGATAAAAAAGTATTAAAAAGCAAACAGAGAAATATAATTTGTGTCTCATATCTAAGATTGCTTAGAGGATCCTGACGAAGCAATTCATGAGCAAGAGCTCCTTGCTGGAGTACGTGGCGTGTTTTGAGACTGACACTGGTGCCGAACTGTGTGTATTCCTGCTGTTTTTTATACTCCGTAAGAAGGACCATCACGCGCGTAGACAATTGTTTTTGAAGCAGTGTCTGCGTCTGTCTCCCTACACGTGTAACTGATTGATCTATGGCTATTGAAGGATAATACCCTTCCGCCCTAAGTGTTGGTGAGAAAAAAAGATGGCCATCTGTCATTGCCATGAGATTAGTAGGAATAAGATCAGTAAAATTTTCTATATCAGTTTCAAGAACAGGAAGTAATGTTATGGAGCCATTGCCTGCATGCTCGTTGAAATTACCAGCTCGCTCGACTAAATGTGCATGCTGATAAAAGATGTCTCCAGGATATGACTGCCGCCCAGGAATCATCTCCATAAGCAGTGCGACTTCCCGCAAATATTTGGCATGTGTGCCAAGATCATCCAGTATCAATAACACGTCTCGTCCACGGTCTGCAAAATATTCAGCTATGAGCATCCCTGCAGTTGGAGTGATAATGTTTATTGGTGTTATATCGTTTGCAAAAGCAGACATTATTACCGAGTAGCTATCTGCTCCCCTTGAAAAAAGACTACTGGCAAAACGCTCAATATATGAAAAAGGCTTCCCTATACCAACGTATATGCATATGACATTTTTATTTTTTTGATTGACAATAACATCCCGAATAAAAGTAGTCTTCCCACTGCCCGTAGGTCCAAAAAGAAGCTGCCGCTGTCCTTTACCAATAGGAAAAAGGGTATCAATGAGTGTGATTCCTGTCTGGAGTGACTGATCGATCTCTTTTCTCGTGTGAATTCCTGGAGCTGCCCTATCAAATTCTAGTGCACTATCACCCTTGGGGAAGCTTCCTGCACTATCTATAGGGATCCCAAAGGGATCCACGATCCTTCCAAAAAGATGCTCCCCAAGCGAAAATAATAATTTGCTTCTGGATAAAAAAAAACGATCGCCCGCTTTAGAAAGTATATTGCTTAAGAGAAGCACCCTTACATAATCCTTCTCAATTGAAAAAACAATAGCGCGATTACCGTTGTCGTCCTCAATAATATCGTTAATACGCGCCGATGGAAGGCCCTCAAGGGAAAGCAAATATCCTTTTGCGTCAACAACAAACCCTATCTCCTTTTGTAATGTTTTCTCAGCTGTCACCATGTTCTCTCATCATAGACACTAACTCACGCTTATGCTTTTTAATAAAATATCGAAGTGAAAAATCATGATAGACTCCTTTCCACGCCAACTTGCATCCTCCAATAGCTCCGGGATCTATCTTTATATCCATCAGTAAATCTTTTGCTACATTTAAGTGCATCCACTGTCCCACTTTTTTAATTTCACTGAAAGGCAATGCTGTAGGTACATATAAAACAATACGCGGCAGTGAATCAAAATATTTAGAAAACGTATCAATTTGTTCATACATATTTTCCCGCGTAATCGTCTCCCAAAATGCAGCCGGAAGCGCTCTCAGCATACCTGCGCCGACGTCAGATATACTCTTGTCTTTAACAAACGCATTCAATATTTCACCGCGGGATGCATTCTTATGCTCGGAAAAAAAGAAAAACTCAAGAAACTCCTTGAGAAGCTCTAACACCGTATGCGCATCTTCAGTGGTATAGGCAACATGAAATAATAGTTCCTCAGGCGATGCGCTCATAGATTATGAAAATATATTTTGCGATTTTGCTTCTTCTAGTGCCGCAAAGAGCAGATCGGTATGCTCTCTAAACGTGAGTTTCTTTTGAAGCGCCAGTGCAGTCGTCTGCTCTATAAGAGCAATTATTTCATTATCGACCATATCCATCCGCTTTTTTTTATACATATCAATTATTTCTCGAACAGAATCGAATTCTTTCTCAATATTTTCCTGTATTTTATCCTTAACACTGCCCTCAAGGTTCTCAAATGCATGAGAAAGACGTTTTGACAGTTCCTCGAGTATCTGCTCTGTAAGTTCCTCACTGCGCTTTACCCCCTCTGTTCCAGCTTCTTCGACTCTCTTCAAATTATCGTGTATAGTTTTCTCAAGTGTTTTTGTCAAACTCTGAAGCTCTTCTGTGGCATGTGACCCTGTTTTTTCAACATTTTGCAGATTATTTCTTATACTCTGTTCAAGAGTCTTCGTTATATTCTGAAGCTCCCCCGTTGCTTTACGGGTGTACTCCTCAAGCAGTTTCTTTGTTTGCTCAGTCAATGTAGATAATTGTTGTTCATATTCCTCTTCAATTTTCCTGCTGTCAATTTTTTCTTTGGCTATTACTTTAATACCCTCCAACTCAGCATCAACCAGCAAATCTCGAGAATGCTTCATGGCATCATAGGTTATCTCTTGAGCTTTATGCTGTGCCTCTTTAATAATATAGTCATACACCGGATAAGTCAGCTTGTGCACCTTATCACTGCTGCGCAGCAGCATTATTAAAAGAAATATTGCAACGGTCAAAAGAAACGCCACAAGAAGCAATAGTATTTCAGTGCCTGTAATTTCAGGGAGAAAAACACTCATAAAAATAAATTTCTAAAACAACATACGGATTAGGATATAATTATCGTAACATACTCACTTAAGAGCTACAATTTTTAGACGTTAAAATTAAACATGCTAAATCGGTAAGAAGAGAATAACTATACTTACAAAGAAACTTCCAACGGCAACAATTAAAATTAAAATAACATTAAGAGTAACCATCGCCTGAATAGTGGACTTAGCAAGCGGATTGCGTCCAATTGATATGACTCCTTGAGTAAAATTCGATCCAAGATATTTAAACGCTAAATAGAGTGAACCAATGACAAAAATGGTAGCCGCAAGATATCGAAATACAGCAACCAGCCCGGGGCCCACAAATTCATTATTTTCCTGAATGATTATTGTCGGAGGATTTTCAATAATTACACTACCGCCACCTGAGGGGGGGCCAATATTGAGCTCGACCAACAGTGTTCCCGCCGTCACTTCGCGTCCTCCCACCTGCAGGGTACTCGTACTTATCCGATTATTTAACGGTTCGAGAGCTACCCCAAGTACGTTGCCTGAGCCGCCATATCGCTCAGCTTTTCCCGCAATTGATGATGATGTAACAAATTCTCCAATCGAGATGGGTCCATTTATTGTTGTAGCATTCACAGGTACGACTCCCGATTGCGCCACGGGGATGGTTCCTCCCTCACTTCTAAATACCACTACTGGATTTTCGATGACAACTCCAAACATATTCTTATCAGCAGCAATGCTAGAGCGATAAAATACATTTTGAACCGTATCGAGTGATATGATATCGCCCGGCTCTATCCCTCCACCCACTATAGTATAGGTTGATACAATGCTGATATCGTTAGATTGCCCGTATACTGCAAGAGGCACCAGAAAACCCATCAGTATGTAGATTAGTATCAGCGTTCCGATTATGTGTGTACGTGTTTTGTACATACGTATATGGTACTGTGCCCTTCTGTTAACGTAAATAAGATTGATTCACATCAGTCATTGAACAAAGATGCGTATAAATAGTTATATACAGTGTCATCAACAGTCTTGCTAATAAATTCAGCGGTTTGATCAAATGCATCCAGGGCGCTTGCGCTAGACAACTCTCTTACACCAATCCATAATGCCTCATCGGAGTCACTATTGAGGATAAACAGTCCTAAAGAAACAGCAATAAACATAGAAGCAACGATTGCCTTTTCAAGATAGATGACACTTGCGCGTGCAGGTTTATTGCCAACGTGTTTGATCGGCATATCGGAATGTGAGGCAACAACTCTAATACGTACCGCATGCCCATTATCGTTTTGCTGACTTTCTTTTGGAGACTCTGTTTTTCCTTTTTTTAATTGCGGTAAAAGGGAACGATCGTCAGAATGGTAGGTGGCTAACGGTCCGCCGTAAACGCTTGCCCGAGATCGTGAAGAACTTTGTGGTTTCTCTTCATCTCCCTTACTTGATGAAACAAGCAGCCGTACATCCTCTGTCTTTCTTATGTGTGAGATGAAAGGAGTCTCAGTGCCATTTTCAGTTTTGTACCGAAGTATAGATTTTTCTGCAATATACCAATTGCGTCCTATCCTACTGGCAAGAATTTTACCTTCACGACATAATTGTCCGACATAATCCTTTGAATACTGAGTAAGATCAGCAGCTCGTTTAGCCGAGATATACTTTACACCATCAAGAGTAAGTTCTTCATTCATATAATTTATTCTAACTCAAAAGACTCAAATGCTCGACCTTTTTTATGCAGTTACCAATACATGCTCTAGAAAATAGAGTTACGTCTATATACAGTGAGAATACTCCTTGAAATATGACGGAATGCTTTCTATATTGCATCCACGAATAATTTCTTCAATTTTTTTGGATTTGCTGCCCCTTTTGTAGCTTTCATACCTTGCCCTATTAGGTATTGGAGTGAAGCTTCTTTTCCTTCTTTGTAATCTTTAATAACTTTAGGATTTTCCTCAATTATTTTTTTAACAATTTTCTTTAGTGCTCTCTCATCACTCACTTGGAGAAGACTTTTCTTCTCTGCTATTTTTTGAGGATTTCCGCC
>JADFRL010000025.1 GCA_022561335.1 Patescibacteria group bacterium
ACGACGCCTGAAGAAAGTGTATGAAGGAGTGTTGCTCCGAGAAAGCGCAGATTGCCGGTTAAAATACTGCCAGGCAAATCACCACTACCCAATGGATCTAATAAAAAGAGAGTATTTTCAAGAGCGGCGAATCCGAGTGCTATGGTAATCATATAAATAATAGCGTCTATAGGTTCATCGTTAGCTTTTCTTTTTAGTACCACAAGTACCCCTACAATATATTTAGAAACTTCCTCAATAGTTGCCCATGCCAAGACAGTAGTTGTTTCAGCAGATACAAATGCTAAAGTGGCGGCTGCTTTTATAGATAGAAACTCAGCAGCCCGCTCGAGGGGGATAACGAAAGCTACAGTAATCATCCCGGCTATAAACGAAAGGAGAATGAGGCCTCGTGGTTCGGGGCGAACCCGGTCTTCTTTAAGCCAAAACCATAACCACAAAAGCGCGGGAAGAACACCTCCGAGGAGAGCGAATAAAAGTATTTGCCCGGACATAGTGCTTTTACGAGTGAATTAAATTGAAGTTTTCCTTCACAGCTTTATTACGGTGAGGGCCATGATTCAACCATGAGAAGTTTCTGGTGGTTGCCACGTGCCAAATGAGACCAGATCTCCTCAGTCACGAAAGGAACAAAGGGGTGAAGTAACTTTAGGCTTGTGGTGAATACATAAAACAGTGTCCACTGAACTGAGCGTCTCTCTTCTTCATCTCCTTCTGTGAGTATTTTTTTACTCTCCTCAATGATAACATCTGCAAACGTGTGCCAAAAGTAATGATAAAGTTTGTCTGCCGCAAGATAGAGCTTAAAATTCTCCAAGTAGTCTGTTATTTCTACGACCAGCCCATTGAGTTCTTTACATATTTTCTTGTCTTGCTCTCGAAGTTTAGGTTTAACGTTAACATCTATATCTTCTATGTTCGAGAGAACAAAACGTGCAACATTCCAAACTTTATTTGCAAAATATTTATATCCGCGGACTTTGTCCTCTGAGAGCTTGAGATCATTTCCGGGAGCAGTACCAATAATAAGTGAAAGGCGCGTAGCATCAGCGCCATATTTTTTAATCATATCGAGTGGGTCAATAACGTTTCCAATAGACTTGCTCATTTTTTGCCCCTTTTCGTCTCGAACAAGACCGTGTAGATAGATATGCTTAAAGGGGATATCACCGAGAAGGAATCCTGACATTAAAATCATTCGTGCTACCCAAAAGAATAGTATGTCATAGCCAGTTTCGAGAACATTTGTGGGGTGATAGGTCTTGAAATCATCAGTCTCGAGAGGCCAGCCAAGTGTTGAAAAAGTCCAGAGTCCCGATGAAAACCACGTATCAAGTGTATCGGGGTCTTGTTGAATGGTGCCGCTGCAGTACGGACATGATGTTATATTTTCAACACTCACAATCGGATAGCCGCATTCACTCCTTATTTCTGATTTGTTATTTCTGATTTTTAAATTTTCACAGTACCATACGGGAATTCGGTGGCCGTACCAGATTTGACGGCTAATACACCAGTCACGCAGGTCATCGATCCAGTGGAAGTATGTTTTTTCAAATTTGGGAGGGATAATCTCAATCTGATTGCTTTTCACAACGTTCTTCAAAAGTTTCTTAAGCGTGATTTTCTCACCCTTTTTTATGCCGGAGATATCGGAAGATTTCACTCTAAAAGGTTTATTTACATCCACAAACCACTGCTCTTTAATTTGCGGCTCAATAAGTCCTCCACCACGGCTGTTGATTGCCAAATTATGTGTATAGTTTTCGTCGATTTTTTTGACGAGTCCTTTTTCTTTAAGTTTTTCTACAATGAGAGGGCGAGCTTTTTTAATATGCATTCCCTCAAATTCTCCCGCAATGGGGAGTAGCTTGCCGAAATAATCGATAATTTGCTCTTTGTCTAAATCGTATCTTTCGGCTATTTCAAAGTCCAAAATGTCATGAGAGGGAGTAATGGTCATCACTCCGGTGCCGAACTCCATGTCGACGGCATCATCTTTGATGATGGTTGCGGTAATCGGGCCGTTTATCCACTCAAGCTCAATGTTCTGTCCATGCTTGTATTGTTTATATCTTTTGTCATCAGGATGCATAACGACATATTTATCACCAAATTTAGTTTCGGGACGCGCCGTGCCTATAGTGAAAGGGCCATATTTGAGATAATAAAAAATTCCTTTCTCTTCTTTACGCTCAACTTCATCATCTGAGACGGTAGTTTGCATCTTAGGGTCCCAATTAACAATTCGAGCACCGCGATAAATAAGCTCCTCATCGTACATTTGCTTAAAGGCGGTTCGAACTGCAAGACTGCGTTTCCCATCAAGCGTGAATGCTTCCCTGCTCCAATCCACTGAAGAGCCCATTTTTTTAACCTGTGTTTTAATGGTGTTGCGGCTTTCCTCGGCGAATTGCTCGACTCGCTTCAAAAAGAGAGCCCTACCCAGATCATGCCGTGTTTTCTTTTCTCTCTTATAGAGGAGGTCTTCAACCTTGGATTGTGTTGCAATCGCCGCGTGGTCAGTTCCGGGAAGCCACAGCGTTTTTTTCCCGCGCATACGATTAAAACGGATAAGTATATCTTGAATTGCAAGCATGGCGGCGTGGCCCATATGAAGTGTCCCTGTCACATTGGGTGGAGGCAGGGCAATAGAGTAGGGCATGGCATTCTTCTTAGCAATCCCTTTTTCAATACATATGTCAGGGTTAAAAAAGCCGCTTTCTTCCCAGCGCTTGTATATATTATCCTCTGTATCTTGAGGGCTGTATGGCTTAAGAAATTTGGGATTCATCCCGTTAGAGATAGGAAATGTCCACATTTCCGTATCTGGATTGTATCTGATAATACTACCCGACTATTCTTATCATTTTGTAATTGTAATATCTTCATAATGCTTTGATCTCTAACGGGATGAATCCCACTGTAAATTAGCTGCTAGTTACTTAATCAAATTCTCCACTAAAGAAGTACCTGTCTTAGCGGGGCTCATCTCGGAAATAATAACATAATTAGCAATATCTCTTGAATCATACATTAATACGCGACTATCCATAAAAGAGTCTGATTTCAGCCGAAATGAATTTTCAGGGGAGGGTCCTTTATAAAGGACATCATATAGGACAGATAAAAAAGTAGCTATAAATTTGACCTTTGTATAGGACAAATGTGAGATATTGACAGTCCAAAATATATGATGAATACTAGCACCGCTTAGTATTGACAGTTTACAGTCGAGGGATACAGTAGAGATGCCTTAGAGGCGTCTTTTAGATAGATGTAAAGGAAAAACTGCTTTGCAAATATGAGTTGTGGACTTTATTTTATCTTGATGCTTCATTAATTAGCTATTTTGACTAGCAACAACAATGTGAAATACATACTGCACGCAGTCGGTTTTCTTATGGTCGCTTCTTTCCTTGTAGGGGTACTTGCTTTAGATACGGCAGAGCTTTATGCAAACAGTGAGAATGAGAAACCCGAAGTTCCTCAGTGTGTCTTTGAATTTGAGGATGGCCGCACTATCGTTTACTTTGATGGAGAGAAAATTCGCTCCGAGCAATCTGAAGCCAATGCGTTTACGGGACCGGAAAGTGTTTCAATAAGTGCAGGCACGTATAAAGTGTCCTTGATGTCATGGGACGGATATATAAATCGTGTAAATGCCTTACAGCCGAATGAACAATGGTTTGCTCGTCTCCAATATAACGGCTCGCAGATTGTTGACTCATCAGAAGTCAGCGATCTTGCTGATAATGTAATCCAAGCTACGCTTGCAGAAGTGGTTGATGAGACTCTCGTTGTACCGAGTGATGTAAACGAAGTCATTGCGTACCACGCGTATTACCCAGATGAGAGCAATCCAAACAGCGTTGTTCCTATTTGTGCAGCCTTTGATGTACTTGAAGAACCAGAGCCGGAAGAGCCTGCAAAGATTGTGGCTTTTAAAATAGTATGTGACGACGAATCATTTCTTCCGAATTGGGGAACCGGCGGATCGGATATAACAGCAGTCACTGCAGAGGATTTTGTAAACGAAAACAACGACCATTGCTGGTTCGAAGAGGGATGGAATTTTGAGTGGGGATATCAAGATGTATCAAATCCCGGTGATGGGCTTTACGGTGAAGCGGGTAATGGCTGGAATACTTTCGGTCCAACTGATGAAGATGGTATGACTATGATTGAAATTAGCGACCTCGGAGGATCATCTTATCTGTGGATGCGAGAGGTTCTCAAGGGTGGTTTTATCCCGTTTAGCTTCGGCCCAAGTGGAGGAAGTAATGTAGACGAATTTAGTGCAGAAATGTACTGCAATACTGATGTCCTTAATTACGATAACTTTGATCGCGTTGATGGCATTGCTCTTGGAGAGACTTTTTACTGTGTCGCATTTAATACGCTTATACCCGAACCGGAAGTTCCCTACGCTCCATACTGCGGCGACGAGGAGGTCAACCAAGTGTGGGAGCAGTGTGATGGAGGACTTGGATGCACTGATCAGTGTCAGTTTGAGGAAAACAATCAATGTACCGACTTAGTCCTTGGCAAGGTAAATGTAGATAATGTCCTAAACTGGGGAGCGGGAAACGCAACAAGTGATATTTTTCTCGGCAGTGACTCAAACAAAATTCCTACTGGGAGATGGTTCTTACTCCACTTCAATGAGATTTTTGCAACTGATCCTGACATCAGCGGATATGAAGACGTTCCGGGACTTGCAGTTGAACGGCAAGCAGGAACCATTCGAACACTCCTTTACGGCAGTCACTCTCAGAGAGAGGCAGTCAATAAAGAGCATATAGACGGCAATGTTGAAGTTTGGAATACGACCGTAGAAAGTCAGACCAACGATACAAGCGACAATAACAAGTATGAGAGGCCTACCGACGGCAGTATGAGCTTTAGCGCGGGCAATGATGAATTTTGGCTTGTAGAGGGTGAAGACACAAAATCATACTTCTGGACGACGGTAACAACCGCAGATGACAGCTTCTTTACAAATTATGGAGAGGTTCCTATGTGTAAAGACGAGAATCAAAAGCCAGTCATCACGCTTGTGGGCAGCAGTACCGTCATTGTTAATTTGAATGAAACATATACTGAAGACGGCGCAACTGTTGAAGATCCAGAGGATGGCGATATTACCGGTAAGCTGGTCATTGGCGGCGATATCGTCGACACAAGCGCAACCAGTACTTATATCGTTACCTACAACGCAACTGACACAGCTAATGTAGCTGCGGATGTGGTTATTCGTACGGTAAATGTCATCGAAGATATAACCCCGCCTCCGCCTCTCACAGAGTGTGCTGATGGCGAAGACAATGACGGTGATGGAAAAATAGATGAGGCAGACCCAGCATGTCACACTGACGGCGACGTGGAAAATCCTGGCTCATACGATCCAAATATTGATAGTGAAAACTCAAAGCCGGTAATTACACGCATCGGAGACGATCCAATTGAACTTACGGTAGGTGATTTGTTTGTGGACCCAGAGGCAACCGTAGCAGATGATGAAGATGGCGATATCACTGGCAAACTTGTTATAGGAGGAGATATTGTAGATCCTGATACTGTTGGGACTTATATTATTACCTATAACGCAACCGATACTGTAAATGCTGCGGCGGACGAAGTGACGCGTGGTGTTATAGTAAGCTTCCCTCCAGAAGACGGTAACGGGGATGGTGACGGTGACGGGGATGGTGGCGGCAGCAGTGTAACACCTGCAGCTGGCGGCGGAGGCGGCGGCGGCCCTATATCAAATCCTTTGAAAATAATCAATGAACAAATTCAAATTATATCTCCCGGTTCCGCACTTATTACGTGGGACACCAACAAGCCGGCCACGAGCCGAGTTGTGTACGATACTGAACAGCAAACAGTCAGCGTAGGAAACTTAAATTTTGGAACGGGTGATAAAAATCTTAACTACGCGTTCTCAACCACTGAAGACAAGACGCTCACAATGGCCCATCAAGTTTTGGTAACGAGCGCTGATCTAGATGCACTTCACTACTTTCGGCCCATTTCAGAAGACGGCACCAGAGCTATTGGAAATGAGCTTGCGGCACTTCTTTCACAAACACAAGTAAGCTTAAAGGCATGTAGCCAATATCTTTTTGAGTTCATTCGATTTGGAGCGGAAAATAACTCCGAGGAAGTACTTAAACTACAGCGATTCTTAAATGATTTTGAGGGAGAAAGTCTTGAGCTTACTGGAGTCTATGATGACGCAACCTTTACAGCAATTGTAGCATTCCAGAATAAATACCAAGGAGACGTACTCAGCCCGTGGGGTCTTGATAACGATACGGGTTATGTGTACCTCACGACGCGAAGGAAGATCAATGAGCTCTACTGTAATAATCAGCTTCCATTCCCGCTGACATCTAATCAGCAGGACGAAGTCGATCAGTTTAGGACTCTTCTTGATTCACTCCGACAAAGCGGAGAGCCGCTTCCCGATACATCAAATGTCGGCCGGGGAGGACCAGAGGCCTCGCCTGACACCGTCCTCGTCGAGGAAGTTCCCGATGACACGTTAGCTGGGGACGATATAGATGGAGATGATTCACTTGCCGCAGCTATTGAGGCGACGGCAGGTGAAAGAGGAAACTTTCTCGGACGTCTTTTACGAGGACTAGGGGGCTTATTAAGGGGAGTTTTTGGACGCTAAAGCATAGAAGTAACTTCAGGTCAATAGATTTAAGCGAAATGTACGGCGGGAAAGCCGTACATTTTGTGTATAAGCTTGTGGGAAAACGGTGTATAAATTTGGGAAAAGCTGGACATAGTGTGAGACCAGCACGTGGCACTATTCCTAAAGTAAGAGGTATTTGAGCAGGCGTACTCATAGAACGCCTCTACTGGAGCTTCCTGTGGAAAAAGACAGGCGGTTCATAGACAGAAGTATCGAATTATTTCCTTATCGGTGGCTTAAAAGTTGACTCTTTCAGGATACGTACTAAGGTAGGCACAGTGTCTTAACACGAGCGGGCAGCGTATCCCCCCGCAAACCGCAGAGTAACTCTCTACAGTGGATTGGGCGTACACAGAGCTTCCCCGTATTGAAAAGACCAGAGGTCGATGGCAATTTTTCGCTGTACTATACAGTGATTTTATTAGTTATTTATTAATTAAATCTAATTTATTCATTAAAATATGAAAAAGATTTTACTTAGTCTGAGTATGATAGTTTTTGCAGGCGCAATAATTGCAGGTGCCACAGGAGCATTCTTCTCAGACACAGAAACCTCGACCGGCAACACCTTTACGGCTGGTGCTATTGATCTCGGTATCGATAACACTAGTTATTACAACGGTGTAGCACATGACGGTACAACATGGTCAATGACCTTTGACCTTGATGAATCAGGAGAGCTCTTCTTTAACTTCAGTGACATAAAGCCTGGAGACTACGGAGAAGATACAATCTCTATTCATATCAACAATAACGAAGCATGGTTGTGTGCCGACGTTACTCTTGTAAGTGATAATGACAATACCTGTACTGAACCTGAAAATGATGTAGATGCAGAAAACGGTATTGTGGCAAGAGAAAAGGGAATTAGGATTGCTGAAATAATACTCGGTTTATTTGCAATTCATAATGATGGATTTCAAGTTATAGAATCTGGAGTTCGTTCTAGAAAGAAAAAAGTTTTTCAGCCGGATATAACTAG
>JADFRL010000026.1 GCA_022561335.1 Patescibacteria group bacterium
CCGATGAAGTGTTGTTACTTGCTGTTTGCCAGTCACTAGTCGTCTCCTGTGTCAGTGTCTGAGTGCTATTATATCATTTAATATATATAAAGTCAATACCTAGCTCCGCGCATTGGACTTTATTAGAACCTCTATTTTGGAGATAGACCAGTATGAATTGGCGTGTATTCAAAATTATTGGAATGAGTTTTATGCTGAGAGTATTCAGGTTGTAGTATAATCACTGATTTTTTTATAAGTCATTTCCAGCTTCCCACACTTGACGCGTTCAGGGCTCTTGACTGGATAACAATACAAAGTGAAATAGGGGAGTTGGGATTTGTATAAAAAAGTGAGTCCGCGACTTGTCGCGGACTCTGGAATCTGGGGAAACTTAAGTTTCGCCTGAGTTTGGCGCTGCAGTTAGCTGGTCAGTGCTTTTCATCCAGAGACCTAGATGCATGCCCACTAGGGCGATGATCATGGTCACGAAACCGACGATGAGACTTTTTGACAGCGAATTCCCGCTGATCAGCATTGTGCCAATCATAATGGGCCCGCCAGCAAGGCAAACATAGAGGGCTTGGCGATATCTACTCATTTTGGCCTCCTGTCTAGAACTAGAATGTGCACGGCAGGCTGCTCCTGCCCAATTTCATCGTTTGATGAAATCACTGCAATAATAACATATCCAAATGGATATGTCAATACCTAGCTCCCCGTACTGGACGCGCTCACCCGTCTCGACTCGGAGTTGATCCGAGGCGGACGAAGTTCGAACCTGTTTTGTATAAAAAACACCCACTTAGTTAGGTTGCTTTTTAGTATTGTCTAGCTATATGTTATTTAGGCAGCTTCAAACCTTGCCTTATTTTCAGCCATCCACTTTTTCTTCTCTATCTCCATGTCCTCCTTGTTCTTACTTTCGTCATTCATTACTTCAGCGTGGGCCTCCATGTAATGAGGCATAAGTGCTTTCATCCATTCTTCGAAGGTTTCACCTTGAGCCTCATGATCGCACAGGTCGCATTTAAGGGTTTTTACAGTATTTATACGTTTAAGAGTAATAGGAAGAATATACCGCAAGTGGGGTGCTTTTTGTATCTGCTCCACCGAGTGACGACCTAATTTTCTTTGAATAAAACGTAGTCAGAAAATGAAAGTACTGCTTGTAGTTGACGGGATTCAAACTCATGGAGTGCCTTAAGTAAACGACCTTGGAAATATAATGAGAATAGAGTATGGCTATTCGTAACGTAGTGCGTCTATGGGGTTGAGTTTTGATGCAGTGCGTGCTGGATAATACCCAAATATAATGCCAATAGCGGCTGAGACACCAAATGCAAGAATGACTGAAAAAGTCGATACCTCGGCGGCAATACCAAATATATTATTAGCTAGGTAAGATATCCCTAGTCCTAAAGCTATGCCAAGCACACCTCCAATAAGAGTGAGGGCGATTGATTCGAGTAAAAATTGAAGATTTATATCGCGGCGTTTGGCGCCAAGAGCCTTACGCAGCCCTATTTCTCGTGTTCTTTCGGTCACATTCGTAAGCATCATATTCATAATACCTATACCGCCTACGACAAGCGAGATTCCGGCAACTGCCCCTAAAAGAACAGTAAACGTTTGTGTGATAGAGGATGCAGTCTCTACAATGTCTCCCTGGTTAAAAATATTAAAATCAATTTCTGCAGGATCATTGATACCATGTTCAATAAGAAGCACCGATGTAATATTTTCTTCTACAAGAGTCATATCATAATCATCAGCAACACTCACGTTAATGGTGTTCACAGAGTCGCTCCCCGTTAAAAACCGCTGTGCGGTAGAGATCGGTATGTAAATCGTATCGTCAGAACTACCAAACGAACTGCCTCCTTTCTCTGTTGTAATTCCAATGATTGTGTAGTTACTGCCATTGATTCTAATTTTTTGGCCGACAGGATTTGAAGCTTCTCCAAATAAATCACTACTCACAGCAGAGCCCAGTACGGCAACTTTTGAAAAGTTTCGTATATTGATCTCACTTAAAAATGTACCGTGCGCTATGTCGATGTTGCGAACACTCACGTACTGGGGACTTGTTCCAAGTACTGTTGTGTTTGTATTTGAGCCTCGTGCTACCACCTGATACCTGCTTGAAACCTCTGGAGCAATTCCTGCAATACCCTCTACGTTTTGTCGTATCACTTCTACATCACTACTGGAAAGAGTATCTGCCGACCCTGCACCGCCACGGACACCACCTGCTCCAAAACCACTTTGAGCGCCGGGGCGAATGGTAAGTAAATTTGAACCAATAGATTGAATACGGTCCTCAATTGACGTTTGAGCCCCCTGCCCAAGAGCGATCATTGAAATAACCGAGCCGATACCAATGACAATACCAAGGATCGTCAGGCTTGAACGCACTTTATTTACCGTTATTGCTGTGTATACTTCATGTAGTAAATCAGCTAATTTCATATCATTACACTTTTACAATTTTGTCACCTTCTATTTTGCCATCACGAATGGAAATAATTCTATTAGCGTGCCTCGCGACCTCATCTTCATGTGTAATTAAGATAACAGTGTGACCTTTTTCTCTATTTAGTTTTTTAAATGTATTGAGAACTAATTGTCCAGTTTTCGTATCTAAATTACCGGTAGGTTCATCAGCTAAAATTATGGTGGGGTTATTTACCAGAGCTCGGGCTATCGCAACGCGTTGCTTTTGGCCGCCGGATATTTCGTTTGAGTGATTCTGCCACAGTTCTTTTTCCAGTCCCACGGAGAGGAGAGCTTCCTCAGTTTTTTTTTCCCGAGTTTCTTCATCAATACCGCTGTACATGAGAGGCAGCATGGTGTTTCTAAAAACGGTAGTCCTCGGAAGAAGATTGAATGCTTGAAACACAAATCCGATCTTTTCTGATCGAATGTCTGCAAGCTCGTCATCATTTAAGTTTGATACATCTTTGCCGTTTAGAGTATAAGTACCGGATGTTGGTGTATCCAATGCTCCAAGAATGTGCATGAGTGTTGATTTTCCAGATCCAGATGGACCCATGATGGCCACAAAGTCTCCCTCGCTAATATTAAATGAAACGCCATTGAGGGCTCGCGTTTCTATTTCTCCCACTTTATATACTTTTGAAACATTCTTAATTTCAATCATATCTCTAGAACCCATCTCAAGAATAAGGGTTAGATAAAACGTCCATATTTTGTTACAAGTAATCCGCAGAGGAAAGAGTCATATCGAGATAGGGTGACGACCGATAAGGACTTCGAGTAGAAATATGGATGTTTTAGCAACCAAGCGTGTGCGCGAAGCGCACAAAAGCAATACTGTTTTGGTTTTTTTAAATTATCCATAGTACGGTGTCTTTTTTAGCGGTTATTTTTGAGATGGGTACTAACGCCTGCCTCCACCAAATCCACGCCCGGTAGGAAGAATACTGTTTGTCACTCCTTCTGAGCCGTATGAAGGGGTACTCATAATTGTTTGTATTACCACTATATCACCTTCATTCAGCCCGCTTACAACTTCCGTAAATAAATCGTTAGACAATCCGGTTACTATATTTTTTTGCACAGGCTCTCCTGCTATACCTATTGGTCTCTGTGAAGGGTCTCGGCTGCTACCACTCTGAGGTGATACTCCTTCTCCATTCTGAAACCTCTCTCGTATTGCTTGTCTTTCTCCTTCGGTTATGTTTGCAAATCTACCTCCAGTCCCATCTCCTTGGCCACCAAATTGCACACGCCTTTCTTCACGCTCTTCTTCACTCATATTTTGA
Organism: Patescibacteria group bacterium; assembly: GCA_022561335.1. Taxonomy (GTDB): domain Bacteria; phylum Patescibacteriota; class Minisyncoccia; order Phycocordibacterales; family JACZSL01; genus JADFRL01. The sequence goes on from JADFRL010000026.1 coordinate 3,768, forward strand.
AATTCAGCCTGACGTTCTACCCTTTCTTCTTCTGGTTCACCCCTTCCTGAACGTTCATCTGGCAGGTCTACATTCTCAAGTACTTCAACATATGACCTAGTACCATCTATTTTAATTGCACTGTTGGAAACGAGAAGCACATTCTCTTTTACATTGGTTATGATTGTAGCGCTCACACTCATGCCTGATTTGATACGTGTGTCACTAGTATCAAATCCTATTTTTACTCCATAGCTTACAACTCCCTGATTAACGGCACCAACGACATCGACTTCTATAACTTCTCCTTCTATTTCCAAATCTTCCACTGCATCAAAATTAAGTGTTGCGTTTTGACCTGACTTCAGAAACGCAACGTCCACTTCGTTAAGTGTAATTTCTGCGATCTGTTGTTTTGTAATAAGAACTCCAATGGACGCTCCAGATGAGAGTGATTCGCCACGGAACACGTCAAGCAAAGCCATGACACCGCTTATCGGTGCGTATACAGAATAATCAGCAAGGTTTTCTTTAGCATCTTGAAGCGAGTTCTGACGTTGTTTTATTATTAATTTTTGTGATTCAAGATCGATTGTGTCTGTTCCTGCCTCTAAGTCTTTTAGTGATATTTTCTCTTCGGCGATCGTTCGCTCCGAATTCGTAATAGTTTCCTGAGCGTTACTTATAGCGTTTTGAATATTCAGAAGGCTAATGAGATGGTTGTTCGAATCGTTAGTATAGGTATCTAAACTTAACTGATGCCCTGCGGTCTGCGAGAATACTGTCTGATTTTCTTGTATTAACACGTCTTCAACAAAGTCTATATAATTGTTGGTTGTTTTTACTGCTTCGGCTATAAGTTGTGCTGTGAGATATGTCTCTTCGATTAAATATATAATTTCTTCATTGCTTGAAAAGCGGCTTAGTGAATTATAAAGAGAAAATGTTACATTGTACGAAGCACGAGCAGTCTGGTAAGTCTTCTTCACGCCCTCTTTCATGGCGTCAATCTCATCGACATATTGATCAACGGCATTTTGATACGCTGAAATATTATCCTGAAGCGAGTTAATAGAATTGTCAAAAAGAATTCCCTCAAGTCCTGCCATAATTGTCGGCAAGTCAAGAAAAGCATTTGAGACAGTATTGAAGCCTTCCTCATATGATTTTTCTAAAGAATCCTCTGCGTTATTCTTTGCTTCTTTTGCCTGCTCTAAATCGTTACTTGCCTGCAGGAGCATGAGTTCTGTTGCGGGTTGAAGTAGTTTTTGCAGAGCAAGTTCGGCACTTTCCAGGTTTACCTCTGCATCACGCACGGCTTTTTGTGCATCACTCGCGTCCAGTTGAATGAGCAGTTGTCCTTGATATACTTCATCTCCAGATAACACACCAATATAGATCACATCTCCGCTTGCTTTGGTTTTGAGATCTAATTGAGTGCTCGCAACGACTTGTCCGGTGCCTGAAACACTCGTTTCAAGTGTACCCAAGGAGACACGCCAGGGCACGTATGTGGTCACTCCTTCTTCATTGTCATCACCGATATTAAATATGACAAGTAGTACAGCGAGAATTACTATGGATGAAATTATCTTATGTGCCAGCACAAGTGTTTTTATTTTTGTATAGGCATCTTTCATAAAAATGTATGGATATATAAAATGCGGGGGCTTAACTCCCTTACTGTATAGTACATTACCACAGTATATTTATTTCATTTTAGTCCAACTGTTCCGTAGATTGCTGAAAAGAACTTGTTTTGCAAGTGCATCACTATACTAAGAAAACACCCTGAATGGGGTCATTTTCCCGGCTGCGGATAATGGGATAATAGGGACATGGGGACGTTGGGGTATGTGGGATATGGGGACGGATAATGCGGAATGGATGATAGGGACGGGTACCATTATACATTATTATTCCATTATCCGGCGGCAAGCTCTTGCTTCCTGCCTGCCGCGTTTCACTTGACGCTGGCAGGAGTTCATCTTGTATACCGCTCCCGTCGTTTGAGTTCTTCTTCAGGGAAAAAAAGTTAAAACCCAGTGCTGTGCACTAGGGTTCAGCTTTCTCTAGCTCCCCATATTGGACAAGTTCAGAACCCTTGAGTGGGGAAGAATTAGGTTAGAGTTAGCAGAATTGCCGTTTGGGTTTGTATAAAACGTTAACTTTTAAGAGGACAATGGTAAATGTTCAATATGTTTATTCGTTTTTATTAACTTTGCTAAGCTGAACTTGAATACAAGGACAACTCGCCTCCCTTTTTCTATTGTAGTTACGCTGTGTTGGTATTTATCTCCATTAAATATCTTAATTCGGGAAGTATTTACGAAAGCTTGTGGGCAAATAAATTTGCCCCCAACATCTGCTTTTTTAAGAATAATGTTTGCATTAAAGCCCAAAAGTAGCTTCATACGATTATCATCAATGCCACCATCGCGATGTTCGTCAACAGAAGACCCTATTCGGTAATCTAATATTGAAATATATAGTGCCGAATAAAAAGGTTTTCTTAAAACAGCTCCTATACCTGACTGAAAGCCGTGAACATAGGCTCTTGTTTTACGAGAGAGGTAAAGACTGATCCAGTTACCAAGATTTACAGAATAGTCAAACCACAAACATCCGTTACTATATCTTCCAGATTTTAGGATTATAATTTTACGGGGAGGTGATTTTTTGAGAGTTGTTTCTTTCTGTGATTCCATCTTATTCTCCAAAGTATACCAAAAGTTCTGAATCCTATCTGGGTTATCAAAAAAAGTGTTATAAAATAAGGCTCAAAAATGGCTCCGCTGGGTGGACGACGCTCGAACCTCTCTACCCTCCAACCCCGTGGCGTTGTAGATACAAAAGAGTAGAGATTGAGGTAGAAATGGTTATTTAATAGGGAGTTGGGGGTTGTATAGAAAGAAACCGCCCTCCAACGGCTTTCGTTGTGGACGGTTTGGGTTGCTGGGTCCTACCGACGTTACTTGACCAACCTCAGGTATGGTTTTGACGTTCCTGCTTCAACAATGGGGATTAGCCTGGGAGCATTGGGTCCTGGTAGGGCAAAGAATGTGTATTTCTCTTCACCAGAAAAACCTCGGAATGCGGTCACGCCCTCACTGATCTGGATGCAGATCCCGCTTTCAAACAACAGGTCCGGAGTTTTTCTTGTTGATTCTCCAATTCCTTGGAAACCTGCCGCTTGCATGGGTGGTACGAAACGATATGCTTGTCCGATTACTGGCATGATAAAGTTCACCCCTCGCCGATTGCGGCATTCAAGACTGAATGAATTATGCACTAGTATATCATAATAGTCAAGCTCCGCGCACTAGACGCGTTCAGAACTCTTGATTGGATAACAATACGAAATGAAATAGGGGAGTTGGGGGTTGTGTAAAAAAACAAAAGACCGCCTCCGAAAGGATTTGGTCCTTTGGGGCGGTGGCTTATCTGTTTTTCCAAAAAGTGTTCAAGGCAGCTGCCATTGACACCATATTTAGAAGAACAGTAAAAAGCAGAAGTGGGTTTCCAACCCTTGTTATGCCGAAGAAGGTTCCCAAGATTATGATAGCCAAGGGGACCATCGTAACAACCCACGTCACGATGACCTTCCATGGAGCGTAGGGAAACTTGCCGACATACAGTCCCCACTGCACATAAAGGCAAATTACACCAAGGACGAGAAGGCTGCTTATAAGATTA
>JADFRL010000027.1 GCA_022561335.1 Patescibacteria group bacterium
AAGTGATTGATTTAATACCTCTTCGTACTTCAGACGACCGTCAAAAACCTTCCTATCAAGCTCGATAAGGAATTGCCTCCTTAAAGAATCTTGTTCATACTTCCACACATCAAAATAAAGTGTCTTATCTCCAGCTTGTTTTACTAGTTTTTCAACAGACCTAGCTATTGTAGTTTTACCCGTACCCCAATTACCATACAAACCAATTGTCAGAGGAGGGTTAGTATGTTTTATAAGTTTAAAGATTGTGTTTGTTATTTCTTTGTGACCGAAGCGAATGTCTTCTTGTTTGTCTGGCTCAATTGGTTTATCTGGAAGCAATCTAAAACCAGGATCTTCAACCCGATCTTCTTTTGATTTAAAAACTTTCATTATTTTTTCTGCAATCTTTTTCATTTTATTTCTTACGCTTATGAGCAACATTACTTGTTTCCTCAAGAAAATGGTTTAGATCGGACTCTTTGATACGCCATACACCAATTTTAGACGCCTTAAGGCGACCGGCTTCGATATAACGAATAACTGTCCGCGTACTTACACGAAGGATTACTGCCACCTCGTCGATAGTCAAAAGTTTGTCGTCTGTCATGCAGAGACAATATCACTATCGCTAAGTAGTGTCAAAAAATGTCATGTTTTGTCATGAAAAAAAGAACCAGCTACTGAACGTCTATATACTCAAGTTCCCAGCTACTATCTTTTACCCAGTCACCCCCGAGATATTTTAGGTGCACTTCCCAGTCGGATCGAATCATAGCTCCAAAACTGTTTTGGGAGTCAACATAGCCATAGACGATATATCTATCCTCCCCCTCACGCTTATTGACGGTGCCCAGAGTTGGAAAATCAGCCGTTGAGGGTGCCTTGAGCACATTTTCAACATAACCCTTAGCTGTGATGTAAGTTTGGCTTTCGGTGGGGAAAATGGGGTCAGTCACGTTATTTTTTAATTTAGTGTGGTCTAATTTCTATGGGTGACCCTTAAGGGTCTTGGAATGAAAAACAATGGGATTACTTTTCATCGGTTTTTCAACGGCTCAACGCGTTGAGCCGTTGAATTGAACGCTTCGCGTGCATAATCTACATGGTCACAAGTCACTAAAATCACTATGACCCTACGGGGTGAGAAAGCCTGGGAGGCTTTCGCAAGAGGTTGCCTGATATTTTTCGAGTTTATCGAGGAAAAATATCGACAACCTGAACAGCCGCTGTAAGCGGGCGAACCCAGTTCGATTCCCCTGGCAAGAGCACTTGCCAAAACATAAAACTACCCTCTACATGAGGGTAGTTTTATGTTTAGGTATGACCCTACCGGGAATCGAACCCGGATTTTAAGCTTGAGAAGCTTACGTCCTAACCGTTAGACGATAGGGCCGTGAATTCGTGTGGAGAATGAGCTCATTATAGATTCATCTCTTGAACACAAGAAAAACCAGCCATGCTGATTTTTTAAATTATACCACTGTTTTTTGAGATTGGAAATTATCGCCTTAACCACGCTCTGTCCTGCCGCACTAAGAGCTCACGTTTCTGCTCGGGATGCGCCATGATCTCTTCTACTGTTTTTTCGACTCGTACACCTTGCGAACCCTTCATCAAAATTATATCCCCCTCGGAAAGCTTAACTTCAAGCTCTTTGCCGGCCCTCTGAGCATTTTCGTACTGTAAAATATTCTTTTCACTCAACCCTCCGACAAGTGCCCCCTCTGCCATGTGACGCGCCCGAAATCCTATCGTTACAAAAAAATCACACACAGCGGCGGCGGCCTTTCCCGCCCGTTTATGTTCATCTATTGAATACTTCCCCAGCTCAAGCATATCGCCGAGCACCACAATCTTTTTACCAGCACTCTTAATCTGCCCCATGAGAGATAGTGCCTCATCCACTGCGACAGGAGAAGAATTGTAACTGTCATCTATAATTGTTGTTCCCTTAATTCCAGCAAGTATTCTCATTCTACCCGGAGGTGAGACGTGGTTTGCAAAAGACTCCCCCATGACAATCATATTCACTCCCTGAGATGCCCCCACAACAATTCCTGCAAGTGCGGCATAAACATGTTGGAGACCAACTACTCCTTTAAGCTCAATTGGCACGCTACTGCCCTCTCGGTTCATTTTAAAATGAAGGCCTGTCGGTATATTGTTTTTATAAGAAATACCATAGTGTGATGCAACAAAGTTATTACTTTTGTCAAATCCGTATGTAAACGAAGTCACTTGCTCATGTGTTCTTATCAATCCTACAACTTTTTCATCATCACCATTTACAATTAATATTCCACCTCGGACAAGTGAAGAAATAATGCTTGTCTTCTCTTCAAACAACGCCTCGGCAGAATCAAAAAACTCAACATGCACCGGCACATCCGGGAACCGAGTCACAATAACTATATCCGGTTTTATCCACTGAGATATCGCCTTGATATCCCCCGGTCTATCAGCTCCAATCTCAAGAACAAGCCACTGAGGATACTGATTTTTAAGTACTATCAGCACGAGCCCATCAAAAATATTTTTGACCCATAAAAAAGGGTTGGACCAGCCGCTTGGACATCCCAAAATAGCAAGGGGAATACCTGTTTCGCTGTTATAGCTCTTTTCACTCTTACGTACAAAAAAGGACGATGAGAGTACTGCATATACGGCATCCTTTGTAATGGTCTTGCCGACACTTCCAACTACTACGACAATTTTTGGCTTATACTTTGCGAGCACCAGCTTAGCCTCATATTGAATAACAAAAACTACCAAACGTTTAAAGAATTGCTTCATACATAACTTGAACTACTACCTATCGGGAGGTATCTCGTAATAGTTGATAAGAAATTGAACCATGTCAATAAAGGGGCGCGTGAGAGTTTGCGAGGCGTAGCGCACTTCCTTTGGCTCGACGGTGTATAGAAAGATAAGAAACTGTGGATCATAAGCGGGGAAATAACCAAAGAATGAATGAAAAAACCTGTCGTCATAGTACCCTCTCTTTTCTACATATGCAATCTGTGCTGTTCCTGTCTTCGCCGCAACACTATAACGGTCAAACTTTACCGTACCCCCCAAGAGAGCCTCATCAACCACCTTCACAAGCATTCGTGTTATTTCCTCAGAAGTACTTTTTTTTAACACACGTTCACCGTCATTAAAACTTACAGATCTTGAAAGACCACTGCGATATTTTATCTTCGTTGCGACATGCGGCGTTATGAGCACACCGCCATTCGCAAGAACCGACATGGCTCGAATGGTCGCAATAGGTGTCATGGCGATTCCCTGTCCAAAAGATGCCGTTGCATACTCAATATCGCGAGGACTATCTAAGTTACTGACAAGTCCTGCGCTTTCATTGGGAAGATCGATGCCCGTTTCTTCACCGATTCCGAAGCGCTTCATATAATCTGCAAATACATCATTCCCCATTTGAGAGACAACAAATGATGCACCCGTGTTGAGAGACTGGCTCAGAACTTGCTGTATATCTACACGGCCTCGCCCCTTGCCGTCAAAATTCGAAATAGTATAACCGTCGAGCTCCACAAAGCCCCTATCATAGTACGTCGTCGTGGCCGTGATGGCACCGCTATCGAGCCCCGCAGAAATCGTAAGCGGTTTTATGATGGATCCCATCTCATACACATTTTCAACCGACGGATTGGAATATATCGATACGTTTTCCTCTATTTGAAAATTATTTAGATCAAACGCGGGATAGGCCCCCATGGCATAAATTTCTCCGTTTTGAGGATTGATGATAACTCCCGCTGTAAGTTTGGAATTCCATGTCTCTTGAATCGAGAACAATTTATCTTCAAGAAACAGCTGCACTGACGGCTCTATTGATGTCACGATGTCTCCGGCACGCTGCTTCGAACGCTCAAAAATCGTTTTATTGAGGTTTGTAAAAATTTCAGCAAAGAAATTTACATAAACATCACCTGCATCACGCTCTAGAATATCATTGTAATAACGCTCAATTCCATATACCCCAGCCAATAAATCCTCTCTATTGAAAGCTACAAACCCTATAGTCTGCGCCCCTAACGTGCCCCCCGGATAGAAACGCCATCTGTCTTTATACACACCCACACCCGCTGTATTAAGGTCAGAAACCCTACGCGCCACTTCGGGTTCAACACGCTCAGCGATTACTTCATAGGGATCTTCTTTTTTACCTGCACGCAAGAAAAAGGCCTCTTTTTCAAGCTCGATGAGAGGAGATATTTTTTCATAGGCGTCTTCCGGGTTCTCAAGCACACTTGGATTTATAGCGATCGTAAATCCCATCTTGAGGGTTGCGGCGGATATCAATCTTCCATCTTTGTCTTCAAAAAAAATAGACCCCCTATCGAAGAGGTCCTGACTCGGACGAATATATTGACGATCTGCTCGTATACTAAATGCCTCACCGTGCACAATTTGAATGACGTACAATCGTACCACGAGAAGAGTGGCAAACAGCACAACGAAAACTGATATCCACCTTATCCTTACGACAAGGTTAGATTTCATCACTTACTGTAAGCTGTCTGCCAAGAAGAGATCCCCGCGTAATAAATTTCTTATTTCTCACGTCCCGGAGTCCCAATTCATAGGCTAATTTCAAGTTAATGGTATTTTTTTTCTTAATGTAATCATACTCAAGATCACTTATATGTGCATTGACCTTTGCCAAATCCTGTTCTATCTCTTCCCGAATAATTACATTGACGATCGATTTGCTTACAAAGTAACCGTACAGTCCAATAAGCAAAACAATTACACTAATAAAAATCCAAAAAGTTCTTCTTTTCAGTACGCAGGCAGTTGTTTTGGATCTTCGTTTCATAATAATGTACTGTGCTCGGCAGCTTAACAAGCAGTAGTCTTTTCAAAAATACGCAGTTTGGCGCTTCTCGATCGAGGATTATTTTGCACTTCTTCTTCAGTGGGCCTTATTGGTTTTTTTGTATGTACGATTCCCATATTCTGCTCACTCCAGTTTTTAAATGCGCGTTTGACTATCCTATCCTCGATACTGTGGAATGAAATGACCCCAATCCTTCCATTAACCGTTAGTCGATTATATGCAGTGTGAAGCGCTTCGCGCAGTCCTTCAATTTCATCGTTGACCGTGATTCGGAGCGCCTGGAATACTTTAGTCGCGCAGTGAATCTTCTTTCTCTGATACGAAAGGGGTGTCGCTTCTTTTATAGCCGCAACAAGCTCTAGTGTGGTAGTTATAGGCTCTAGTTTGCGGCGTCTGACAATCTCCCTTGCAATGCGAAGAGCATTTTTTTCTTCGCCATACCCTAATAAAATATCTGCAATATGCTCCTCGCTCCAATCATTCACGATGGTTGAGGCGGTAAGCTGGTCCTCTCCAGGATGCTTTGTAAATGTCATGAGAAGCGGCTCATCCCGCTTGAAGCTAAATCCCCTGCCGGATTCCCCGAGTTGCCTTGAGGAAAGCCCTAAATCAAAGAAAATACGATGTATATTGGCGATATGATTATCAGAAAGAATTTGATTCAGGTTCCGATAGTTTCCCTCTACAAGAATCACTCGGCAGGACGCATTTGAAAGCCTGCTTTGCGCCTCCTTAAGAGCATCCTCGTCAAGATCAATGCCTATAAGTGTTCCTTGTTTGTTTAACAAGACTGTTATGGCCTCACTTACTCCCCCACCGTTAATCGTCGCATCGACGACAAAATCTTCCGGTTTTATTTCAAGGTTTGTTATGAGTTCCTGTAAAAGAACACTGGTGTGGGTCATAGTCATAGAACACCCAGGTCTCCGAGTTTTTCTGCCATCACATCAGCCTGCTTTTCAATACGACGTTTGTATTCATTCCACAGACGTTCATTCCAGACCTCAATGCGGTCATTTACACCCGTGATGACAACCCTGTTTTTGAGATTGGCAAAATCTTTGAGAAAATCCGGTATGAGAATCCTCCCAATCGAATCTACATCAACTTCAACGGCACCTGAAAGCCAGAAACGATTAATCCCTCTCTGGTCAGCTTGACCTATTGAGAGACCCTCGAGTTTCGCTGAAATCTTTCCCCATGACTTAAGTGAGTACACAAAGAGGCAGTTATCGAGTCCTTTGGTAATAACGACTTTTTTCCCTACCTCCTTGCGGAACTTCACTGGCAGTGAGATACGCTTTTTGGTATCGAGTGTGTGGAGATATTCACCTAAAAGCATAGTCCACTGCTTAATTTCCCACTATTTCCCACTACATTCATAATATATAACACTTAGTCCCACTATCCTATCACACTTATCCACAGATTCCCACATCATGTTAGGGAGGCTAAAATCACAAACTTAAAAGACACCCATGTCACTTTCAGAGGCACACATCAAAAAAACCGCCTCTTGGCGGATCAAAACCCACAATTACTTATTACTTTAAATATTTATGTACTGACTTTCTGAAGCCTTTCTATTAAAAATTTTCTATCAAGTACAGAAAGAAACCACCCTGCTTTGGGACCGCTCTCTTTTCCAAGAAAGCTCATAT
>JADFRL010000028.1 GCA_022561335.1 Patescibacteria group bacterium
CTCATGGAGGTTGGAGGACAACTCTTCAAGATATTCAGCAATATATGGACCCAGTTCGCTCTTTTCCTTGAGAACGTAACGGGAATGCAGATAGGGGAGTTGGGGCAAGCACTCTTCAGTGTTGCTATTAATACCATTGAGATCATCTTAGACCTCATTAGACAAGTAGCATCAGCGCTTTGAAAAAGGTAACTTCCAGTCATACCTCGCTCATCACCGAAGCGAGGTTTATTGTTGAAAAAGCCAAAAAACTTCACGAAGTGAGCAAGATTGTAATAGGGGAGATAGCAAGTATTCGCGTCAGTTCACGACGCATTAAATTCATCCCCGTTCCGGCCGGATGGCGCGTTACCGTACGAGGCACAAATGCCCGTCAAATTCTCTTCATATACACAAAGGAACCAGAAGGTGTTAAAAACATAATCTCTGCTGCCTGGGATAGTAAATGGAAAACTTGACACTATTCTAAAAATTATTTTTAGAATTTTAGTAAGATGTAAAACTTGTGGTATAATCTGAAAATGCACGAAGGATTACCAAATACTTTTGAAGAAGGTCCTGAGTCTATTCCAACACCAGAGGAAGTGCAGTCGGTTTTTGAACAATTACTCGGAGAGGAAAAGTACGAGAATGGACGGGAACTTGAAGACGAACAAGGTCTTTATTTGCGGGAAATCATTGTTCCCGGAGAAGATGGAAATACTGAGTACGCATACATGAGAAAAGGAAGATATCCGGAAGGACAGGCTTCAGATACTGCTATTCACGTCACTTTTTTTGATAAGGACGGTACCGCAGTTGGTGGACACTCGGTAGCCAAGTATGTAGAGGGAGAATGGAAGTTACACCATACTGATTGACAAAATACAAATAGATGTTACTCTGTACCCAGCACATAAAGTATAAACACAATACATAAAGGAGAAAATAAATATGGAAGAAGAGGTAGGTCAAAAGCATTTCTCGGTGAGTAATCGGGAAGCTAGAGTAGCTCTGGCATCAGTAGCACTTATCATGGTAGTACTGATTGTGATGTTTCTGATAGAACTTAACTAAAAGACGTAAGCATTGAAAGGTTTCCCAGAATAAAAGACCATAGTAGCTAACGCTACACAATATATAATAGCCCGGTAAACAACCTCGGGCTTTTATTTATAGAAATAACGGTAATCATGGGGGTGGCCTATATAGAATATATATACTGTCGCAAAAGATATATTATACGACAGAACATAGAGTAAATCATCACCACTTCCCCTTTAAAAGGGTATTGATGAAAGCCGTTAAAAATGCGCCTGTATGGTACTATATATTCCAACTGAGGTATTGTACACATATTCCTATAAAAGACGGCACAGGGGGCGAAATAGAGCACATTACAGAGGTAAGTATTCATACCCCTCCCCTACTATATAAGCTATAAATGAGGGGAATGTTCTGGTATTATTGGTGCAATGTTGGGTTATACAAATGTAGATCAATTTAAAGAAAAGTGTGGGTACGATATAGATACTGATACCTGGTATCCACGCGTTAGTTCAATCGTCGATATTAAAGCAAAACCGGCTCTTTACTATTTCTATGCGAGCCTCCGCAACTATGCCGAGGGTGAGCGTATTAAAAAAATCTCTGCAGATGAAGGCACACGCATACATGAAGCGGTCCAAGCAATCTTCGTTGGTAAACAACCCAAGATAGATGAAGACATTGCTCCATCCATTAAAGCCTTCCGTGAGTTTATTTCCGGTAAAGATATCAATGTAGATCCGGAATACATTGAACGGCGCGTGATAAATAAAAAGCATCGGTACGCAGGTACCATAGACGCACTCGCACGTATTGATGGAAAACTCGGTGTACTCGATATCAAAACGTCACAGGGAATCTATCGCGACTTCAGCTTGCAGATTGCTGCCTATACCGCGACACTAAAAGACGAACTGGATGATATACAGACACACTGGATTCTGCGCATTGACCAGCATAGACTATGTGAGCTATGCGGCGCACGATTACGTACTAAGGGTGGAAGAAAAAAAATAAAGATTGAGTGGAATAATACGTTTCAGCGCACTTGTAAACACGTATGGTTAGATACTGTTGGAGACATAGAGATACAAGAGTTCCCTAATTGGCAGCAAGATTTTGAGGGTTTTTTGAGCGCCAAGAAACTGTGGGAATGGGAAAACGAGCACTGGTTGAAGGAAGTTGGATATCTTACATAAAAAAACGGACGAAATGCTTCGTCCGTTTTATGAATTGGGAAATCCCGTCGCAACTGAGGAAAGCGCAGCGCGTATTAACTCCACAGCTTTAACAGGATCGCCGAAATGCGGTAAGTCACAGATTGGCGTGCAACTGGAACAGTAAAGGCTTATAACCACTTTCAGCTCACTGCCTCCAGAAAACTCAACCAATTGACTGATCAACTGATATCGTATCGACGCTTCGGTTAAACAGCATCGCCACGTATTGTCTTCCGCAAAATATGCATGCTCTTTGAGCCATAGGTAGTTTTTTCCTGTTATTAACATAATTACCCCCTTTTAAAAACGTACTGATTAAACAATAACGTGCGTATACCTATCCAGTCAAGACAAATAAACTTGACAGTGTTACATAAACTAATTATCATTCCCCTACTGTTCATTAACACCATAACGTACTGTCTGTCTAAACGGTAAGACTCCAGCCTGCTCAGCTGGGAATGTGGGTTCGAATCCTACCAGTGCGACGCAACACGGCAGATATATATCTGCCGTTTTTTCTTAATAAAAGCGGCCGCAGGATAAGCGGCCGCAGGGTGTTAGTATAATTATAGAATAATATTGATGATTATTGATACTGTAAGTAAAATTAAAAACACGGCACTAAGAGCCAAGGTGGCAAGGAGTTTCCACACCCCCAAGAACATGCTCTGGTACCAGTGCAGTTTCATGTTTGCAATAGAGATAGCATCAACACATCCCCCTAACGCTAAGCTAAACACCAAATTGACGAATAGGTACACTGTGAAAACCATTGCCAGTATCAACCATACCCACCAGAAATCACCGATAATATACATAATGCATCCCCTATGTTATTTAAAAAGAACTTACATTACTGTACAATAATCAATAAATAAAAACAAGCCAGTAACCTCATTCATATACACTAACTGCAATTTCTCAAGAAAAAACGTTCCTTATCTCCCACTTTTCTAACTCATCACCATCCTCTTTGAAATAAAATTCTGCCTCAAAATGTTCACCTCTCAAAGCGCGCGGCATCCAGTATTGATCATCAACCCACATATCTTTAAAAGGAATTTCCTGATGTCCAAACCATTGTGGCTTCATTTCTTCCGATTCCTGCGGCTCTCCTTCCCATTCACGAATAATAAACACATGCATCTCCTGATTCCAGTCAGGTTTCTTTTCAAAAAAGAACTTAATACTACCTATCTTGTCCAGTTGATGAGATTTTGCGCGAACACCAATTTCTTCTTCCATCTCACGAAGTGCGGCCTCTTCAATAGACTCTCCATCTTGCACCTTACCACCTACACCATTCCACTTCCCTTCTCCAAATCCGCGCTTCTTCATGGCGAGCAATATCTTATCTTCAGTTAGTAATAAACATAGCGTTACCTGTCTCATTGTATTATGAAAATAGCTGAATGGTTTTTATTATTTCTTCCTCAATACCGTCTATACATTCATACTTCCCTACCTCTTCGCTATTAACCCATACGTAGTCAGTGAAAGCTCCTTTTTCCGGCTTAACATCCCCGCTTTTATATTTGGCCGCAAACTTTACCAGCACTACAGGCGTCTCATCCGGGCGCACAAAAGCAACACTGTTTAGATATTTAAAATTATCTTCTATTTCTATTCCAGCTTCTTCCAAAACCTCACGTTTGAGCAAACCTTCAACAGCATTTTCAAAATCAAGCACGTCTCCATTGATGCGCGTCGGCTTTGTAATATCCATATCAGCCCACTCAAGCTTTCCGCCAGGCACGGCATATCTACCCGGATGTACTTTTTCTCGTTCATCTCGTCTCAAGATCAAGCATCTTCCGTCACGCTCACGATATACTACTACATTTGCAACAAAGTAGAATAATTTTTCTTTCTTTGCGTTATCTACACTTATTTTCTTGGCCGGCATATTTTCAGTATATCAGATAGTGTGGTATGTCTAAAACAAAAAACCGGTAAGCCATAAGCCGGATTCTGTTTATGCGATAATTCATCTGGGCCATCAATTACTCTCAGGCTCAATGCGGCACTCTCTGACTGAAACGTCAGAGCACGACCTTGCACCCGGGTAAGGGTTTAGCCGTTTCACCCCTGATGTTTCCATCAGGACTCACCCCAAGGGGTGTCTTGTTTCTTGCAAAACAAGACGTCTCTGTTCGCACCTCTATCCTTACGGACGACGGGCGTTACCCGCTACCTTTTTAACCGAGCACATAACAAGTTATATGCTCGGTAAGTGTCCGGACTTTCCTCCCCGACTGAAGCGTCAGGGCTATCGCTTGGCTTACCGATTTTTTGTTATCAAACAACGAGAATAGTATGCAATACAAAATACAATAAGTCAATAAAAAGCACCATCTTTTGATGGTGCTTTATTCTTTACTCGTGAGACCAGTGTCCTTTCCATACATAGAATGTGTTACGAATGCCTGATGTGTTTCCATGCCTGCTGATAGAAAGAACCATGAACGTAGTCGTTTCCCTTATCGTACCATATCTCCTTCTTTTTGCAGTTGCGCAATCTGTTCATCCGTTGCCGGTATAGGTTTGCGAGATTGGTACTGCCAGTACCATCTGTCGTTCTTCCTAAAGAACCTCCCAATGCAGATACCCGTCATTTCGTTGTAGACCACTACAAGCGAGATCCCATCACCCTGAGTAAATTCCAAGACGACCACCCGATTTTGCCGGTAGTTTGTAGTCATGTGCGACGGGTATACTTCGCTCAGCTGATCCTGAATCGTCACCAGTGGCGCGGGTCGGGATAAGTGGAATACAATCCCAATCGCCACTACGATGTATGGCAACATCACGTCCCCCTTTTATCTTTGGTTAAATGCTCCTCCTTGGATATTCAAAAAAGAATTGACATTATTAACCTCTTTGTTGTTTAGTAACTACCACAAGCATAAACCTACTTTAAAATAACGTCAATAAAAACACCGCCTCTTATTAAGGCGGTGTTACGGCTATGATAAAAAATTGTGTTGAAGGTTCCTGAAGACGTCCTTCTTCTGAACGTTGGCTACGCAGTTTTTGCTGTAACTCATACAGATTGTACAGTACTCCAAGCGCAAGTTTCCACAGTGTACCGCAACCAGGAGTAGGACAGCGCATCTCAATATCAGTTTCCTTAGCTTCCTCTTTAGGAATTTCCAGAAAATCACTTAAATTAATTGCAGCGGGCGCTCCGCACCAAGGACAGTACAGTGTCATATGGTTTTCTTCTTGGAAACACAAAGAATGAGCTGCCTGTACAACCTCGTTCTGTCTGCTTTCGTCTTCCATAGCAAACCCCTTTTTCTTTTAAATTATTAAGTTGCTATATAAGTATACACCTTATAAAAGAGTGGTCTAAATTTTATTCACTATATTTCCTTCAGTGGTGATGGAACGTAACCACTTCCCGCTTTCATTGTAGACATCAACATATCCCCAACTATTAGGCAAACTTGTAAAAACAAATTTAGATGACGGGTACTTTTCAACTTCTTTTTTTATCCACCCACTCATGTCATCTGGAATCTGTGCAACTCCATCTCCCGTCAACTTATTGATTTCTTCAACAAACCTAGTTACACTGTCTCCTTTCATTACAACATAACCTCCTTTCATAAAAGGGTGCTCTATTTTTACATCTACCTTTTCAAATATAGATGCTTTATGCCCTGGTGCAGACGCGGGCATAACTTCTCCAAAAACATGTGTTGTTTCAGCAGGCGCTACAGGCTCAATAGGTATTACCTCTACAGTTTTGGGCACTGGAACCGCTGCTTCTAGCATTGTCTTACCTGCTTCAGGTGCTGGCACCTTAGGCTCAACTGCTCCTGTAGATGTCTCAACTTGCGCTTCAATTTCAGAAATCTCTTTTACAACTAGCGGTACTACTTCAGGGGAAGTAGTAGTCCCAACCGCTTTCTCTACTACTTCAGGCTGCGTTACAGCCGACGGCTTCTGCATCATCTCCTGAAGTGCATCTTCAGCGCTTTGCCTACCAAACCACCCTGCCCCTCTAATCTGTTCAACCCTTCCATCAGCATGGCTAAGTTCATACACATGCCGTCCAACCTTCCTGATATTAACCAGCTCCTCTTTACCTCCTTCAGAAAAAATGCGCCGGGGCGTCCAGTTATCATTC
>JADFRL010000029.1 GCA_022561335.1 Patescibacteria group bacterium
ATCGGAAACTGCCACACCGACTGTGACGGTATAGCCAGACTCTGCGGTAACGGCAACTGTACACTCCGTATAGGCACCGCCGCCGCCGCCGCCGCCCGATCTATCAGCTTTGTTACTCTGCCCATTACTACCAGCCGCACCTCCTCCTCGCGCTTTAATTGTAAGCGACGTAATCCCTGTGGGGACGGTGAAAGTTTCTGTTGAAGTAATCGTGCAGGGGGAAGAGCCGCAATGCCCCGCTCTTACTTCTTTAACTTCCGACGGAAACGGCGGATTCTGCCAAATCTGCGGCCAGCCGGAAAAAATCCAGCTTACTGCTAAAATAAGAACGGAAAGAAATTTTAATATCTTTTTTATCTGCATAATTGCTTCAATTATACAGATTCCCGCCAAAAATTTCCATAAAATGTTTTATATGAATACTCTCCAAGCGCTCCAAGCAAATCAAAAACATACTCAACAAATTCTTTTGATGCACATATGTACACTCTACTGCGACAAAAACAATTTATCTTTTATGAACTGAAAAAATATACCTAACGTTCCTTGTTCGAAGTAACCTATCATCGACCGTCCTGCTTGGTATTTACCTCTTGAAATCAGCCCCTAACAAAAGTGCCGTTTCTGTATTCCTCAAAAGCCCGCTCCAACTCCTCATCTGTATTCATCACAATAGGACCCCGCCATGCCACCGGCTCGCCAAGAGGCTCGCCTCCGATAAGCAAAAAGCGCGCGCCCTCATTTCTTGTATTAACGCTGACGGTGCTCCCTTCGAGAGTTAACACCACTATACTTTCGTGAATCACCTCGTCGTCTCCAATGACAATACTGCCCTCAAAGACATACAGAAAAACAGTGTGGTGTGATGGTACCTCACATGAAAAAGTCTGCCTTGCCCTCAGCGCTACGTCCAAATAAACCGAATGCACCGCTAAATCTGCAACGGGGCCCGCGGTGCCCTGATAATTTCCGGCTATCACCTTGACGTCCGCGTTCTCCCTTTCAACTGTCGGTATGTCCTTGCTTAATATACCCCTATAGCGAGGAGGCATCATTTTTTTTGCCCTCGGCAGATTTATCCATAATTGAAATCCCTTTGACGTACCCCTGTATTGCTGAGGCATCTCCTGATGTATAATGCCGCTTCCCGCCGTCATCCACTGTACATCTCCATCTGCAATCACCCCCTTATTGCCGAGGCTATCTTCATGCTCCACACGCCCTCGTATCATATATGTCACCGTCTCGATGCCTCGATGTGGATGCCACGGAAAACCAGGAAGATAATCCTGCGGATCACTCGAGCCGAAATCATCGAGAAGCAAAAAGGGGTCGAAAAGCGGCACCTCCTCGTATCCAAACCCCCGATGCAGGCGCACTCCCGCACCTTCGAGTGTCGGCTTTGCAGGAAACAATTTTTTTATCTTCCTTACGTTCATATGAGAAATATTCTGGTAATATTAGTATAGCAATAAAAGGCCCCCCTTTCGGAATACACAGACACCTTGTATTTATTTTTGTTATATGCTATCTCTAACCTCAGATTAGGATGACCGGTACATTCTGGAGGTATCTGAAAATGACGACTGAGATCAAACCCTTGCACGAAGAGGCGGTTGAGGCGGTTCACGATTTTTGTATGGCTGTATTCCTTGACGGCGAGTGCTACGCTTTCGCCATCGCCATGCATAGAAACACCAATTGGACTCTTATGGGTCTTATTGCACATGATCAAATCAGGCATGCTATTGTGCAAGATGAAAACGGCATCTTTTATGATGCGCGCGGCCCTGTCTCTGAACAAGAGTTGGGAAAGCCTTTTCATATACCACCACCCTACGAGTTAAGAACCATCACGGAAGATGACCTGCGCCTCATTCGGCCTGTGCGAGAACTCTCAATAAAGCGCGCCCAGAGTACAGCCGAAATTCTGTGGCCAAATTTCCCGTTCAAAAAAAGCATACAAGCTAAGATTACCGCATTTGCAGACGACCTGGAAAAAATAAGCCGCGAGCACGGTTTATGGATACGCTCTCCCTTTCCGGCAAGTCTGCCACTTCTGGCGGAAACAACAGGCGACGAGCAAGGTTACACTCTCGAGCCAACTCACGACGGTCTGACTTTCACTATCGACAGACGTTTATGACAGCAGTTGCGGCTTTTACTACTCGGCTCTCCTAACAAGGGGAGTCGAGCTTTCTTTCTACCAGCCGAAACAGTGAGATTGTTTAATCTTTTACTCGCCCATATTCCTATAGAAACATAGTTACTATAGATACCCCCCACAGGTCAACCTCCACTTTTGGAGGTTGAACCTCCAAAAAACACTCACATGCCAAGTAAGTGAACTTAGATGGTTTCACCTATATTAAACATCACTGAAAAAATCCTACTATTTTTTATGTAACCCTATCCATCGCTATGCACAGAAGCATTAACTAGCCTCTTCAAGCCGTTCGTCCCAAGTCGCATCAAAAGATTCATCCTGAAAGAGTCACAAAAGTGACACGGGGTCAACTTTATAAAATTGCAGTTAGTTTTCTCTATTTCTTTCTTCGTTTTGGCGGATAAGTGTCCCTATTCCAAATGCAATTGAGATGAGCAGAAATGCTTCTGTGTCATTATAGAGACGTCCTTGAGAGTGCCCTATAAATGTACTATCCGCTCCTGCAATCCACGCGCCTATAAGTGCCAGCCCTCCTGCTATACTGGCCGATAGCTGAAACTCCATGTAATAGGGATGACCATTTCATCCCGTTAGAGATTTTAGTTGGTAGCATTATTGTATATCACAAACCCTATAATTTACTGACGGGTTTCTATTAGTGTTAGTTGCTGTTACTTATTCGATCGTTAGTGTTCCGACTTGACCTGCCTGTCTGTGGCCCGGAATTCTGCAGTAGAACTCATAGGTTCCTGGCTTATCAGGAATAAACTCAACTCTCGTTGTCTCACCGTGAGGCAATACTACGTCAACCTCAAGCTCATCAACAGTGAAGGTGTGTTGACCAGTAGCGGTAATATCTATGCTGACTTGTTCTCCCGCACGAGCTTGTATGATGTCGGGCGTAAACGAGAATGATTTCGCTATCATTGTAACGACGCCTGCATTGTCCGTTTGATCCTTTTCTCTTACAACAATCCTTCCTTCACCACTCACTCCTGGATGCTCAGCAATGTAGAATGTGTAGATGCCTGGTTCCGTAAATGTGTAATCAAAGACCTCATCCAGTTCCAACCCTTTCTGAAAGATTCCATCGCTGACACCGCTGCCGCTGTTAGGCACAACGCCTTTCACGCCCTTCGCTCCTGTTAAATCAATGCTCCCACTAGTAATTGTATGTTTGTCATATGGTAGACCAATAAAGCTGTCTTTATTCCGCCAGATAATAGTTGTACCAACCTCAATTTCAAGATCGTCCTGTAATAATTGATGGCCTTGTATTATCACCGTCTGACCTTCATCAATCACGATGGCTACTGGTTGTGACGAAGAAGGTGTTTCGGTTTCTGTGGTTTTGCCATTACCACCAAAGAAAAAGAACGCACCAATAATAATGAGTACAATTACTACGATGCTTGTAACTATTTTATTCACAGTTCTCTAATTAACGATTAATTTTTAATTTATTCAATAAAGTCACGGATTATTTGTGCGTCGAAACTATCCAGAACTTCACGCTTTCCGAGACGAGTGAGAATGATTTTACCGTCATAATTATTTGGTGCAAGATAAACGTTTTTAGGATATTCTTCTACTAATGCCGTGAGCTTCTGCACCAGGTCTGGTTCACATTCATAATCGTCACAATTATATTGAATAATTATACCGGGGAAATCACCTTGTCTGGTACCGCCATCTGCGTGCTCAAGCATATGTCTCTGAATAGAATCTGGTATTCTCTCAGTAACAATATGGGCTGGCGGAGAATCTTCCGAATGATTTTGCATCGAAGTCGGCGGCAGATTGGGGACGAGGGATACAAACCAGCCAATACCGCCGACTATACCAACCGTGATAAGTATATAAAGTATAAACTTACCAATTTTTTTGGGGGTAGCGTTTATTTTTTCTTTTAATTGCTCTTTTCCCTTTGTCTGATCCTTCTTTTTCTTTTTGAGATCATACTGTTCTTTAGGTGTTAAGTTGTCGTTATGTGACTCGTTCATATCTACTAACTTACTCTAATAATCAACTTCCCACCGTGATCATCTGTCTTGTCGGTGGGGGCAGGCCTGCCATAAACAGCGCCATCAGTATTAATTGCTCTGTCTGCAATAAATTTCATTCAATATCTAATTCCTGACAAATAATAATACCATAGCGATTATGTTTCAATACCACACACCGCCGACTCCTCGATCTTTTTTACAGTCCAGTATGTCGCATACCCAAGGAGAAAAACTCCTAAGATGCCAAATTCCTCTCCGCCAAGCGGCAGAAATGTTATGATGCCGGCGCCGCCCACAAGTGCAAGTACTGAACTTAAGATAAATATGCCGCACGAGGCACAGCCGATTCCAAAAATGCCGCTCACTAAACCACCGATGCCGGTAGTGATTCCCCTGCTCTCAAACGCGCCCCTGCGCAGCCGAATGTAATAGATGAGCATAGCAATGTTAATGCCGAACAGTATTGCAATGGCAACCGTATATGAAGCCGAAATAACAGTAAAATTGGTCCCGATTGAGCCGAACAAGCTGAAAATGACACCTACTTTATCAAGCAGATCGACTGAAGGTAACGAAATTAAGGTCACAATAAGACGCCAATTAGGAAGCCAGACGGCAAATGCAAATACCACAAATGCAATAGGTACTGCGATAACCACATACCGCACATTGGAGAAAATTTGTTGTAAGACTTTCAGTATCATGATGTCTATTGTGCCTGAAGAGCCAAATCTACAAGTTGTTTGACTGAGCTGTATGGCTGTGCTCCGCTTAATGGAAACATTTGTCCATTTGAACCAACGATAATGCTCCATGGCGTACCCCGGCCTCCGGTTGCTATCGCATTATCAATATCATCTTGGATGTGCTGGTCATACTTGCCGCTTGCAACACATGCTTCAATCTGTGCTTGATCAACGCCTATATCACTGTAAATCTGAGGCAGCGCTGTTACAAGATCTGTTCTGTCATTTGTTAGTGTGACCACAAAAAATGCATCGGTGAATTCCCAAAATGCGTCATTACCTTTTTGATCTGCCACACATTCAGCAACAACAGCGACCACGCGAGCATTTTTGGGATGGATTGAATCAAGCGGAAAATGCCTATATATCCAAGCTACCTGTCCACCTTTACCATACTCAGTCATTATTTGCTGCATAGTGGAGTGGAATCGCTTACAGAATGGACATTCAAAATCGGAATACTCGACGATTTTCACCGGTGCATCCGGATTTCCTCGAATATGGTCCGCACTTGTTATAGGATCAATATCATCAAGCGAACCCGCTGGCTGAGGCGCTGTCCGTATAGGAGGTGCTCCTGAATCGACATTTGATGTAGTGCCTCGATTGCCGAAGATCAGAGCACCTGCTACTAATCCTCCTGCAATAATGATAGCAAGAGGAATTATAAAGTTATTCATTTTTGGCTGCATATCGTTTGTAATCAATAAATTCTAATTTTAAAACGTATGATAAAAAATAGGCCGTTCACCCATTCTAACTGAAACATCATCCTATATCAATCTACGCTCTTTTCAGCATGAGCAATAATATCCAAACTCCAGCTGTGATTTTCTCTATACCATATCCACCACGCTGAAAATTTGTTTTGCCATAAATCAATGTGAACTCTATGTCCCCGTTAGTTCATTTGTAGAATTTCCACAAGGTCCTTATTGTTTTAAATTAAGTTATTACTATTTTTATATTTAGACAAACAACTTTTTTATTGATTTATATCATTTGCGGGGACAATATTTTGATTACTGTCTTTCCTTATTTTGTACCAGACAATACCGACAGCTATTAATCCCAAGAAGAATGC
>JADFRL010000008.1 GCA_022561335.1 Patescibacteria group bacterium
CATTACCTACAACAATAATATCATATTCAATTGAACATGTCAATACCTAGCTCGCCGGATGGGACGATTTTCGAACTTTGGATATGTCTAAATACGTAAAAGTGGGGGATTTGGGGGTTGTGTAAAAAAGAAAGCTATATTAATTTTGTTTTAGAGTGAGTCTATAACTTTCTTTAACCCTTCTTCTACTTCACCTGAAATACTTTTTAATTCTTCATTATCAATCATGCTCATCTGTACAGACGGGATAATTGTTGAGACCACTGTTTTGCCATCCTCCTCATACACAATAACGTTGCAAGGCAAAAAGAGACCTATCTCTTTTTCAGCAAGGAGTGATTTGTGTGCAAATGGTGGATTACAAGCACCTAGAATTGTATAGTTGCCAATGTCAACATCCAGTTTCTTTTTCAATATTGCTCTCATATCAATTTGTGAGGGTACGCCAAACCCCTCTTTTGCGAGTTCTTCCTTTGTTTTTTCTATTGCTTCCTGAAAAGAAAGATTTGTACTTTTCCTGTAACTATATTTCATACCTCAAGTATAATAGAAATTGTGAGCCTATTCAATACAGCCAGAATACCCTTATTTTAAAGGTTCAAAATATGGCTCCGCTGGCTGGGCGACGTTCGAACCTCTGTGGTAGGGGAGTTGGGGGTTGTATAAAAAACACCGCTGCACCGAGGAGCCAAACTTGACTCCTGGTGGGCGGATGTTGATTAAAGGCTGAGCTCGCTGCCGCAACTCCAGCATTTTGCTTCCATACGAAGGCCAGCTTCTTACTCACTACTTGAGTAATTTTCTTCAAGATATTGAGTGATGTCAGCCGATTCATACATCTCAACATCCTCGTCAACCAAACATGGTGTGTGATGCTTCGCTGCCTTGCATGGGTCTTCATCAGCCAAGTAGGGCACCTGTCGTTTACCACCGCGAGTAAGAAGTTCCTTGGCTACTTCCGGATCAGCAATATTCCGCTCCTCAAAAGGAATGCCAAGTTTGTTTAACTTTGTAATAACCGCTGCACAGTAGGGGCAGCCGGTTTTGACGTAAAGTTTGAGCATGACGTATCTCCCATTTTTGAACCCCATTGGGGGTGTGAGTGACAGAACAAATTTACAAAAAGATTAACGCGGATTCTTTCTTATGTCAAATCAGCTCTCCCAACCGTCCATTGTTCCTATTGTAGCGGTGTTCTCTGATAGGGAATATATGGCTGAAATTAGAGAGAAGCTAAATTTTATTGCGAGTTTTGCGTAGGCTACTAATCCATTATGATTTTTGTAATAAAAAGACGTCTGCCTTACCGCTTTCCACAAATCTACCTGATGGTACAAGTTCTAACAGTTCTTTGCGAAGTTCTTGCTCAAAGTCATCTGCTTTGTCACCAAACAATCTCTTATTTGCATAAGAAGTTGAGTATAAGAAACCAACTATCTCATCAATGTTACGTTCAGTCGTATAGGGGTATTCTTTGAACTCAAAGGTACGGAAAGGAGATCCCTCAATAAGTTCTTCAAAAGGACGCTTTTCTGGGATAAAGTCTTTGTGCAAGTGGTCTCCTGCTCGTCTTTCTTCACCAAGATACTTGATAATCAATTCCTTACGTTTCATTTTCCAATCCTCTGTTTTTTCTTTACCACGAACAGGAGAGGTGTCTCCAATAACGACCATGCCTCCATTGTTCTCTGTCATTCTATACACTTTCTCCAAAACAACAGGCTGGTTCATCCAATGAAATGACACACCAGCTGTAGTTAGACGAATAGGAGCGAAAGACAATTCAATGTCTTCTGCTTTTCCTTTGACCCATTTAATGTTGAAAACTTTCTTAATTTTCGCTTTGGCTTTTGCCCCAACGAGCATATCAGAGCTTGGATCAAGACCGACTACATCTTCAAAATATGGTGCAAGGGGAATAGCTATTTCTCCCGTGCCACAACCTAAATCTAGCAAACATCCTTTCCCGTTCAATTTGTAGTAATCAATTATGTCCTTAAATACCTGTGTAGGATATTGACGACGATAGCGAGCATAGTACCAAGCAGTGCCTTTGAATATGTTTGATGAACGTGGGTTCATAACATAAGTATATCGTAAGTACTGATTTTTTAGACACGAAAAAATTCCTATATGAAATAGGAATAAAGTACAATTGCTCCGCTGGCTGGGCGACGTTCGAATCTCTGTGGTAGGGGAGTTGGGGGTTGTATGAAAAACAAAGACCGCCTCGCCGAGGAACCGAAGTTCCTCTGACGGGCGGCTATGACTTGGAACAGGTGCAGAGTCCCAAGTCCTTCTTGGAGACTTCATCGGCGAAGCGTACTTCACCTTCTGCATCGTAGTAGACGATATCAACGCATCGCCGATGTCGAATGCCGTTGCACTCAAGAACGAGCTCTTTTTTCCCTCCGTCGGAGAGGGTTTCCAGAACCTTCCGATGAAGTGTTGTTACTTGCTGTTTGCCAGTCACGAGTCGTCTCCTGTGTCAGTGTCTGAGTGCTATTATATCATTTAATATATATAAAGTCAATACCTAGCTTTCCCAACCGTTCATTACTCCGATTATAGAGGTGTTTTCTGATAGGGAATATATGGCTGAAATTAAAGAAAAATTACAATTTATTGCTAGTTTTGCGTAATTGTTCGGTGAAAAATTATTTTTTACAAACATAAAAAACTGGTGGGTGCTTATTAGTATCAGTCTTTAATGCTTGTAAGTCTCCATTTGCTTCCAACAATTTAAATTCTGCCTTTTGTATCTGAGCAGTTACTTCGTTTACTGTTGGAATATGAATATACTGTTTTGTTCTATATGTTTTTTCCTCATTTGAAGTTTCTCTATCATAAAATCTATCTCCAAAGTCTAATTCATCAACTGCAAAACCTAGGGGCTTAAAAATATAAAATCTTATCCATTGGAGTATCCAGAAAAATATAAACTTGCTAAACAAAACTCTCGGATGAGTAGTAAAGATACAAATCCCTCCACTTTTTAAAACCCGATACATCTCTTTTAATGCTTTTAGTCTTTCTAGACTTTCTGGAATTTGAGTCCAGCCTTGGTTTGAAAAGAGAATGTAGTCAAAAGTATCATCTTTAAAATCAAGGCTTGTTGCGTCACCAATACGATAATCAATGTTTAAGGACTTCTTTTTTTCGATATTCTTAGCTGCTTGAACCATTGCAGGTACAATATCTACACCAATAACTTTATAGCCCATTTCATACAAAGGTATAGTCGTCCTACCTGTGCCACACCCCAAATCCAATACTTTTCCTTTGTCAGTAAAGTACTTATTTATGAAAAATACCTCAGAATCCCAAAGACCTTCTTCTACTTTCTGAGCATAAAACCTTTGAGCGTTCTCACCAGAAAATTCTTCAATTACAAGATCTTTCAAATCTTTCATTAATGCATTCTATCAAAAAACCATTTCGCTGGCGAAATAGATAAAAATCACAAGCAATTATTATGTCGGAATAAAGTACCGTTGCTCCGGACTGTAGAGGCTGTTAGAACCTGGATACGTACATCAGAAGTTGATGGTATATGTACCCCTTCTTAAAATATAGGAGGTGGGTGTATAAAAAGAGAAAACCCGCCAGAGGTCTTGCGACATGACGGGAAGCAGCTGGTCTGCTCAGTCCTTTGATTGAAAAACTTCTCAAGCCGTTGCCTTCTTGAGCTTGTTGACTTTGGTCGCTATCTCGACTTCCAATTCTGACGGCTTGGCGACGAAATCCTCATGCTGCGTGATGGATACACCCTTAATTGTTTTGGCCACATCAGGTTCCTTTAGCAGCGCATCCTTGTCCACTTCCTCCTTGATTCTGATGAAGCGCTTCAGTTTAAGTGACTTGAGGCTTTCCAGAATTGCCTCGACGCCTCGAAGCGATACCGCTGGCGGCGTCATACGCCACCCAAAAGTACCCGTTGGTACTTCGACCGTCTTGCGCTTGCCGCCATCAGTCAACTTCTCGCGATGAGTTTCAGCAAAGGCGAAGAGCCCTTCAACAAGTTGGGTAACCTTTTGTTGATGAGGCTCGGCACCAGCCATTGCTGTGACCTTCAATGCGTCCACCTTTGCATTGAGATCCGATTGTATCTTGTCGACAGCACGCTGTTCTTTGCCTATCTGAGCTAAGAACTGCGCTGCTTCATCTAAACTCTTCGGTACATCTATTACTGCTTTCTTGGGCATGGAGCCCTCCTTGTTCAAAGTTCAAAGTGAAATCGCTACATAGCGAACTGGGAGATTTATACCATAAGCACTAAATCTTGTCAGCTCCCCCGAGTACACGACGTTCGAACCTCTATAGGGAACGTATGAATGATATTAACTCTTCTGCAGTGCCTTCTACCGATTCATTAGCATTGATTGTGAGGTCAAATTGATTTAATTTATTCATATTCATATAGACTTCTTGGTACCAACTTAGGTTATGAGAGGCGTCATCTTTACCTTCTTTTACTCGACATTCATTTCTTTTGAGTAGTGTGTCAGCATCAATGACGAGGTTTACAAATTTGAATCCAGCTTTCTTTGCAGTGTCAATTCTTTGATTATCGATTCCATCTTCTCCTAACCCAAAAAAACTAGCTGTGTAAATAATTCTAGGTAAATTTAGAACGTATTGTTCTATCTTTGGTAATAGAACATCGCTCACATACACATGGTCTTTTGGGTAAGTGCCTCTATTACGTTTTTTTATTTCTTCATCGTGGTCTATACACACATAGTCAGTATTTTCTTCTAAATACTTGATGAGCGTAGACTTACCTGCACACTGAGAACCTAGAATTATAATTTTGTAATCTTTCATATTCGAAGTATACCAAAAGTTCGAGTCCTGTCTGGGTTAACCCAAAAGAGCCTTAGTTTAAAGGCTCTTAAATTTGCTCCGGCGACAGGACTCGAACCTGTGACATCCTCGTTAACAGCGAGGCGCTCTACCAACTGAGCTACACCGGAATATTATCCATTTATTAATGAACTTCTGTATTTTACTGAAAAAAGGAGTAAAATCAAAGCTTTCATAGATACAGATGTGATATAATTGACATATGAAAATCCGATGTCTCCTATGTCTTGGCTCCGGTGCGGCAATCGGTATGGTCGTATTGTTTGGTATATATCTATACACATCCTCTCTTGAGCCCAAGGAGTCTAATGTTATAATTAACGGATCAGTTTCTATGGCAGAGTTAACCCTTGAAAGTTCCGCATTCGAACATAACGGAGAGATTCCCTCTAAGTACACCTGCGATGGGGAAAATATAAATCCGCCGCTTGTTATCAGTGGAGTGGATTCAGACGCCCAATCACTCGTGCTAATAATGGATGACCCTGATATACCCAAGGGCATCAACGAAGAAAATGTCTGGGATCACTGGATTGTCTTTAACATTTCTTCTGGCACCACCGCCATAGCAGAGGGCAGTGAGCCGAATGGAGTTGCGGGTATCGGCACATCAGGTAAAATGGGGTACCAAGGACCTTGTCCTCCCGATAGGGAGCATAGATACATCTTCATGGTGTATGCACTTGACGCAGAGCTAAACTTAGAAGAGGGGGCGACAAAACAAAAAGTGAAGGACGCTATGGCCGGACATATATTGCAGAAAGCGGAGTTAATCGGATTATACGACCGAAATAAATAGTAAAAAAGGATGACAGTATGATTACCCTCTATTCGAGTTTAGGATGTCTTCATTGCACTAAGGTTATAGAGACGCTTGATCATGAGATTGGCGAAGATTTTATTGTGAGATATATATCAAAACCAGAAAACAGAAAAGAGGTGGAAAAAGGGGGAAAGTTGCAGGTACCCTATCTGGTTGACGAAGAAGCGGACACCTCACTGTATGAGGCGGACGACATTGTTGCATATCTGAAGAAGCAATATAAAAGCAGCAGCTAAAAAAATTTTCGTGTCAATTAATATTAAAGTTACCGTCACCCCCAATGCCAAGAAAGAATCACTCATTGAGATGAACCCCAAGGATTTGGCTATTTGTGTGCGCGAAAAAACTGAACGAAATCAGGCCAATAGGCGTATGTGTGAGCTTGTGGCGGATCATTTTGGGGTATCGTCACGTAGCGTACACATTATGACAGGGCACCGCGCGCGCAGTAAAATACTTACCGTTGATTTGTAACCAAAGCCCTAGGGCTGCGTTTATACGACTTAGAGAAAGGTATGGATATAAATATCAAGGTAACAAACATAACACTCACTCCTGATATTTCAGATTATCTTGATAAACGTCTCCAATCGTTTAAAAAGTACATTGATCCGGAAGATACTAGCGTACTTTTAACCGTCGAAGTAGGGAAAACAACAGATCATCACCAGTCGGGGGATATTTTTAGGGCAGAAATCAATCTCCATATCTCGGGACATGACTTCCGCGCCGTCTCAGAGCAGGAGACGCTTTACAGTGCCATTGATGATGTAAAGAGTGAGATGACGCAAGAGCTTCGCCGCCATAAGAGAAAGCGTCTTCATTTAATGAGGCGTGGAGGAGTGAAGGTTAAAGAATTTATACGCGGGGTCGCTGGACGAGTCCGGAGGAGGAAGAAATGAGTCAGCCTCGCAAGAAATCTTGATAGCTCATTTCTTTTTTTCCTTCAGGGATTACACGGGTGATAGTAAGTTTTTTGTCTTTAAACTCTGCATCTGCAATTTTTACCCGTATTTTTTTTCCTCTGCGAAGAGTGAAAAAGTAAGCTCCGGGCCATATATCAAAAGCTTGAATTTTTTTGAAGTTTTCATACGGATCATCATTTAAATCTATGAGGCCGTCTTCTTTTTTTATTTTGTCGATGTAGGTTGCTTTACTCTCGTCTTGTTTTTCAGGAGTTATATTTCCATTAAGCCACAGGGGAATAGTCTCAGCAAGCAATTCTCCTCCGACATGTGCCAGAAGATCTCGAAGCGTGTGCGCTTTTGGAGGCCAGTCTTCAATGGTGACTTCAGCCTGCGCGATGATGGGTCCGTGGTCCACCTCCTCGTCAACAAGCATTATTGTGACTCCGGTTTGTCTTTCGTCCTTGAGAATGGCAGCCTGGATGGGGGAAGCGCCGCGCAGTTTAGGAAGGAGCGAGGGGTGGACATTAAGTGTCCCGTGCTTGGGCAGATCAAGGATCGAGGAGGGAAGTATTTTACCGTATGCTGCAATAATAAAGAAATCCCATCTGTTCGCCGGTGGATTGATGATTTCAGGAGGCAAATTCTTTTTAAGTGTTTTCGGCTGTATGACCATAGTATCATGCTGCTCTCCCCATTTTTTTACGGGAGGAGAAGTGATAACAAGTTTCCGTCCTTGCGGCTTATCTTCCGATGTTACGATGAGAGATGGAATAAATCCAGCATCCTTCAACTCATTAAGTACCGCAATTGAAAATTCAGCTGTCCCAAAAAAAACAAAGGCTGGATTGTTATTTTTCATATCGTCTTAACGTCCACCTTCTTCTCTACTTGCCCCATCCTCCGAAGTGCCGCGGGCAGGTTCGGGTTGTATATCTTTTAAATGGGTTGCTTTATCAGTAAATAAAATACCGTCAAGATGATCGGTTTCGTGCTGAAAAATTTGAGCAAGGAGACCGCTAGCACTGTATGTAAAAGATTTTCCATTCTCATCGTAGGCTCGAATCGTTGCTTTAGAGGCTCGTTTTACTTTTCCATACTTCCACCTGATGGAAAGACATCCTTCCTCTAATTCCACTTGTCTCTTTGAAAGCTTTACTATCACGGGGTTTATGAAGATTTTATAAAAGCCGCCTGCCTCGCTATCTGTTTCTCCTGCCTGTCGATCGGCTGGAGCCTCAAGGCGGCTGGCAGACGAATTGGTATTAAACATAGCTTCCACCACGACAAATATTCTAAACGATTTATTGATCTGAGGAGCGGCAATGGCTACACCATCTTTTTGTGATGCAAGTGCTTCTTTCATATCGGCGAGTATTTTCTTGATAGGCACACTTTCTATGTTCTTCAATGGAATTTTTTTTGCTGCACTTCTTAAAACCTTGTTTTTCTTCTGCACGATTTTGACCATGGTCATTAGATTATATACAAAACCTCAAATTAAAAAACTCCCCCAAGCTGCAGCTTGGGGGGGGGTGGGGGTGGAGGTTGGGATTGTCATATTGGGCGGCTCTTTCATAGGGGGAACTCCCGCTCAAATGACTTGGCCATCCCAACCTCCGGGGGTCTTGTGAGTTGCTGTCTCACTTGACGTATGCATAATAACAAATTGAACCATATACGTCAAATATATTACAAAATACTCAGAGGATTAACATCGACAGAAATATACAGTGGGAGTGCCCTCAAGAGGCCTCTCAGCTTTTTATCAGGCCACCTTTCGGAGGGAATTTTAAGAAGTCCGTGCAGGGAGTATTTGCCTTTCATCAGGGGAGTGAACGCTGGATATATTGTAACTTCATATGCATCTAAAAGTTTCTTGATCTTCTCCATTTCAGAAATTGTCTTAGAGAGTGTTCCAACGGCAGTAATTTTAATGAGAGTTGAAAAAGGAGGATAATTAAATTGTTTGCGCTGTTTTAGTTCACTCCTATAGAAGTCATTCAGGTTTCCTTCAAGTCCGTAGCGGAGAAGTGGAAGTTCAGGCTGACGTGACTGCACTAGAAATGTTTTTTGAGTCATTGCGCGTATTTTAAGCAATATAAAAAAGACACGCTCATACACTTTTGGATCGGGCAGGGAAAGGAGAGAGTCAATTGAAGTTACAGCGGTATACGTTATGGGATCGTTTAGATAGGGGAGTGACATCTCAGTACCTATTAAAACACTGCCTTCAGTACTGTAAAATTTTTTGACGATAGTTAGTGCTTGCGTGCTTGTCTTGACAGTATCGCTGTCTAAGACGAATACATTTGTAAGGGGAAGTTTTTTTTTAAGTTCAAGACGCACACGCTGCGTACCTATTCCAAGGGGTTTTAATTTCCAGCTTTTGCATACACGGCATCGCTCCTTTGCGCTGCGAATGCTTCCGCATTTGTGGCATACAAAAGTGTTCTCCCTCCTTTCTCTGTGGAGAACAACCGGAGCAGAGCAATTTTTACACATGACGGCGTTTCCGCATTCCTCGCAAACAGTTGTTGGCGCAATGCCGCGGCGCGCATTGAATATAAAGGTACGCTCATTTTGTCCAGAGTTCTCTATAAGTTTTACCAGCTCAGAGCTTACCGACTCGAATGTTTTTTTTACGTCCTTGTTTGTGTCAGTGCTATTGTGCCGCATATCAATGATTATCTGGCTAGCCTTGCTTGTTGCGCGCAGTGCTTTTGGCGCCAGCTCATCGAACTCTCCTTTCTGGTGGCGATATAGTATCTCTACGGAAAGGGGCATGTCTGCCAAAATAAGCCGAATATTTAGGTGAGCTGCATAAATTGACGCAAAAGTACGCATATCAAGAAAGGGGCGTGACTTAAGTTTATAAGCATAGGCGCTTTCTCTCTCGACTATGATAGTGCCTATGTCTGGACGGGGAAGAGATAAAAACATTCCGGTTGCAATGATGCAGAGTGGGTGCGGATCCGAAACAGCCGTATTGAATCGACTAAGCATCTCCTTTTTAGAAAGTTCTCCATGGAGGACTATGACATGTTCTTTAATCCCCTTATTGATGCGACTGGCAATGTACTCTGCTTCACGCACCGTTGCTGTAAGAATAAAAAGTGATTCATTTCTGGCAAATGCTTCTCGTATTAGATTTCTGTAGTGAATCAAACGCACCTCACTGCCTTCTTGCAGTATCAGCTTCTCATTTTTGGCGGTTCTTTTGTTTGAGAGTCTCGAGGGTATATAGGAGCCCGGCGGTGTAATGTCTGAAATAGAGTCGAGTATGTTCTTTGGCACTGCTTGGAACAGGACAGCTCCAGTCGAGCTTAAAAAGTATTCGGCAGTTTCCCTGCAGGCGCTGACAAACTGCGGCAGGAAAAATTTCTTTTGAGCGAAAGAATCGATTTTCTTAATTACGAATTCCGATTGCTTTACATTTGTTTTAGCGGAGGCGATAGTTTGGACAAAAACTACAACAGCTGGTGCTATTTTTTTCCGAATGGGCACATTGACGATAGCTCCCTCAGTCGTTTTTATGGAAGTAAAATACGTGAGATGCTCCCTGGCAATCCCAGATGCGATGGGTATGGTGTGCAGTAGGTACATAACAAGCAAGGAGAATTAAAGTAAAAGAAGGAATAGAGAACCTGCATCATACACAGAGAGAGTCTGGTCATCATATATTGAGAAGTCAGGTGAAGCGGCTCCTTTATAAATGTGTTGAAAATTTTGTATACCCTGTGCGTCGATCTCAATGGCAAATAGTCCGTTCTGTGATGAAAAAATAAGTACGTCCTCTCGCTCCTTGTAAAATGTAAGATTTCGTATCGCAGTCAAGCTTGCTAACACTTCCACGGTGCGTGTGCATTCAGTGTAACTGCAGAAGTAGAATGGTAAGGCATCTTCTTCGCCAAGCCACTCTGCCATGATTGTATTTTCCTCAACCCAAATAACGTGGGTCCCGCTTGCTGAAATAAGTTTGTTGCCCTTCTCAGGAAGCACTTCAGATTCTATGGACTCTTTTATAGATGTATATTCCTCGTCCTCTTTAAGAATAACAATACCGTTTGTGTTTTTTAGAATAAAAAATGGATAAGCCGTGGAGGTTTCTTTTTTCTGCACCTTCACTTCTTTTATCCATGGCCAATAGCCTTCTTTCGAGACGAGAAGAGAATGTGTGCCAGGAAGTACATTTTTAATCACTATAGACCCGCCTGCCGCCTCAGAAAAAGTTCCTGTCCTCCTATTGTCGAGGAACACTTTTACTTCACTGTCTAAATTAATGACAGAGATGATTCCTGTACGAACAAGGGAAAAATTTTTATCGATTCGAAATCCTATTGCTTGCGCACTTAAAATAGCAAGTGATGATACAACAAACACAAAAAGCCCAATGCCAAGTGCACTTTTGTAGATCCAGCTAAACATACAGCGCTGTTATAATCATGAAGTAAATTCTTGTAAAATACGAATACGCGCTCCTAGTCCGTTGAGCCGCTTTGCCAAATCTTCATATCCACGCTCTATGGTGTAGATGTTTCGCAGAATTGAGACTCCTTCGGCGGCAAGCATCCCAAGTAATATGATAGCAGCTGGCCGCAGTGCCGGAGGACATATAAGTTCGGCGCTTTTTAATTTCGTCGGACCGGTAATATAAATTCTATGAGGGTCCGCAAGTACGGTTTCTGCGCCAAGCTTGTCGAGTTCAGAGAAATAAATGGTACGCTTCTCATATACCCAATCGTGAATGAGAGTTTGCCCCTTGGCTTGCGTTGCAATGACGGCGAAGAAAGGAAGGTTATCCATATTTAAACCCGGATAGGGCCGCGGGGCTATTTTTTCGGAAAGAGCTATAAGTTGAGAAGGATATACTTTAATGTCAACAAGGTTGGTTTTTTTATTGAGCGCCTTGTAGTTTCTTATGATTTTATATTTAAGACCCATTTTTTCAAGCTTTAGGAGCTCGAGTTCAAGGAAGTCTATAGGGCATCGTCTAATAATGAGTGTGGATTTGGTGACAATCGCTGCAGTAAGGAAGAACATGGAGTCGATAGGATCTTCGCTGAGTGGGTATTCTATGGGAGTATCAATGACTTTTTTGCCGTGGACCGTAAGCGTTGTTGTCCCAATTCCTTCAATAACTATACCTAGTTTTTCAAGAAAAAAACATAATTCCTGCACCTGGTAATTCGCCGATGCATATTTTATTATTGTGACTCCGGCAATTTTACTCGCTGCCATGAGCGCATTTTCAGTTACCGTGTCGCCTGATTCATATAAAATAATGGTGTTTGCCGTAAGCTCTCCGCGAGTGATGCGATGATGGTCGGTTTTTGTCGTAATCTTAACACCCAACTTTTCAAGTGCATAGAAGTGAGGCTTTACCGTGCGGGCACCCAGTGTGCAGCCTCCTGACTGAGGAAGTTTAAATGATTTGAGGAGGTGAATAAGGGGGCCTATAAATAGCAGTATACTTCTTGTTTTTGTAGCTGATTGTGTATTAATGCCCGATAGTGTCAGTCTGGATGGTGGTTTAATTTCCACGTCGCCGCCTTTCCATGTCACTGAAACTCCGATGCTCAGGAGTACTTCAATGATGCGGTGTACTTCTTCAATACGGGGGATATTTTTAAGAATGGTTATATTTCTATTTAAAAGTGATGCACACAACAGCACCACGGCACCATTTTTTGATGTATTGGTTGTGATGGAGCCAGAGAGTTTTTTACCGCCTTCAATTTCTAAATTTATGGCGCCGGTAGCTATGCTCACAATTTCTTTGTTAAGAGCCCTGCTTAATTTTAAAAGCATTTCAGTGCTGAAATTTTGTTCACCGTTTTCCATACGGGCAATAGCACTTTGAGTGGTTCCGATCATTTTCCCAAGAACACGCTGTGTGATACCGCGTTTCTCGCGAAGCTTCGTGATAAGCCCCCCTATCTGTTTAAGTCCTCTGTTGTTCATTATAAGCAGTATAGCATATATGCTATAGCTCTAAGAGATACCAGCGAGGAATTAAACTTATTGTTTAGTTTGCAACATTTTACCAAAAGGATACTATATAAGTTCACTATGTCGTTATTTTCACAAAAAATGGGGATTGACTTAGGCACCACGTATACCTTGGTTTATCTGCCTAAAAAGGGAGTTGTACTCAACGAGCCCTCAGTGGTGGCTATTTCTGAACAGGATAATGCTATTTTGGCGGTGGGGCTTGAAGCGAAAGCCATGATTGGGAGAACCCCAGACAGCATTGTTGCATACCGGCCGATGCGTGACGGCGTGATTGCTGACTATCGCATGACTGAGGCCATGCTTCGCTACTACATATCAAAATCTCTCGGACGATGGAATATATTTAAACCTGAGGTGATGATATCAGTTCCAGCCGGAGTGACCTCGACTGAAAAGCGGGCCGTGATAGAAGCTGCCATTAATGCGGGAGCCAAAAATGCCTATGTTGTGAAAGAGCCCATTCTTGCCGCCATCGGGGCCGGCATTCCCATTCATGAACCTCGGGGACACATGATTGTGGACATCGGAGGCGGAACTATTGATGTGGCGGTTATTTCGCTTGGCGGTATTGTCGCTTCAATTTCGGTTAAATGTGCCGGTAACCGCGTAGATCAGGCCATTACCGACTACATTAAAAAAACATTCAATCTTGCTATAGGGGACAAGACAGCAGAGGATATTAAAATTGAAATCGGCTCCGCGGTACCGCTTGAGGAAGAGCTTGATATAGTCATAAAAGGGAGAGATTATCTTACGGGGCTTCCGCGTACAGCAGAAGTGAAGACAAATGAGATTGTACGCGCCATAAACCGTGAGTTGCGGGAAATGATTAAAGCAATGAAAGATGTACTTCAAGAGACGCCTCCCGAACTTTCGGCAGATATCATCGATCAGGGTATTATCATGACGGGAGGCTTATCACAACTGCGGCATTTTCCCGAGCTCGTGTTCAGGCGTATAGGAGTCAAAGCAAAATTAGCCGATGAGTCACAATTCTGCGTGGTGAAGGGAACCGGTATTGCACTCAACCACCTCGATATTTATAAAAAGAGTATTATTGCCAAGCGGTAATGCTGTAAAAAAAGAGATCCTTTAAATTAGGTCTCAAGCTGGTTTGGATGGTCAGAATCAGTTAATATAGGTTAATACCTTGAAGCTTGCTCCGAGGAGCCTTTATAGAAAATCGTGTGGATTAAGTTATGAATCAGCTTTCGGATATATACGAGCGAACAGGAACACTTCACCATGGATATCTGTTGGAGGGAGAGCAGGAAAAGGTTATTAAGGAACTCCTTGAATTTTTTAAGCACAAGCTCGGAATTGTTGTGCGTGGCAACCCTGATGTTACTGTTTCTAAATATGCTACGTTTGGCATTGATGATGGACGGGAGCTAAAGAATCGTGCATCGCAGAAATCATATTCTGAGTGGAAACTATTTGTTATAGCCTTTCAGTCCATAACTACCGAAGCACAAAACTCACTGCTTAAGTTATTCGAGGAGCCAACACCGCATACACATTTTTTTCTCATTACAGCTACTGCCGAGATGATTCTCCCCACTCTCAAGTCAAGGCTATTTATAGTTTCTGACACAAGGGAACAGCTTACAGACGATAGGTCTGTACAGTTTGCAAAGCAGTTTATAAAATCTTCAAAACCCAATAGAATTAAATTACTTAAGGATATTATTAATAGCAGAGACAAAGGGCAAGCCATTGCGTTTCTGGGAGAGCTTGAGGAAGTGCTGTACTGTGAAAGAGATTTTGTAAACGGCGGCAGAAGGGCAAATGGCCTCACGCAAATTCAAAAGTGCAGGAGGTATTTATACGGCCGCTCACCGCAAATCAAGATGTTACTGGAACATATTGCACTCATTGTGTAGTCAAATTGAATTTTGTTCGTATATTGTTACAATAAGCACTCATGGCATACGATTTTAGTTATCTCAAAGTCAAAATTTCGGATACCGAGGATTGGCTTAAAAAAGAATTTTTCAGCATTCGGACAGGACAAGCAACTCCAGCGATTCTTGATAGTGTGAGAGTGGATTCTTACGGAGCAAAATTGCCTATTATTCAAGTCGCTCATGTAGGAGTTGAAGATGCCCGAACTTTGCGTATCGTTCCGTATGACGCTTCGGCTGGAAAAGAGATAGAAAAAGCCATCGTGGCGTCTAATTTAGGATTGTCTATTTCTTCTGATGAGCGGGGAGTCCGTGTATCATTCCCCGAATTAACATTGGAAAATAGAGAAGCTCTTGGCAAGGTGGTCAAAGAAAAACTTGAGCAAGCACGAATCTCTCTTCGAGGTGAACGTGATCATGTGTGGAGCGATATACAAAAACAAATGAAAAGCGGAGACATAGCAGAAGACGAAAAATTCCAATATAAAGAAGAAATGCAAAAAATAATCGACGTGGGAAACAGTGATTTTGAACTTCTGGCAGAGAAAAAAGAGCGTGAAATTTTAGATAAATAACGAGCAAAGCGAGTATTCGTCTGTCATTGCCTGCAGTGAAGCGGTTGGCGGGCGGAGTGAATCTCGCAGGGCTCAATGAGAGAATCTATCATGGCAATCATTCTATTTCTCATCATTCTCGTCATTTTAATACTCGTTCATGAGCTCGGGCATTTTGTTGTTGCAAAAAAAGCAGGTATTCGAGTCGACGAATTTGGTATTGGATTTCCGCCCAAGGCAATGACACTGTGGAAATGGGGGGAGACGGAGTATACACTCAATTGGCTTCCTTTGGGGGGATTTGTAAAAATTTTTGGAGAAAATCCTGACGAGAAATCTCTACGAGGGCCCGACCGTGATCGTAGTTTTATACATAAGCCTAAAGTAGTTCAAGCCGCCGTGCTTGTCGCTGGAGTAGTCTTCAACATTTTATTTGCATGGGTCCTGTTTTCTGTTGTATTTATGTTGGGGATGCCGAGTGCTCTTCTGGAAGAAGAAGCAGGCGAAGCTCATAATGTTCGTCTTATAATTTCCGAGGTTCTCCCTAATTCTCCCGCAGAGATCGCGGGATTCATGCCGGGGGATGAGGTTGTGGCACTTACTGCTCTGGAAGAGTCTGCACGGGATCTTTTACCGAGTATTGTTTCTGATTTTATCACGACACAAGAGGATAAAGAGATTGCCATCTTTGTCAAACGTGACGAGGAAGTCATAGAGATCCTAGTAATACCTAAATACGGGGTTATAGAGGAAGAGCAGAGCCGTCCAGCTATTGGTATTGCCATGGGGCTCATCGGGCGCATTTCTTTTTCTCCGCCTGCCGCTCTGTGGGAGGGAGCTAAATTCACAGTTGAAATAACCAAGCTCATTGCCGTATCTATTGCTGCCTTCCTCGGATCGGTATTGACGTTAAACGCCGATCTTTCCGGTATCGCTGGACCTGTCGGGATTGTGAGTCTGGTCGGTGATGCGTCAGCATTGGGGTTTGTCTTTATACTTAATTTCACAGCATTTATATCAATCAACCTTGCCATCATCAACCTTCTCCCGTTCCCCGCACTTGATGGCGGCCGGCTCCTGTTTTTATTTATTGAGGTTGTCAAAGGCTCCCCCATAAAACCAAGTATTGCCAATACGGTAAATACCATCGGTTTTGCGCTGCTCATTCTTCTTATGCTCGTGGTGACCTATAATGATATTTTAAGGATTGTCGGTTGAACATGACCGCGATGAGTGAGAAAAATTTATATCTTGTACGGGGTTTGCCGGGGTCTGGGAAGACGGCGCTCGTTGGAAATGTAAAACAACGGAGGTTTGACGCCTCCCTTTAAAGCAGCCAAAAATAAAAAGTATAGGTTGAATTCTCATTTTGACCACGGTTGTGTTTTAGTCTACTATGTAGTCCATGCGTCAATCTAAACTCTTCACAAAAACAAGACGTGAAGCCCCCACAGACGAGGTCTCAAAAAATGCAAAGCTTCTTATCAGGGCTGGTTATATAGCTAAAGAGATGGCTGGTGTTTATTCATTTCTACCACTCGGACTTCGTGTCTTGAACAAGGTGATGGATATTATTCGTGAGGAAATGAACGCTGTTGGTGGACAGGAACTTCGTCTCTCAGCTCTTCAAGAACCTTCAGCATGGGCAAAAACGGGCAGATGGCAAGACGACGCGATTGATGTGTGGTTTAAGACCAAACTTAAAAATGGCAACGATATCGGACTCGCAACCACGCATGAAGAGCCTCTTACGGTAATTATGAAGCAACATATAGCAAGCTATAAAGACCTTCCCGTTTACGCATATCAAATTCAGACTAAGTTTCGAAACGAACTAAGGGCCAAGAGCGGACTCTTACGTGTTCGTGAATTTATAATGAAAGATATGTATTCTTTTTCGCGCGATGACGCTGAACATGAGAAATTTTATGAGAAGTCGAAAAGCGCTTATAAGAATGTTTTTGATCGTGTGGGGCTTGGTGACCGAACGTATATTACTTTTGCGAGTGGAGGTTCTTTTAGTAAATACAGCCATGAATTTCAAACCATAAGTGAGGCAGGAGAAGATATTATTTATGTTGATAAAGAAAAGCATATTGCCGTCAATAAGGAAGTATACACGGATGACGTACTTAAGGATCTGAATCTAAAAAAGAAGGAACTTTCTCTCAAGAAGGCAATCGAAGTGGGGAATATATTTTCACTCGGGACGCGATTCTCTGAGGCTCTCGGGCTTAGCTATAAAGACAAGAAGGGAGAAGACCGTCTGGTAGTAATGGGCTCATACGGCATCGGCCCCGAGCGAGTTATGGGGACAGTCGTTGAGGTGCTCTCAGATGGCAAGGGGATCGTATGGCCGGAGTCCATTGCTCCGTTTCGAATCCATCTTATTGATTTAAGCAGCGGCAATAAAAAAGTAAGAGATTACGCGGAAGAGTTGTATGAAGATCTGCTTCAAGAAAAAATCGAGGTGTTATTTGATGATAGGGATGTCCGAGCTGGAGAAAAATTTGCAGATGCAGACCTCATCGGAATTCCTTATCGGGCTGTGGTTTCAGAAAAAACAATGGAAGAGGGAAAGATAGAAGTGGTCGATAGAAAGAACGGCAAGACACGCATGCTCGCTGAGGCGCAGTTGTATTCTCTATGAAATTAATGATTAGCAAATTCCGCGAGTGGCTTAGGGCGCTATTTTCACACGATATCGGAGTTGACCTCGGAACGGCAAATACGCTTGTATACTTGCGCGGCAAGGGGCTCATCATCAACGAACCTTCGGTTGTTGCGATAAATCAAAAGACAGGACGCGTCGTGGCCGTAGGAGGTCAAGCAAAAGAAATGCTTGGCCGTACACCGAGTCACATTGTAGCCATTAGGCCCCTTGTTGAAGGGGTCATTTCTGATTTTGAGGTAACAGAAGAAATGCTCTCGTATCTTTTGGGCAAAGCACAAGAGAGTAGTAAAAAATTGCTTGGACCTCGGGTTGTAATTGGAGTTCCATCTGGGATCACCAATGTACAGACAAGAGCTGTCCGCGATGCAACGCGAAATGCCGGCGCCCGCGTGGTTCATATTATTGAAGAGCCTATGGCTGCGGCAATAGGCATCAGATTACCAATCGAGGAGCCTAAAGGAAGCATGATAATTGATATAGGAGGCGGCACCTGTGACATCGCTGTTATTTCTTTAAGTGGTGTGGTTCGCTCTCGCAATGTTAAAGTTGCCGGAGTGCAACTCAACTCCGATATTGTTGCCTATATTAGAGCCGAATTTAAAATTTTAATTGGTGAAGAGACGGCGGAGACATTAAAAATAGCCATTGGCTCAGTACTTCCAAATGAGGGAGGTCCTGTCGAGACTACGGTGCGAGGCCGTGATTTGGTTACGGGATTGCCGCGTGAAGTAGTCATCACTGATACCGATGTGCGAGAAGCCATAGCAGGATCCATAAACACTCTCATAGAGGCAGTTAAGGAAGTGCTTGAGACGACACCTCTTGAAGTTCTCTCAGACGTGATGCAGCGCGGTGTATTTCTTGTTGGAGGGGGGGCACTTATCAAAGGGCTGCCTGAAGTATTGGAGGAAGAACTTAGTATTCCTGTATTTGTCGCCGATGATCCTCTTACAGCTGTGATACGCGGTACCGGCATGGTGCTTGAGGATATTGCAGCTTATAAAGAAGTGCTCATCGCAGATGAAGATGAACTTCCATCCGCAAAATAAATCCTCGAAACGTGTTTTAATTAAGCGAATCATTATCTTCGTAAGTCTCGCTCTCGTGCTTGCGACTTTTAACGTCACTCACTTCAACCCCTTCTCAGGGTTGTTTAATTATATTGCAGAGCCCTTCTGGAAAGGGCGGCAAGCTGTTTTGGCATTTGGCGTAGACGTGAGTATATTTTTTAGAAGCAACAAATCACTTGCAGGGGAAAATAAAATTTTGAGCAGACGTATCGTCGAACTTGAGAGAGCCGCACTGATGGAGGGAGGACTTTTCAAAGAAAATGAGGAGCTCAAAGCATTGCTTGGAAGAGACACTGTGCAGCATACTATACTTGCCGCTGTACTTACTAGACCTTTCCTTTCACCCTACGGTACGTTCATGGTTGATGTAGGCCGTGATAGCGGGATATCGATTGGGGACCGTGTTGTGGTGGACGGTACATTTGTAGTTGGAGCAATAAATAAAGTGTTTCAAAAAACTGCTCAGGTTAAATTGTTTTCTGCGCCTGGAGAAAAAATAAATGTGGCGCTTGTCCCTTCAAATCTGCTAGTCGTCGCAGAGGGACGAGGAGGAAGCAACTTTAAGGTTACACTTCCACGGGGTATTGCCGTCTCAGAAGGAGACGCACTGGTCATTCCAGATATTAATATACAGATACTTGGAATCGTCGAGAAAATTAGTATAACCCCAGCCTCATCTTTTCAGATTATTTATTTTAAAAGTCCTATTAACATGGCATATGTTAAATGGGTTCAAGTAATTCACGCTCTATGAGTCTATGGCTTAGAATAGTCATGAATATAGCGCTCGCGGGGAGTATTTTATTTTTACCGTGGTGGTTTACCGTTTTACT
Organism: Patescibacteria group bacterium; assembly: GCA_022561335.1. GTDB lineage: Bacteria > Patescibacteriota > Minisyncoccia > Phycocordibacterales > JACZSL01 > JADFRL01. The sequence goes on from JADFRL010000008.1 coordinate 19,645, forward strand.
TGCCACAGTTCACATTTTTATGTTCCAGGCTTATGAGATAATTGTATGGGGATTTGTCGCCGATACATTATACGGCACTCCCATACCGGCGTATTATAATATTGAATTTCTTTTTACGTTGCTCTTCGTGGTCCTCATAATCTTGGCTATTCCCCTTAAACGCAGTCTCATCTTCTATTAGCAGGTTACTCTAAATTTTCCTATGAACTTAAGGCGTATACATAAACGTATAAAAAGTTTTTTTGTTCAATCCTCCAAGACCGAAATCGACCCTGATGAAATATTTCTTGATTCGTCAAATCTTCCAGATTTCAATACGAGCCAATTTGAGGGAAGGATAGAAAAACCTATTTCAAAAAAAATAATAATGCTGCTGGGGGGTGCGTTTTTCTTAGTGTTCGTTGTCATGACTATGCAGTTATGGATGCTGCAGGTTGTGAAGGGAGAAGAGTACACGATCCAAAGTGAGAGCAACAGGCTTCAGCATTCTATAATTTTTTCAGATAGAGGCATCATCTATGATAGGAAAGGCACTGAGCTCACTTGGAATACGCCGTATGGGACAGAAGATTTTGCACACCGCAGCTATGTTGATATGCCCGGCTTTGCGCACACGCTGGGATATGTGAGCTATCCACTCAAAGACAGCAAGGGTATTTATTATCAAGAGGAGTTCATAGGTACCACGGGTGTTGAAAAGTTCTTTAATGACAAACTTAAAGGTATTCATGGTGTCAAAATAGTTGAGACGAATGCTGTGGGTATTGTTCAATCAGAAAGTGTCATACGTCCTCCGCAAAATGGACGCAATATAACATTGTCGATAGATGCGGCCGTGCAAAGTTCATTCTACAATGCTATAAGAGATATTGCAGAAAGCTCGGGCTTCGTTGGGGGAGCGGGAGTTATCATGGATGTAGAAAACGGTGAAATCCTAGCCATGGCGAGCTTCCCGCAGTACGATTCATCCATCCTTTCGGACGGCAAGAGAGTAGCTGAAATAACCGCTTATATTTCTGATGATCGAAAACCGTTTTTGAATCGAGTTACAACGGGTCTCTACACCCCTGGTTCGATTATTAAACCCTATATAGCTATCGGAGCTCTAAACGAAAAAATTATAGATCCTGAGACGAAAATCTTAAGCACGGGGTCTATTTCTATTCCTAATCCTTTTTTCCCTGATCAGGTGTCAGTCTTTAATGATTGGAAGGCACTCGGGTATGTAGATATGAGAGATGCTATAGCGTTTTCATCAAATATTTATTTTTTTGAAGTAGGCGGAGGATACGGCGAACAGGAGGGCCTGGGTATTGAGAATATTGAGAAATATGTTCGTCTTTTTGGTATAGGGGAAAAAAGTAATATAAACATACCTGCAGAAGTAGAAGGGGTCATTCCCAGTCCGCAGTGGAAGGAGGAACATTTTGAGGGGGATATATGGAGAATCGGTGATACGTATAATACTGCTATAGGCCAATATGGTTTTCAGGTAACGCCTATTCAAATGGTTCGAGCCGTGGCTGCACTTGCAACGGGTGGAAAGCTTCTTGAACCAACTGTGCTTCGCGGAGACACGGCTGGGGCAAGGGTACAGATAGATGTGCCCCGTGAGCACTTTGAAATTGTAAAAGAGGGAATGCGTCGCGCTGTGACTATTGGTATTGCCCAAGGGCTTAGTTTCCCGGATTTGGACATTGCGGCGAAGACGGGAACAGCAGAAGTGGGTGCGGGCAAACAATTTATAAATTCTTGGGTTACCGGGTTCTTTCCTTATGAGAAACCGCAGTACGCCTTTGTAGTCATTATGGAGAGGGCCTCCAAAGGAACTCTCATTGGTTCTGTAATGGTTGCACGGAAACTTTTCGAGTGGATGCTTATATATACGCCTGAGTATTTAAAATAGAATCTAGAGTTTTGAATCCTGAATTTAGAAGAAAGTGAAAAGTTGAAAGTTGAAATATATACTTGGATGCTAAGCTTCCAAGTATACTAGATTCAAGATTCTGCATTCTGAATTCTGTTCCGCGGTTGACTTTTTACTATAGATAAGTACAATATGTTTCCGAGAATCTCTAAATAATTCCACAATGGCTGAGGACAAAGAAGAATATTTAACTCAAGAGAAATTTAACGAGCTCAAGGACGAGCTCGATTATCTTAAAACAACTCGCCGTAAAGAAATAGCAGAAAGTCTTGAGTATGCTCGTTCTTTAGGTGATCTTTCAGAAAATGCTGAGTATCAAGAGACTCGTGAATTACAGGCAAGCACGGAGGAGCGCATCAGAAAAGTAGAGGCCATTTTACAATCAGCAAAAATAGTCTCAGACAGGAAAAGTAGTATGGTAGGGCTTGGATCAACCGTAGTCATCCAAAAGGAAGGAGACAAGGAAGACCATAAGTATAGTATTGTTGGTTCTGAAGAAGTTGATATGCAGGTACGAAAAATTTCATATTTATCTCCACTTGGCGAAGCGATGATGGGGAAGAAAAAAGGTGATGTATTTTCGTTTGAAACTCCCAATGGAAAGATGAACTATAAAATTGTGAGGATCGAGTAAGGGTTGCTCGAACCGTTCTCCTGAAAGACACGCATTACAATCTTTCCAGCGAAGATTATGTACTCCTCTCGGGCGCACGACCTCGCATACGCGAGGACCAAGCTCGTGCGCCCTGCGAGAGTTCTTTCAGGAGAAGGTTCTCGCTTTATCGAAAAAAATCCCACCACTTCAGTATATTGGAGTAGTTGCCTGATTGTGTAAGGTGTAAACTGCAAATCGCACAGAGTCTTACAATTTTTCAAAAAATATTTTTACTTGACGTTCCGTAAGAGATCTTAAAGTATCTTCACTCTGAGTGGGAGAGAGTAATAAAACATGTAGTAACGTCCCAGCGGGGGCATTCTTTGCTTTTCGGCCGCTTGCTTGCTTATGTTACTATAGAATGCACCATGGCTTTTTGGGCAGATCGAACAAGACAAGAGATAGAAGATCGGTTTACAGCGAAAATCAGCGATAAAAAACCGATTATCATTCGTGACGAAAAGACAGCATCCGGTAGGATGCTTGTGAGTGCCATGCGCGGTGCCTTGATCCACGGTGTTATTTCTGAGCTTCTGAGTGAGAAAAAGATACACAATACGTTTCTGTGGGAGATCAATGACACGGACGCGTTTCGAAAGGTTCCGAAAGGCCTTGACGAGGAAAGATACAAAGAATATCTTGGAATGCCTCTCTATAGACTTCCTTCTCCGGAGGAGGGTGCAAAAAATTTCCCCGAGTATTTTGCACAAGAATTTATAGAAGTCATGGGTTATTTGGGATTTACCCCGACTTACTACAGAACAAGCGATGCATATCGGAGCGGAAAATTTAACGAAGTCATTAAAATTGCTTTGGAGAAAGCGTCCGTCATCCGTGGAATTTACAAGAAAATATCCGGTTCCATCAAGGATAAAGATTGGCTTCCCCTCATGGTTATATGTGAGAAATGCGGAAAGATAGGGACGACGAAAACCACTTCCTTTGACGGAGAGAAGGTGCGCTACACGTGCGCCAAGGATACGGTGACGTGGGCCGACGGCTGCAGTCATGAAGGTGAGGTGTCGCCGTTTGACGGCAATGCAACGCTTCCATTCAAAGTCGAATGGGCGGCAAAATTTAAGGTCCTAGAGGTGGATGTGGAGGGAGGTGGAAAAGATCTGTCTACAAAAGGAGGTGCCCGTGACGTGTCTAATCATATTTCCCGTGATGTATTTGGATATGAGCCACCCTATGATATTCCGTATGAATTTTTTCTCGTTGAGGGCAAGAAGATGTCTACGTCAAAAGGAAACGCTCCGTCTGCGCATGAGATTTTGGACGTTTTGCCTCCCCATATTTATCGCCTCGTGTATTTGGGGAAGAATTACAAACAGCAGATTGAATTTAATATTAAAGGAGATACAATCCCTATGCTTTTTGACACCTATGACCGGCTTGCGGATAAATACTTTGGCGGTGTAGATGACGATGACACGCGCTTGTTTAAGTTTATTCATCTGCCGAAGATGGAGATCAGAGAAAAGTTCCTGCCGCGTTTTTCACAAATAGCATTTCTTGTGCAAATGCCGCACTTAAATGTTGAAGATGAGGTAAGGGCACTGAAGGGGGAGGCCCTCACAGAGGATGACCAAAGAGTCCTTGAAGAGCGCATGTTTTACGCTTCGGCGTGGCTCACGACGCATGCTGGCGAAGAATATAAGTTTGAGCTCAAGGAGGAGGTACCAGAAGGAGCAAAAGAATTTTCAGATAGGCAAAAGAGAGCTCTTGCAAAAGTACTTGTCTACATACAATCACAGGATAGACTAGACGGTCAGGAATTCCATACCAAACTGCACGAAATAAGAAAAGAAGAGGGAATAGAGGCCAAAGATTTTTTTTCGGCTCTCTATGTGAGCTTTCTTGGAAAAGAGAGCGGTCCCAAAGCAGGGTGGTTTCTCTCCGTGCTTGATAAAAATTTTTTGGAGGAGCGACTGGGCGAAGTTTCTAAATAAAAGGGCCCCGCAACCGCGAGGCCCCACATTATCATTGAGGAGGATTTCGAACCAGCTGTGATTCTTGGACGAGGGTATATGATCCTCCAACTCCGCGCCGGGAGATGGGGACCAAGCCTTCTCCCACAAGACTCGGAGGTAGACCAATAACCTCGAATTCTTGACCATCATAAAGAACCCTTTCCTCCGCCCAAAATGCACCCCATTTTCGACAATCACGAAGCATGAAGCGAGTTTCAGGAAAGTTGATTTGCTCAGGGGACTCATCGTTAATCAAGATACCATTCACGGTGGGCTCATACCCACGGACTTGAATACTGACAGAACGACGATCCTCACCTTTTTGAGAACAGAAACGACGGTCGTTACGCACCATGTTGGCGATTGCTTCAACCAACTGGTGATAGATCTCCTCGGAGGGACGTGCTGAAGGCCAGCCAAGTCCCTGAAGTAGTATAGTGACATACAACTTATCTGCCATAGCTTCCTCCTAGGGTTTACTTATGGCTACCATTACCATTAAACATCGGGACCTGAAATTTGTCAACATAGCATATAAATTATAAATTGAATTTTGTATTTGTGGTTTGCCTCGGCAAACCAAGCGGCCCCAAAGCAGGGCGGTTTTTTTGATGTGTTCGTCTGAAAGTGACATAGGTGTCTTTTAAGTTTGTGATTTTAGCCTCCCTAACATGATGTGGGAATCTGTGGATAAGTGTGATAGCATAGTGGGACTAAGTGTTATATATTATGAATGTAGTGGGAAATAGTGGGAAATTAAGCAGTGGACTATGCTGTTAGGTGAGTATCTTCATACACTCGATACCAAAAAGCGTATCTCACTGCCAGTGAAGTTCCGCAAGGAGGTAGGGAAAAAAGTCGTTAT
>JADFRL010000009.1 GCA_022561335.1 Patescibacteria group bacterium
GTCAGGCGCACGAGGACCTTAATTTTGATAAACCCCCACACCAATCATTACGATGTTGCCGTCAAGACAACGCACAAAGTGCTTCGTAATGATTGGTGTGGGGGTAAACTAAAATAGTTGAAAATGACCTTACAGACCTCACCCCTACACAGCTCGAGCTTAATATAAATTTATGACATATTACATACAACAATTTCGTTCACCTAGAGGATGTCTTTCATATATTGTTAGCGATACGGAAAGGAAAGAAGCGCTCATAATTGATCCGTCGGTAGAAGTAAATACAGAAGAGTATATCAACTATCTAAAAGATAATGAGTTAATACTGCGTTTTATTATTGAGACGCACACTCACGCTGACCATATTTCTTCCGCTCAAAAAGTGAAGGCAGAAACAGAAGCAAAAATTCTTCAACATAAGAATTCAGCAAGCTCTCTTAAGGACAGAGCGTTAAATGAAGAGACACTTATGCTCGGTGATACAGAGGTACAGTTTCTCTACACTCCAGGGCATACAGATGACTGTATATGTATACGAATTGGGAATGCTGTTTTTACCGGCGATACATTGTTGATTGGGGGTACTGGAAGAACAGATTTCCAAAATGGTAGTAGCCAAGACCTGTACAATAGCATTTGGAAAAAACTTATGGTCTTGAGTGATAGTACAAAAGTATATCCTGCACATAATTACAAAAATCAGATCAACTCTACTATCGGCTACGAAAGAGCACATAATCCTCGACTAGCACTTAGTCACGATGAGTTTGTCACCACAATGGACGCACACCATCCGCAAAAGCCAGATTTATTCGATACTGCTGTTGCCGAAAATTCCAAATGATTTACAGGGCTTAACCTACTATGGTTCCCCTTCATACTGTCTACCAACAAGTATAGGAGGGCAGGCAGCCCGAGGTAGCCCGCAATTTGTAAATTCGAGGGTCAAAAACTATGAAATATAGAGCAGTAATATTTGATCTTGATGATACCTTGGTTAAAACATATAGAGCCAAGTGGGCTCATCACAAGGCCGTCGCCAAAAAATTTTATGGTATAGATCTAAAGAATGAAAAGCTCAGAAAACACTGGGGCAAGCCGTTCGATAAACTAATTTATCATCTCTACAATAACTCAGGCACATTGGAGGAAATGAGAGAGGTTTATTTGTCTCTAGAGCAGAGATTCCCTAAAGAGCTCCAGAGTAATTCCTTAAATGTAGTAAACTCTTTATTGGACAGAGGCATCGAGGTTGGAGTCGTGACGTCAATTGATAGTGAGTCCGCGAACAAGGATCTTGTGTGTTTAGGCTTTCCAATTAAGCGCATGCTGGTCATACAAGGTGCAGATATAACTGATGTGCACAAACCAGATCCAGATGTATTCCTTCCGATTTTTAAGAAATTAGAATCTCGTGGAATAGATAAGAATAAAATAGTATATGTAGGCGATGCATTAATTGATTACGAGGCCAGTAGAGATGCGGGAATTGATTTTATAGCAGTTATGACTGGCCTTGATTCGGTTGTAGAGTTTCGTAATGTTGGTGTATCTAAGATAATCGGTGACATAGGTGAATTACTGAATTTAATATTAAACTGATTATAGGAATTTTCACAATAATTGAGATAGTAGGATTATTAGTTGCTTCTTATACTATCTTTGCAAGGTATCGAAGCAAAATGGTTAGCAATGGGTGGTCGAATCCCTCCTCCTCCGCCACTTATACAGCTAGCACGAGGAGTTTCTAATTATGCTATAGTCTTTTTGGAGGGACACATGGAGGAATTTATGAAAATAATTGAGGTAACTGCGGCTCTGATAGAGAAAGACGGCAAGTTTCTTATCGCAAGGAGAAAGCTTGGTAAACACCTGGAAGGCAAATGGGAATTTCCTGGTGGTAAGATTGAAGGCTTAGAAACGCCAGAGGAATGCTTGCGGCGGGAGTTGAGAGAAGAATTTGATATTGAAACTAAAGTGGGTGAATTCGTTGCTGAAAGCGTTTTTGAGTATGAGACAATAAGAGTAAGACTTCTTGGATATAGAGTCGAGTACATCTCAGGTGAATTTAGATTGAATGACCACGATAAGATAGAATGGATTCATCCCAGTGAATTTGACACTCGTGATCTTGCTCCAGCAGACATCCCTATAGCACAAAAATTAATCGCCTCGCTTCTTTAGAAATGAGGCGATTAATATTTATGTAAATCTAAGTGCTCAGAGAGCCTTCGAGGTTGTATACTGAAAAGGATTGGAAAAGCCTTACAGGGCAAGACCTTCCATAGTTCCATCCCGAAGTAACCCTTCATTAATAACCGCTATGTCAATTAAAAACATACACAAGCTCAAAGGCATCTTTTTCAAGATAGTAGATGAAACGCCTCTTTCGCAGGTGGGGGTGATGACTATTTCACCAGGAAAGGACTCCGGACCGGAAGAAGTTCACTCCGGTGACCAATTCGTCTACATTATTGAGGGCGAAGCAGAGGTTGAAATCAATAAGGAAAAGGCAATTATGAAAACAGGAGACGCTGTAATTATTCGGAGCGGACAGCAGCATCACATCTACAACAAAAGTGACTCAGAGCTATTCTTTCTGACCGTCTATACTCCGCCTCAATACTAGCTCGGCAGGCATAGCCCACTAACTCCTCAAAAAGAAAACTGCGGCAGGGACTCAACCGCACCGCAGCTCATTATCCGAAAGCTGGTACAGGCTCAGAAATGAAGTCCCGCGCCTGTTCCAATAAAGATATCTTCTTCTCTTGTTTTTGTATAGGATGAACCTTTTGTACCTCACAGATGTACGAGAGTTGTTCGTGGATGAGATAGACGAGGAAAATGTTGAAGACCCAGTCGTCGTCCGTAAGCCCTTCTTGTAAGTGTACTTCGTCAAAGGTGTTCCGTGGACGGAAAATCTCTCTCCCAGGTTCCCAGTTCATCACGGCGTCACCTGTCGCATCGTGGACTAGAAAGTGGTGTCGTTCAGCTTCTTTTTCCATCCCGTAGAATGAGCGTAGTCCGATATTGTAAATCGTTATATACGCTCTGTATATCTGCCTGTCCTCGTACGGGAACTGCTTATACCACGGATACGGGAGACGAGAGACATTCTCATTGAAATCCGCCATGTCTTCCGCAAGGTAGAGTTCAGGTCCACGAAATGCTTGATAGGTGCCCCACCAGGAGAATTCTCCTTCCCGTCGGAGCATGTCTGTAATGTTCTGCATCGCACACTCCTTTCAGGGTAGCGGTCCGGGGCAAATATAGCATATCCTGTTCTGTTCTCCAAAAAGTAACAGGCTTTGAGAAGGGGGAGAGATATCCAGAATATCTGCATATTTTATTTGTACCAGCTGGACATAACGGAATACCAAAAGAAAAGGTCCGTGCAGGCGGACCTTCTCACGGACGCATATGGGAAAATCGACGGACAGGGTCAGGCTGGATTCGGCTCCAGTTCGAGCACGTCAGTGCAGATATGAAGTAGAAGAGCTTTTGTGGGATTGACACCAAATTCTCCTGGCACATGTCCCCTGATTTCGGGATGCTGAAGTTGGAGATGCTCTCGGTTATGTTCTTCAAGAAGGGAAAGCACTTTGTCAGTCTTGCCCTTATCAGCGGCATGCATGAGAACATTGGTTATATCCCATGCGAGAGATGTCCCACAAGCTTTGAACAGAACCAGCGCCCTGTCGTATAAGGGGCCGAGTAAATCTAGCATCATCTCGGCGAACTGCTCCTCGGTGATAGTTTGCGACATCATTACCCCTCCTATTGGGTGGTCGGTGACTTGGCTAATAACAGCTATCTAGCGACAACATTACTTATACTGAGTCTAGAAGTCAAGAACCATATTTCCAAGGTGTTCCATTCTAGGTATACTGAGTTTATAGGTATATCCCAGTATTTTTTGATACTGGGATTAGATTGATATCTTTATCGGGTTAACATGGCAAGTTTTCGTAAAAACCAAACACTAAATAAGTTCCAAACATTGATAGGAGAGATCTACGCGCTTACTGATGATCGCACTTATTCCTTATGGGATTTACTTACACAACAACAACGATTTACTATGCGTGCTTTGAAAGGAATCCGAAAGGGAAATAAGAAAAAACTTATAAAAAATCTCATGATTTCTCTATCCTGGCTCATGGCAATTGCAAACAGGTTTCATATTACAATTGAAGATGAGGTGTGGAGGCGCTTTCCAATGTGCTGCTCATACTGTGGTAAAAAGCCATGCGAGTGCAAACAAACTAAACTATCTAGACGTAAAAAAATAAGGATAAAAAAATTTATAAAACCACGTTCTCTTTCGGGGATGCAGAGAATATTCAATGAAATATATCCATCCAAGAGTAGAACACTCGCAGATGCAGGAGTTCATTGGGCAGAGGAAATGGGTGAGGTGAGTGAAGCAATTCACAACTATCTTGGACAACATTTTGAAAAGCAGTTTGATGGAATCAAACATGAGCTTGCAGACTGTACTTCATGTATATTTGGAGTTGCAAATTCAGCCGATATTAATATTGCGATAGAACTTGAGAAAATGTTCTATAAAAACTGCCACGTCTGTCATGAGGCACCGTGTATATGTACATTCACCACCGTCTCACAATTAAGGACGTAGCTTGTTCCACTGCCATAGAGGTAAGATATTAAAGTCATATTCGCTGAAATCTAGACAGTAGTTAAGATGTTACCTGCTATAGGAATATTGATATTGAGCGAATGATAAACGTGATTCCACGTCAGGATTATATTTCCCAAGGTGTTTTATCCTAGGGACAATGGATCACACTACTTGACACATATCATACAGTATGTTAATTTTAATCTAGTTTTTGAGCATTAGCTTCGGCCCGATACCAATAACGGAAAGCCATGGAGGTGATTATGGCAAATGCAAATCAGGTAGAGATGCTCCAAAGGAGTGTCCGAGAGTTCAATGCGTGGAGGGTACGCAACCCAGAAGAGCGGGTGAACCTCAAGGGAGCGAATCTCACAGGAGCGAATCTCAGGGAAGCGGACCTCACGGGAGTGAACCTCATGGGAGCGAACCTCACGGAAGCGAACCTCATGGGAGCAGACCTCATGGGAGCAGACCTCAGGAGAGCGCACCTCACGAGAGCGCACCTCACGAGAGCGCACCTCACGGGAGCGATCCTCTCGGGAGCGATTCTACCCGAGGAGTGGGTAGCGAAATGCAGCGCGGACATACTATCCATTCTGCGCTTACCTGCTCTCAACGGAGAAGTGGCCTTCACGAGAAGGGCTCTCGAGGCTGGAGAGGTGGACGGCTCCGTCTACAATGGAGTCTGTGCCTGTCTCATGGGGACCCTTGCCAATACAGGTGGAGAGAGTATGGATGCCTTCTGCGAACGCGTCGGTAGGCAAAAGGACGCAAACTCCCCAGCGGAGCGTTTCTTCTCCACCATCAGTTTGGGCGACACGGCGGAATCCAACCCCTGCGTGGCGATCGCACTGAATCTGTGCGATCAGGTCCTTACTGAGAAGGCAGGTCTCTGAACCTTGACCCCGCACAACCAACGGAAGCCCCACACTTCCCACACGGTTGTGCGGGGCTTTCATTATTTCCATATATAGTTCTAATCTTCTAAAGGCAGTTAATACGTCTATCTTCCAAGTGTATTCTCGAGCTGCTACAATAGTCCTACCGAAAATGGTTTCACTCAATTAGTTTATGGACCAATGTATTCCAGTTCCGTCTAATTTGTGCCCCCAAACGAAACAGAAAGGGGGTGACGCTGTAATTATTCGGAGCGGACAGCAGCATCACATCTACAACAAAAGTGACTCAGAGCTATTCTTTCTGACCGTCTATACTCCGCCTCAATACTAGCCCGGCAGGCATTGCTTACCTCGGATTGAGTCGAGATATATCTCAAACAGCCAGCTAATCAAACCCCTGTAATTAAGTTATATTTAAATATAACTTAATTAATATGACACGCAGGAAACTAAGAAAAATTGATTATTGGTTTTGAATTCTGTATTGTTAGGGTCATGCGTACAAAAGGCCGGCTTTGTGCCGGTCTTTTGAGGCACCTGATCTCCAGATGGAGAGAATCAAAAGACGGAGCGCGGCGGGGTGGAGTAAAAGTGCGGCCGTACCTTTACTCGGGTCGCGAGCTTTTTTAGCAGAAAAAGATTTGTGACTGATTCTCTAAAAATAGTATTAGGTTCACCACAATTCATCTATACCCCTTATTCGCACGAATAGACGAATAAAGAATCTTGGGGAAAATAAGAAAAATAAAAAGATTTTGGAAAAATCGAACGTGCGGAAACGAGGCGAGAGCGGAGTTTCTCCAACGGCTCAACGTGTTGAGCCGTTGGAGATAATTCACTGCGTTCTAATGAAAATGGTGGCTGTCACTATTTCCATCCGAGGAGTCATAGTTAAGAATAAAACGATGTTCTGATACTTGCAGAATCTCTCTTCTTGAATTACCCCACTAAAATGTATAAGGTTAGCTTGAGGCGAGCTTTAATTTCATGTCATTCTTATCCAACAAGATTGTATTATCAGGTGTGGGAGTTTTGGCGCTTCTGTTCTCAATGGCGTGGCTCTTTGGTGGTAGTGTTCCCGAGGAAGATATCACCTCGACCTCTCAGCAAAAGACCGGCACCCCAGCAGTAATCTCTGAGACAACAAGCAGTGCATCTGTTGCTGAGGCGGTAAAGGAAAATTTACCCACCGAGGAACCAAGCGTTCCAGAAGACACAAAGACACCAGAGGCAGTAAGTAGCCGGCCTGTGGAACAGGAAACCACAGCGCAGACTCCTGCAGGGGAGTTTTATTCTGTTGTTAAGGTGGTTGATGGAGATACGCTTGCAATAGAGATGAATGGGCAGATACAAACCATTCGCTTAATCGGTATAGATACACCCGAGACGGTGCATCCCTCAAAGCCCGTGGAGTGCTTTGGGGTTGAAGCCTCAAGTTATGCCAAGGCAGTTCTTACAGGAGCACAAGTGAGTATTGAGACAGATGAAACACAAGACACTTACGATAAATACGATAGACTGCTTGCCTATGTCATCCTTGAAGATGGAACGAACTTTAATAAGCTTATGATTGAGGAAGGGTATGGTTACGAATACACCTACAGTCTGCCCTACAAGTACCAGAATGAGTTTAAGTCAGCGCAACAACAAGCAGAGGCAAATAAACGAGGACTGTGGGCTGATGGTGTCTGTGAAGAAGAGACCGCCATAGTTCCACTAGAGGAGCCGCAAAGTACACCGTCTCCAGATGAAAGCGCGCCTAACTATATTTGCAGTTATAATGCTTATAATTGTACTGACTTTTCTACTCACAATGAGGCACAGACCGTTTATGAATTGTGTGGAGGTGTTGCTAACGATATTCATCGGTTGGATAGAGATAAAGACGGGTTGGCTTGTGAAAGCTTGCCTTAGAAACAAAATGAAAATAACCACTTATCCCCATTCTTGACTATTTTGGTTGTGTAGGATATTTTAATGCTTAGACGGAGTGTGTACAGAATCAAGGGGGGGGGAATGTCTCATGACCAGGCGATCGAATAATGTTCGGCTCGCTATTGCTCTCGTACTTTTAGCCGCGTTGTTTATTGTGTTTTAGATCTGGGGATCCCCGACATTCTTAAATATTTAAGAAAAAACTTTACTAAAAAATCTCTGCGCAACTGCAAACCACAGCGCTCTACGGGGCGCTGTCTTTTTATTTACTTTCGGGACAGTATGCACAAATCTCCGTGCCTTCTTAAAGAATACCGGTTTGAGTTGGATTACTACCGAGCGTGAAGGTGGTTGTATATGTCTTCGAGAGCTTTGACGGCATCGCCTGCTGCGATGTTATTTTGATGATACAGTTCATTGGTACAATCGCCGGCTGCCCAAATGCCAGCGACGGATGTCTGTTGTGTTCTAGCATCGACTACCACGCGGTTATATTCGTCAAGTTCAACGATATTTTTTATGTAACCTGTCGTCGGGATAAGACCAATTTCAACAAAAATACCCGCTACGTCAAGCACATGGGTTTCATCAGTATTTTCATCTTTATATACGATTGCCGTAACCATCTTGTCCCCTTTGACCTCTAGTGTTTCAGCATTTTTGATTGCTTTCATTTTTGGGTTAGCAAGCACTTTCTCGACGGTAACAGGATCTGCTCTAAACTGGTCACTTCGATGAAGCATGGTGACACTCTTTGTGTAGGCTAAAAGCTGAGCGGCTGTTTCAAATCCTGCATTACCGCCTCCGATGATAACCACATCCTTACCCTCAAACAGCGGACCATCACAGCTTGCGCAATAGGTGAGACCTTTTTGGTCGTACTCTTTGGCCCCAGGCACATCAAGTTTTCTTCTGTGTGCGCCGGACGCGATGAGTACTGTTTTTGATGCATATGCATTACCCTTGTCTGTTGTAATTTTAAAACCTCCTTCATCTTTTTCCACCGATTCTGCCTTTACGCCTTCTTTAATAGCAACACAATTCCCTGCGTATGTTTCGAGATGTTCTTTGAGCATTTTTGCCAAGTCTACTCCTGAGACAGAGGGTGTGCCAATCCAGTTTTGAACATCGGCAGAAACAACACTTTGACCACCCCATTCATGAGTTATAAAAATAGTTTTTAGCTGTTTGCGCGAGGCGTATACGCCGGCAGCGACACCGGCAGGTCCACCGCCAATTATTGCGAGATCATACATAATTAGAATCGTGAATTAGGAATTATGAATCAACAATAACACAAGACGCACTTTGAAAAAATCAGGACCCAAGTACAACTCCTGACCCCTTTTCAATTAGTTGGATTTCCTCTATTTAAGTTTTGACCGTCGGAGGAATGCAGGCACACCTCCCCAGTCATCATCGTCATCATTTTTTGCAGGCTCAGTTTTTTTCTCGCCTTCTTTAGATCCCTCCTTTTTATCCTTTTGTTTAACCTCATCTTTTTTTACTCCTGATGAAGTTAATGTATTGTAGATTTTTCCTATGGTTTTAGTTGCCTGTTCCGGCTCGCTTACCTCCTTTTCTCTTTGTCCTAACTGAAAGAGAGAGGAAGAAGAGGATTTGCTGGGCACTCCATTGGGGAATCCAGTAGCAATTACTGTTACCTTAAGCTCATTTTTCTTCAGCCGGTCGTCATTGACGGCACCGAAGATAACCTTAGCATTAGGATCAATAGCCTCGGTTATAACCCGCGCCGCATCCTGCACCTCAAGCATTCCCAGATTATCACCGCCAGCCACTGCAAATAAAACGCCTTTAGCGCCGTTTATGGAGAGTTCCAGGAGCGGAGAACTAATAGCTGCCCTGGCGGCTTCTTCGGCCCGCTTTTCTCCGCTCGATGTTCCAATACCCATTAAGGCTGATCCGGCATTTTCCATAACGGCTCGAATGTCAGCAAAGTCTACGTTTATGATGCCAGGAATCGTAATAAGATCTGAAATGCCCTCTACAGCTTGACGAAGAATGTCATCGCATATGGCAAAAGCCGCCTTGACCGTTGTGTCCTTTTCAACGATGGCAAGTAAGCGATCGTTGGGGATGACAATCATGGCGTCTACCTCTTTTTTGAGGTCCTCAAGGCCCTGCTCTGCAATTTTCATACGCTGCTGTCCCTCAAACGAAAAAGGTTTGGTCACCACTGCTACGGTGAGTATACCAAGCTCTTTTGCACTACGTGCAATTATAGGGGTAGCGCCCGTGCCGGTGCCCCCTCCCATACCGCACGTTATGAACACCATATCGGATCCTTTAAGCGACTCCTGGACTTCCTCTTTGGTTTCTTCTGCCGCACGTTTACCCACATCTACTTGCATGCCAGTTCCAAGACCTCGTGTGAGATTTTTTCCAATGTGGATTTTTTTCTTTGCAAGAGAATGATGCAAATCCTGGGCATCAGTGTTGATGACAACAAATTCAACTCCCTTTACTTTGGAATTGATCATGTGATTTACAGCGTTTTTCCCCGAACCTCCCACACCTATAACCCGTATACGGGCGAATGCCTCTACATCTGGTTTTACCTGCTTCATAGCTATATTAAGTGTATTAAACGTGTTTAAGGATTGCCAAGTAAGTACAATGCTATTAGCGTATCACGAAGATAACAGGAGCGCAAAAAAACGTCTAGATTGACATATTCTATTTTTATTTTAGAGTTTTATGCCTGTAAATCATTATGGCAGGAACTGTTTTATCCAAGATAAAATACTGTTGCCCGTTCTTTTTGCAAACTTCATACCAAATGGGTCTCCTTCAGTAGTTAATCCCCAAATACAAAGACCGTATGATACAGCCCATGAGGAGTCTCTTATATATATCTGCGATTGTCCGCTTGTGTGGACAGTGCCTATCTTTGAAGGTAACTTGAGTGCGGCGCGTGCCAGGTCTTCAATAGTTGCAATACCGGAGCCTCCTCCTGTTAAAATAATTCCTGCCGGGAGCAGTCTATTCTTTCCAATTTTTTTAAGATGAGCTTCGATGAGGTCAAAAATATCTCGCAGTCGAGCAAGGATGATATCCTCAAGTTGTTTCTGGGGGTAGGTTGTGCCGGTTATTGCACCTAATTTAATTTGTTCGGCTTCCTCGAGAGATATTTTCAAACCTAATGCGATATCATTCGTAATATCAGTTGAACCAATAGGGAATACTTTAAGTGAAATGGGAATATTATCCTCGAATATAACTAGGGATATCGTTTCAGCTCCTATATTGGCAAGAACGCAACCTGCAATTTTTTGCGCCTTGGTTAATGTGACCAGGCTTGCTGCAATGGGGGAGGCCATTACGTCATCGACTTCAATGCCGGTTTCTTCTACCGCTTGAATGAGATCATTTAAATGCTGTTCAAAGCATGTTACAAAAAGAGTCTCTATTTCGAGTTTGCTTCCTTTAAGGCCTATAGGATGGTTTCCCAACACCACTTGCCCATCGATCTTGAATTTGAGCGGAATGCCGTGTAGAATCTTTCGGTTTGTGATTTTTGATGCGATGTGCTCCTCACTTTTGTTAAGAATATTTTTTACATCAAGCTCTGTAATTTCTAAGTCAGCCCTAGAAATTATCACCTCACTTTTAGAGTGTATTTCGTCAAGACCTACACCTCCAATCGAGATAAATGCCTTTTTTATTTTGATTTGAGCAGTTTTCTCTGCCTGTGCTACGGCACTTCTGATACCTCGGATGACATCCTCTGAATTAATGATATAGCCGTGACGGAGTCCTTTTGATTCGGCATAGCCGGTTCCAATAATTTTGGGGAATTGTTTATCTTTTCCGCGAACATGTTCAGATATGACTACCTTTACTTGATATGTTCCAATATCTATTCCTGCTGTAATATGTCGTGCCATAACAAAAATACCAATCTTTTGCAACAGAGGATCAAGAAAACTAAAGGCCAAACTTTCTGTGCATTAATTGCTCGGTATGATTCATTTTACTACCGTGGGCGGATCCTTTCAAATGGAGCAATCCGTGGATAAAAAGATGTCCGATAAAACGCTTATGAGGAACATTAAAGTGCGAGACGTCTCGCTGAGCATGTCTCGAATTGATGAAGATCTCTCCTTCCTCTTTTGACAGAGGAAAGGAAAGTATATTAGCAGATCCGCTCTTCTTTCGATACTTTTTATTAAGTGTAGCTGAACGTTTATCTCCGATGAAGACCAGGCTCAAGATGTACTTTTTGCCCAGTATCTCATTTTTCATGCGCTTAAAAGGCAAGCTCACGGGCTTGCCTTTGGTAGTATTGGTAATAGAAAAATTATGTTTCTCATACATACCTACCGCCTTGATCTCCTGTGGAACGGGGAGTGTCTTTCTATCTTTCCGAGTTTGATAAGTTCTTCGAGGATTTCTTTCTTGGATATACTTTTAAGGGCTTTTCTCTTGCGCAGAAGCTTTGAGAGCGGCCGATCAAAATATCTGACTGATCTAGCGCGCCTAAGGATGCCTGAGCCCTGTACTCGCTTAGTAAAACGGCGGATAATACCCACTGTATTTTCATTATTTTGTTTGTTGACTTGAATGTTTACTGTCATTGCGACCGAAGATTACCATAGAATTAATATAGGTACAAGTTTAAGAAAAAGGCAGAGCATCTTTTCTTTTCTTCTGCAGGCTCTAACAGGGTAAGCCCAAAGAAAGTCCTCTGCACTTTCCTCTTTTTCGCAGGAGCACGGCAGACTTTTGAGCTAATTGTGTTTACTGATCCTCTTTAGATACTCTGGAAGAATATCGAGGGCAACAGTATTTTGTGAACGCGTTTTCAAGTTACGAACAATGACCATTCTGTCGAGAGCTTCTTTTTGGCCCATGATAATTATGAAAGGGATGCCGACCTCCTCGGCTATTTCAAGCTGGCGTGTTAAGGTATCGTTGCCAATTGATTGCTGAACAGGAATCCTTGATTTTCTAAGCATTTCAATAACAGCGAGACTTTGCAGGCGAGCTTCGAATCCAAATTGAATGAAATAAACTTTTGGTTTTCTTATACGCTTTGGATTGAGCGCAGCTCGACTACCTTTTCCCTTTATTCTGCTCTCTATGATGACTCCCACTGCGGGAATATTTAAGCGAAATAGTTTTCTTGCAAACTCATCGTAGCGGCAACCACGGGCATAGACGGTAACATCACTATCGTCATCAGTATCACTCATGTCTCTAATTTCAAACACGGTCTGCGTATGACAATTTCCTTGTCCCACAATCCCCGTATCCATCTCATAAGAGATATTCACCGTCTCCATATGTTCCAGCACCTCGCGTAAATGCTTTCTACTGCTTTCGGATAGGAATTCAACTGATCGAGGTGCCTGTTCGCAGAGGGCATCCTTTTTATAGTAGAGATACGAAAGACATTGCAGGACATCTTTTCTTAAAAGTGATCGTGCGTGTACCGGCATATCATTGATATTTTTTCTAAGGTAGGCGCTTAATTCTTTGTTGTATTTTGCGATTGAATCTCTGTCACCTATAGTATTGATGTAGACCGTTGTATTTTTAACTCCTACCTCTTTAAGGATGTCGGTAGCAGTTTTTATTATTATGGCCTCAGCAATGCTTTTGTTTGTACCAATGACTTGGAGTCCTAAAAGCAGGGAGTCATTTGATTTTGCTGATTTACTCTTATGCTCTATGTTAGAGTGGTAAAACAGTACAGGTTGAGGAAGTATTTGAAAATTATTTTCTAGGTAGATTTGCAGTGCGGAGTGCAATTCTCCCACGTGCTGATTAAAAGCTGATTTGGGAGAACTCGGCCGCTTTATGATGTGAGGAGAGGTTGATTTGTTGATGCGCTCAGCTTCTTTTGCTACACGTCTACTGGATGTGAAGCCGTAATAGAGGGCGACGTCCACCGCACGTTTAAGAAACTCATTGCCGGAAAATTGAGGAAGTATTGTTGACTGTGGCATACCGTTGCTATTTTATGTTCTATACTAAAGAATACTATTGTAGCTTCCAGGCAACACACTTGCCTTTCTGATGGGAAAGATTCGAAAAAACGCCCGTCCCACAATCAAATTCCTCTGAAGAGGTCCCCACAGGCGAGAGTCAGAACTTTGACTGCGATTGTCACCCATGACGAAATACTCATCGTCACCAAGCGAAACTGAAAATGAGCCGCTTACCTGACCCCCTTCCGCGACATAAGGCTCCTCAAAAACAAATCCGTTGGGGTATGTACTGTTTGCTATAGTCAACGCTCCAGCTGTAAATTTCAGCGTTTCACCGGGGAGACCGATTATACGCTTAATAAAAAATTTTGAAGTGTCTCTCGGGTACTTGAAAACAATCACGTCACCTCGCTCTGGCTCTTCAAATCGATAGCTCAATTGATCTACGACGAGATAGTTGCCGCTTTCAAAAGCGGGGCTCATCGATGCGCCGCTTACGATGAAGGGTTGGGCAACATAAAAGCGTATTGGTATGACGATGATGAGTGCAATAAGAGAAGCTTTGAGGATTTCTTTAAAAAAGTTTTCTTCTTTTTTGTGCGGAGTCTCCATGTAGATCAATGTAATAGACGGATTGTACTATACAGTTATTTTTGATACAAGCTGTTTTCTATTGCATACTAATAATTCTACTGTGGTAACATAATAGAACTAGACAAGTATCGACCATGGCATATTTTTTTGTAGGACTTGGCAATGTGGGGGAAAAGTACGAGTTGACTCGGCATAACAGCGGACGCATGGTGCTTGAATATCTGCACTCAAAACGTAGATTTTCTCCGTGGGAGGAGAACGGACATCTCCGTGCTCTTGTTTCAAAAGGTCATATTGGGAAGGAAGAGATCGTGCTGCTCTTGCCCCAGACTATGATGAATAAGTCAGGGATGGCACTCAAGCCTCTTATAACAAGTATTAAAAAAGCTCACCGTCTGGCTGTCTTGTATGATGATCTCGATCTTCCTTTGGGGCATTTTAAGATTTCTTTTAAGCGCGGTTCAGGCGGGCACAAGGGGGTTGAATCAATTGTCCGAAATATAAAAACTAAAGAATTTGTGCGATTTCGCATTGGCATCAGTGCGGCGGTGCGCGGAAGAAGTAGGGTGAAAAAACCGCAAGGAGAGAAAAATGTTATTGATTTTATTTTGGGCTCTTACAGTAAACGTGAGCTTGATGTGATACATCATGTTGCGAAAGATATAAACGAGGCTCTCGAGGTTTTTGTAAAAGAAGGGAGGGCGAGTGTTATGAATGACTATAACTAATGAAAGCGCCCCGTCAATTGGCGGGGGTGTTTCTACCGTATATATATTATGATTGACGGCCGTTAATTATAATATATATACGGTAGTGTTACACTTTAGCACCTCCTTACTCTTCTACAGATTTTGGGATAGAGTCTGCACTCAGTTTGCTGTCTTGCAAACTCCTGCTTTCTACTTCACGTGCGGGTTTACTTCCATACTCAAGCGTCATACGTTGCTCAACCGGTTCAAACAATGAGATGGTGAAGAGGTAGGCTTTTCCAAGCTCAATCGTATTACGTAGTATTTCCTCGTTCTCAAATTCGGAAATGTGAACGAGGCCTGCGACGCCTTCCTCGATGGAGATAAGAGCCCCGTGTTTATTGTACTTAATCACCACGCCACTGACCTTGTCCCCTTTACTGTATTTTTTTCCTGCCTGTTCCCAAGGGTTTTCCTTGAGTTGTTTGATGGAGAGTGATATCTTACCCTCTTTAATATCGATTACTTTTATATTAACTTTGTCGCCTACGTCCACAAAATTCTTTGGATTTTCAACAAGTCCCCAATCGATCTCTGAAATGTGAACCAACCCCTCAAGGTTATCTTCAAGTTTTATAAACACACCGAATTCGACAATACCCGTAACCTCTCCCTCTACAACATCGCCGACTGTATATTTATCAACGAGATGCCCTTTTTCCTTTAGCTCAGGGTCTTTCTCAGAAAAGATAAGTTTACTCTCTTTGGGGTTTGCGGCGATGATAGATACCGACAATTTTCTGCCGATAAGTTTTTTAAGTTCATTTAAAATTTTGTCTTTGTCGCCATCTTCAACGCGCGGATAGTGTTCGCTTTTAAGCTGGGAGGTGGGCAAAAATCCTTGTATGCTTTGCCACTCAAAAATAAGGCCGCCTCTGTTAGCATCCTTGACGGGAAGTTCGAAGACTGTTTTATTGACGATGGCAATTTCGGCTTCACTCCACAGAAGTGCTTGGCGCGCCTCTTTAAGGGACAGTTCGATGTATCCTTCCTTGTTTTCCTCTAGCGTTACCTTGGCCGAAATATTATCACCAAGATTAACCTTACGGAGTATATCTTTTGCGTTTAAGAACTCACGGCCGTAGATGATACCGGTTCTAAACGGAAAAAGATCAATAAACACTCGTGACTTATCAATGCCAATAACAGGTCCTTCGATCAAGTCTCCCTCCGAAGGAGGAGTAGGACTTTCACTCACAATTCTCGCCATGAGCGAGTCTTTCTTTTTCCGCTTCTTCTGCTCCGGATTATTTGATTCTAGTTCGTCTTTGGTATTCTCTTGTACTGTCTGTGACTCGAGGGTGTCGTCTTCTTTATAGGTATCACTCTGTTTAATCAAATGAGCTGTAGTATTTTCTTCTGGCGGCATTTTTAGGTGCAGGAGTTCTGCAAGTATGCGAGGTTATCTCCTGCGATTAAACTGATAATTGCCTTATATAAAGGTTCTTTGGGTATTGAACCCCTATTAGCTCCCTGCCTGCGCAAGCAGGTACGTCGCTAATAAAAAACTCCGCAATAGCGGAACAGGCGTAACCAGTATATGAAATTAGATGACTCTTGTAAACCCTATATTTTAGTACAAAAAGTGATGGCCCCAGCGGATGTGGTAATCCGCCGGGGCCGAAAGGGACATGGGCCATTTATGTCATAGCGCCGCCCAAGGCGCTCAGATAGATGCCGCGTTTCAGCATCGTAACCTCTCCTGGATCTGGTCGGAGTTCAGGTCAACTGGCTGACCCACTGTCGCCGGTGGGGACATGGAGTCCGCTGTTGTAGTCGCTCACCGCGGCGAAGATGGCGTCGAGGGCGATCGAGCCGATTTTGATGCTCGGCGAAGTCAAAGGCGGCCCGTGAACTTGCGTCATCTTTCTCATGACAATCTCCTCTGTAGGGTTTAAATGCGGGAAATCCTCAAAAAAACTCGAAGACCTTCCACTTTTCATCCTAACATCAATAAACAATACTGCAAGTGCGCCTGTGAACAGTTTTGAAAAGTCTATCAAATCAGTATAATAGCAAGCATGGTTATAAGTTTTCTGGGAGGGCAGTTTTTTAAAGTTTCTTTTGGTGACACAACGCTTGCCTTTAACCCTATTTCAAAACAATCAAAGCTCAAGCAATCGCGATTTGGAGCCGATATCGCGCTCATTTCCGTCAACCACCCCGATTTCAATGGAGTGGAAAATGTCACCCACGGCGGGCGAACGCCGTTTGTCATAGACGGTCCGGGAGAATACGAAGTACGAAACGTTACAGTGCACGGCCTGCCGTCTACCTCTCACGTCCAAATGGGGGAGAGTGTCAACACCATTTACCTTGTCACACTTGAGGGTATGCGATTGTGTTTCCTTGGAGCTTTGAGTTCGAGCAAGCTTGGCTCTGAGCTTATGGAGGTTATAGATGGTGTCGATATTCTCTTTATATCCATAGCCGGAGGGGATGTTCTGAATGCTTCGGATGCCCATGAGCTTTCAGTGAAGATTGGCCCACATATAGTAATTCCCATGCAGTATGACAAAGAGTCGCTCAAGAAGTTCTTGAAAGAGGAGGGAATTGAAAAAGTGAGACCGATTGAAAAACTGACACTCAAGAAGAAGGATCTGGAAGGCAAAGAGGGAGAGATTGTCGTTTTTAAGTAGTATCTATAATATGGCACACTTTCTTGACAAGTTGCGGGAAAAACCTCTCTATTATCGCAGGACAGTTGCGTTGGTTGTCGTCACTGCTGTTGTCGGCCTTATCTTTGCACTGTGGCTTACGGCACTTCTAACCAAGATCGGAAAATCGGAGATAGGGCAGGAAGATTCCTTAACCGGCACGCCGCGGCCTTTTTCGACACTCACCGAGCAAGTCAGGAGGTTGTATGAAGGTGGCGTTCAAGTGTTTATGAATTTTACGGAATTGGGGGAGCCTGTCGAGTATATTCAGGAAGAGAAGCTGCCGGACAATATCGGCGGCCTTTCAAATTAAAAAGACATGGAGGGGAAGCAGTTTTCGGGAGAGAAAATGAATCTCTCAAATAGCGATAATATCGCTTAACTAAGCTTTCTTTTCGGGTTTTTCTATGGTAAGTTAAAGCTACATTATAATGGCAAAAAGAGTGGATATGGCACAGAAAGGAGGGGACGATAAGCCCCATTTAAAGACCCATGTGGGTATTATTAAGCGCAGTATAAGCTCCGAGATGAGAGAGGCCTACTTGGATTATGCAATGTCGGTGATTACCTCGAGGGCTCTTCCTGATGTGCGCGACGGCTTAAAGCCCGTGCATCGGAGGATTTTGTATACCATGTATGAGTTGGGACTCACGGCAACGGCAAAGACACGGAAGTCTGCAAAGATTACAGGAGATGTGACGGGGAATTACCATCCTCACGGTGACGCGGCGGTGTATGAATCTCTTGTGAAGATGACCCAGGATTTTACTATGCGGTACCCGCTCATTATTGGTCAGGGTAATTTTGGTTCAATTGACGGTGACGGCGCGGCAGCGCCGAGGTATACGGAAGCAAAGATGTCGCGTATAGCCGCCGAACTCTTAAAAGATATTGAGAAAGAAACAGTTTCCTGGCGTCCAAACTATGAAGGAACAAGGATGGAGCCAGTAGTGCTTCCGGCAGGGCTCCCCAACCTTCTTTTAAATGGGACACTGGGGATTGCGGTTGGTATGGCCACAAATATTCCTCCGCACAACCTTTCTGAGGTGTGTGAAGCCGTCGTTTACTTGATTGATAAAAAAGAGGCAACTAATGAGGATCTGCTGATGTTTATTAAAGGTCCTGATTTTCCGACAGGGGCGATCGCTTACAATCAAAAAGATATTTCTCACGCCTATGCCAATGGAAAAGGCGGAGTGGTTGTACGCGGCGAGGCAACCATAGTTGAAAGTAAAAAAGGCAGTTTTCAAATCATCATTACGTCTGTGCCGTTCAGGGTCAACAAGGCAGATCTTATTATGAAGATCGCTGACCATGTTCGGGATAAGAAAATTGAGGGCATAAGGGATTTACGAGATGAATCGACTAAAGATATACGAATAGTTATCGATCTCAAAAACGGAGCCCAACCACAAAAAGTTCTGAACTATATTTACAAACATACACAGCTTGAAGATACATTTCACTACAATGTGGTTGCGCTTGTTGACGGAGTACCTCAAACACTCTCGCTCAAAGGAATACTTGAAGAGTTTATAAAACATCGTCGTGTAATCGTAAAGAAGAGAGCCGAGTTTGATCTTGCAAAGGCGAGGGCTCGAGAGCATATTCTTGAGGGACTTACGAAAGCACTTGATAACATTGACAGGGTGATAAAGACCATAAAGGCTTCCAAAGATACCAGAGCGGCACATGCGAGTTTGAAACAGACATTCAAGCTCTCCGACCTGCAGGCAACTGCTATTCTTGAAATGCGGCTGCAGAAGTTGGCTGGTCTGGAACAAAAGAAAATTCAAGATGAACTCAGAGATGTTCAGACTCTCATTAAGGAACTGAAGATCTTACTGGCAAGTGATAAAAAGATGTTTTCTGTCATAAAGGAAGAGCTTATAGCTACGGCTTTAAAACATGGTGATGAACGGAGGACTAAAATTGTAAAATCCGGCGTCAAAGCTATTGCTGACGAGGATATGATTCCTGATGAGGAGAGTGTCTTGGTGCTTACACAAGGAGGGTATATTAAGCGCACCAACCCCGATGAGTATAAAAAGCAAAGACGAGGCGGTGTGGGAGTAATTGATTTAAATACCAAAGAAGAAGATTTCATCACGAAGCTTCTTACGACGAGCTCTCACAGCGATCTGCTTTTCTTTTCTGATCGCGGCAAAGTGTATCAGATGAAAATGTATGATATTCCCGAGGGAAAACGAGCGACAAAGGGAAAGTCAATTATGAATTACTTGGCGCTTGAAAGTGGGGAGCGGATTACTTCAGTGCTTCCTATGACAAAAGACAGAAAGAAGGATTCTTCTAATCTCATTATGGTAACCAAGCGTGGTTCGGCAAAAAAGGTGAAGGCAAAAAGTTTCCACGATGTGCGTCACAGTGGTCTCATTGCCATAAAACTCTCAAAGGGGGATGAATTGATATCAGCGCATTTTGTCGACAAAGGGGACGAAGTAGTGGTCGTCACAAAAGGCGGACAGGCGATTCGGTTTAAGGAATCAGATATCCGAACCATGGGACGCGTCGCGGCTGGCGTTCGGGCTATTAAACTGGGCTCGTCTGACAAGATTATAAATGCTGGTATTGTGGTGTCTGGGAGCCGAGGTGCAGAAGTGGTGGTGCTCTCAAAACGTGGTTTTGGCAAAAAAACAAAAATTTCTGAGTATAAAGTGCAAAAACGCGGCGGATCGGGTATCAAGACAGCAAATGTAACTGAAAAAACGGGTGAGCTTATTGCCTCTGAAATTGTGAATGGAGATGATGGTGAACTCGTTGCCATTTCTAAAAAGGGTCAGGTTATACGTGTTGATTTGGGTGAAATACCGTCATTGGGGAGACAAACACAAGGAGTACGCGTCATGAAGCTCCGATCAGGCGATAGTATAGCGTCGCTTGTTTGTTTGCAATCAACAGGCGCTCCTCAAACTTAACTCAGGACTAGGGTATACTGTACACTGTAGGTACACAATTATGGAGTTTGCCGCACCAAGACAAAATATCGCTCAATTTGGACTCCGGGAAGGTATGCATGTAGCAGATTTAGGGGCAGGTTCGGGGCATTATACGCTCGCGGCCGCAAAGAAAGTGGGCGAGTCAGGACGTGTCTATGCCATAGAAGTGCAAAAAGATCTCTTAACCCGTATAAAAAATCTTGCACGAGCAGAGCATATAAACAATGTTGAGGTTATCTGGGGGGATGTTGAGAATCGTGGGGGAGCCAAACTTAAAGATGGCTCGGTTGATGCTGTTATTATCTCAAATATTCTTTTTCAATCTGAAAATAAAGGGGGTCTTATTGCAGAGGCGCACCGTATTCTAAAATCAAAAGGTAAGGCACTTATTATAGATTGGATTGACTCATACGGAGGCATGGGGCCGCCGGAAAATAACATTGTTTCTTCTGACGAGGCGCGCCGCTTATGCGAGGAGGCAGGGTTTAGTTTTGAAAGAGAGTTCCCAGCTGGCGCACAGCACTTCGGATTTATAGTCAAAAAATCGTGAAAAGCAATATTTTTCAGCTTGCAATCCTCGCCGTATTCGCTTTCCTTGCAATAGCCGGTGTTATCTTTTTTGCTTTTTTTAGTTCCGGCAGTAAAAGTACCACAGGAAATGTTACTCTGTGGGGTACACTCGATGCGAGTATTATGAAAGAACAGCTTGAGTTTATTAGGGATGCTACTGAAGATGTCGAACAAAGAATAACCTATGTTGAAAAAGATCCGCGTACTTATAACGATGATCTTATTGAAGCACTAGCTTCGGGTACTGGCCCCGATTTGTTTCTCTTAGCTCAGGATGATATTGTGCGTCAGCTCAATAAAATTTTTGTTGTTTCTTACGATACTTATACCGAGCGGAAGTTTAAAGATACTTTTATTGAGGTCACCGAGCTGTATCTCTATCCGGAGGGAATTGTAGCATTACCGTATGTTATTGATCCGTTGGTGCTTTACTGGAATCGGGATATTCTCTCACGGGAAGGTATTGCAACTCCACCGGAGTTCTGGGATGAGTTTTTTCAGTTGAGCCCCAAAATTACCAAACGTGACCAAGCCTCGAATATCTTGCGGGCAACAGTTGCGCTGGGTGAATTTAGAAACGTCACGCACGCCAAGGATATTATTTCGGTACTCATGATCCAGGCGGGGAACCCCATAGTTGTTCGCACTGAGGGCGGCGATCTTCGGAATGTCCTTACAGAAAATTTGGGGTTTGCAATCAGACCTGCTGAATTAGCACTGCGATTTTATACAGAATTCTCAAACCCCATAAAGGCGGTGTATTCATGGAACAGGGCACTGCCTGATTCTAGGGATGCATTTCTTGCGGATGATCTAGCATTTTACTTTGGTTTTGCAAGTGAGCTCGGAGATTTGCGTAGAGCAAATCCTAATCTTAACTTTGATGTAGCCATGCTCCCTCAAACACGCGACGATGGATTGCGCGCAACGTTTGGTCGCGTTCAGGCGCTTGCCATAACAAATGCGTCACGGAATAAAAAGGGAGCGCTGCTTGCGGCGCGGCTTCTGTCGAGTGAAGGGTCTCTCTCCAATCTAGCCTCCTTGAACAATCTCCCCCCGGTTTCTCGGAGACTTTTAGCTAAGCGGCCTACTGACGATATTCAACCCATTTTCTTTGATTCGGCACTTATAGCGCGCGCATGGCTTGACCCAGACAAAAAGAAATCAGAGGATATTTTCAAAGATATGATTGAATCAATCACTTCAGGAAAGTTTCGCGTCGATAAAGCACTAACTGACGCGGCACGAGAGTTAAAAGATTTATTGAGGAAATAAATGTTAAAAATATGAAATTGGGAAGTCGAATTCTTATGAAAGTAGTTTCTTTAGCTGTTCTTGTGTTTATCCCTATAAGATTTCTTTTGGCTCAAGAAAGTTTTCAAAATCCCCTCAAGTTTACTACGTTGGCGCAATTTTTAAATGCCTTGCTTGACGTGATTATTATTATAGGCATCCCCATCGTAACACTTGCCATTATCTATGCTGGCTTCCTCTTTATCAGTGCTCAGGGTAACGAGACGAAAATAATTTCTGCAAAACAAATATTCTTTTGGGTTGTCATCGGCTCGCTCTTGATTTTAGGTGCAAAGGCACTCGCCGTCGCAATAGAAGGAACCGTTGAAGATTTAACCGACGCGCCCAAAAGCCGAGTATTGACGTTAGGGGAGAATCCAGAAATGTATGGACTGATTAAGGGTTGACTGTAATATGACTATTGCCAAAAAATTAGTACCCCTCATTTTGCTTATTGTTTTCCCGATTGCTGTGTATGCTGCCCCTGCAACCATTAAGGATCTTTTTCTCCTTATTGCTTTATTGTTCAATAAAGCCATACCTGTTCTTGTCGCTATAGCACTCCTTGTCTTTTTCTGGGGTGTTTCCAAGCTCATTTTATATGCCGACAATGAGACGAAGAGGCAGGAGGGGATTAATACTATTATCTGGGGGCTTGTTGCACTTTTTGTCATTGTTTCAGTTTGGGGACTTGTTTTTGTATTTACTCAGACCTTTTTTGGAACTAGCGGCGTTCCTGGTTTTGACGTTCTTCCGAGATAAGGATTAGGCTGTGAGCCGTACTGCGAGTAAAACCAGTCTATATATCAGTGGTTTTAAATCCAGTATAAACTCTAAAAGGGCTCATTTCTAAAATAAATTAGTCCACATGTTGTTATTTACACAAAGCCACGCATAACGTACCATGAGGATATAGTATATTAAAAGGTCGTATTATAAATAGTTTTGGAGGAAACTACGTTTAAACTATATACAATGAAAAAACTTGCACTCATACTCATTGGAGTATTGGCATCAGTGCCAGTGATTGCATCTGCACAGACAGTAGTTACGATTGTCGGAACCATAGGTTCACTCATAGTCACGATTACTCCCGTCATTGTAGCTCTCGCGCTTCTCTATTTCTTCTGGGGTCTTGCAAAGTACATTCTTGCGGCTGGAGACGAAGCGGCTCAAGGCGAAGGGAAGCGTATTATGATATGGGGTATTATCGCACTCTTCGTAATTGTATCTGTCTGGGGACTCGTCCAGGTCCTAAATGATACGTTTGGGATTAATCAGCAAGATCTTGATGCAGGTGATATTCCATCTGTCAACATAAGTACATAACGGTCGTTGTTATCCAGTTTATAATTTTTAGGTTTATATAATGAAGAAACTTGCACTTATCAGCGGATTAGCGCTCATTCCGAGTATTGCTTTTGCGCAAGCTTCT
This sequence comes from Patescibacteria group bacterium, assembly GCA_022561335.1. Classification (GTDB taxonomy): domain Bacteria; phylum Patescibacteriota; class Minisyncoccia; order Phycocordibacterales; family JACZSL01; genus JADFRL01. The sequence goes on from JADFRL010000009.1 coordinate 23,689, forward strand.
GGGTTTTCCATCATTGATGCTATCGGCGATATCATTACGACGATTACTCCCGTCATTGTAGCCCTCGCGCTTCTCTATTTCTTCTGGGGTCTTGCAAAGTACATTCTTGCGGCTGGAGACGAAACAGCTCAAGGCGAAGGGAAGCGTATTATGATATGGGGTATTATCGCACTCTTCGTAATTGTATCTGTCTGGGGTCTTGTCCAGGTCCTAAATACTACGTTTGGGATTAATCAGGGAACTCAAGTATCCCCTCCGGCAGTAAA
>JADFRL010000010.1 GCA_022561335.1 Patescibacteria group bacterium
AAAGATGAATGACACGTATTTCACAGGTAGTCGCGACACGTCTGCTTGGAGGAATATGGTTATGTGTCAGGAGGTTGGACACACTTACGGACTCGACCATCAGGATGAGAACTTCGATAATGCAAATCTAAATACGTGCATGGATTACACGTCGAACCCTGATTCAAACCAACATCCCAATCAGCATGATTATGATGAGCTTGCGGCAAAATATGGACACCTAAACGGAATAACTGAGGATAAGACTAAAGGCGGTGGTGGAAATAACAGGAAAAAGCCAAAGAAAGCAGGAGTTGGACTTGGGCAGGATATTGACCTAAACAATGCATCAGCATGGGGTCAGGCAGTGAGATTTGACGCACGCGGCAATACCTCACTCTTTGAGCGTAACTTAGGGAATGGCCTCGTGCTTTTGACTTATGTTATTTGGGTAGACGGAACGTACGCTGACTAAGTCTCTAGGAATAACCTAAACGCATAAAATGGTCCGGAAGTGTCCGGGCCATTTTATTATTGTATATTTCACAGAAGCTCTCGCGCGAGCGCTTCTTTTACTGACTTGATATTGTATAAATAAAATGCATAGTTAAATAAGAGTATCTGGTACTATCATCGTGATGGAGTGAGTTATGCAAAGCACACGTTCTCTGCTTAGAGCGGTGCTTTGTGCCGCTCTGCTCGTCTTCCTGACAGGATGCGCTGTTATTGAAGAGTATTATCTTGAACAAGGAACAGGTATCTTTGCGGAACAGAACAAAGTTCTGGAAGCATTCACATCTGTAGTAGAGGTTTTTGAGGAGAGGGAGGATTACAAAACTGCTGATGAGCTTTATGAAGCCAAAGACAGGCTCGATGATGCCTGCAAACCGCTCCGGAGTGTTAGCCTCCTTAGGTTTTTGGGAAAAGTGGTTAGCGATGTCCTTAGTATGGAAGCCTTCAGATCATTTGATTCATGTGAGGAGGCAACTCTCAAAGCTAAAGGTGAACTGAACCGCATTGCGCCGAAATTAGCTTCTTTATACTTGGAGCCATAGGTGCTACTTGGATCGTATCGTTCCCCGCATACTCGCGGGGAATCTTTTGTGATAACTAGTAGTCTTGTTGTGGCATAATGAGCCTCTTTACGTGTGCCATATGATACATTTGTAACTTTTTCCGTTGTTACAAGTTGTAATAAACATAAGGACAGGTGGCCCGCCAAAAAGCGGAAGTCGGCCACCGGAGAAATGTTAAGAGGAAACAAATGAAATACGAATCGTTCAGTGTTCTTAGCGGAAGGACACACAGGCGAAAGAATTTCATAGTTTCGGTGCTAGATGATACTTAGCCGGAGAGGCTTTAAAATTCTCACTACAATCTCATAGCAGGAGCATAGAGCAGGAGAGTGCATCACGCCTCTTCTGTTCTTTTAATGTTTACCGCACTTGCAATTTTTACCTGCGTTAGTATAGTCAAAGAGGAGAAAGAGGAGTATGTTCTCTGGAGGATTCACCTGTTGAACAGTGGAAGGGGATTTAGCCATGTGCAAAGCTTCGGTATATGCAATGCGTCAGATTGACGCGAAAGACGGCGAGACCTACGAAATCGGCATCTCAAATCACGGCCTCGGCGCGCTCCATCCGGTTGGCGTTCCCGTCGAGAAATGTGTGGTCTGCGCCAAAATGGGCCAGACGCTCACGCTTGCCAACATTCCGGTTGATCTTCAGAAACAATTCGATATCGGCGAAAGGGAGACTGTCAGCTTTATCGAAACGGCGGGTAGCGATATCCATACCATCCACGACTACCTCGATTTCGAAAACGGCAGCTTTGTCCCGTTCCATCGCTTTGCCGATTGCGGCGTGACCGCCTACGTCGGCATCCCGCTGACGCAGAGCGCGATGGATGATCTTCAGGTTTCCATCGCAATTCCCAAGACCTTGGCCGGCGCGACCGCCATCGGACACGAGGCCGGCGAACTCGTCGCCGCCTGAGCAAACTCGACCATGTTTCCTTCCTCCTTAGTGCCACGCATCTTCGCGCGTGGCACTCTTTTTAATTAATTTGCTGTTTCTTGTGCTATAGTGGCCCAACAAAAACATAAACAAGGGGTATGGCATTCATAGATGAGATAAAAATATATGCTAAGGCAGGCCGCGGCGGTGATGGTGTCGTGCGTTTTCGGCATGAGAAAAATAGAGAGTTTGCAGGACCTTCAGGCGGCGACGGAGGCCGCGGCGGAAGTATATATGCCCTTGCAGAAAGGAATGTGCATCTTCTAGCACAGTATCGCGGGCGAAAAAAATTCATTGCAAAGCGCGGAGAAGACGGCAAGAGTAACAGTCTACACGGAAGGGGTGGCAAAGATTTAGATATTTTACTTCCGGTTGGCTCGCTTATAACCAATTTAAAAACGAATACGACACTCTCACTCAACAAAGAGGGAGAGCGGGTACTGCTCTTGAAGGGTGGCGCCGGCGGGCGCGGCAACGAGTCGTTTAAAAGCTCAATAAATACGACCCCCAAGGAAAGTACGTCCGGCAGGGACGGAGAGAAAGCTTTCTTTTTTATTGAGGTTGAGCTGATTGCCGATATCGGATTCATTGGGCTCCCGAATGCGGGAAAAACCAGTCTCTTGAACAAGTTCACGCACGCGAGTGGAAAAGTTGGAGATTATCCATTTACCACACTTGAACCGAACTTGGGAGAATATCACGGCTATATTATTTCAGATATTCCGGGTTTAATAGCAGGGGCGGCATCCGGAAAAGGGCTGGGGCATAAATTTCTGCGTCATATCAAGAGGACAAAAATATTGGTACATTTAATATCGCTTGAAAATGAAGATCCGAAGAAGGCATACCAAATAATAAGAGAGGAGCTCAAGCAATATAATCAGGAGCTTCTTATCAAGCCGGAGATCGTCGTGCTTACCAAAGCAGATTTAGTAGGTGACCCCGCGTATCTTCTAGAGCAGGTCGCCGACATAAAAAAAATTGCTGATGTGGTACTCGCCGTGTCTATCTACGATGATAATTTACTCAGGGCACTTAATGATGCGATGTTAGAGAAAGTGCGCTTCAAGGAGGACCGCTTACAGACAGGTCCTTAACATTAGAGGTGCATGATTGTAATTAATTGGCAGCTAGTTTACTCTATAATATATGCAGAAATTTTCAAAAAGGGAAGCGCTTACCTTTGGTTGGGAAATAACCGCAAGTAATTTTGTATTCTTTTTTTGGTTAATTGTACTATTTGCCGCTTTTTCATTTAGTGTGGCCTATCTGGGTGATCTCTTTGAACAGCAAAATATTTTATTGGGGTCGCTTACCATCTTTATCATTGCGGTTGTCGGGGGGATTATCCTTGAAATGGGAATCCTTCTGATTACTTTGGAACTATACGACCAAAAGAAGCCTCACTATAAGGATATCCTAATACCAAAAGGTTATTTCTTCAGGTACCTCATAGCTAAAATAGTATATGGGCTTATCGTAGTTGCAGGTCTTATACTTCTGATTGTGCCGGGGATTATATGGTCGCTTAAATATGCGTTTGTCCGCTACTTTATTGTCGATAAGGGCCTGTCCATCAAAGAAGCTTTTTCAGAGAGTTCTAAGATTACAAGCGGATCAAAGTGGAATATTTTTTGGTTGAGTATTCTGATAGCTATCATTAATATTCTTGGTGCGCTTGCATTTGGAGTGGGGCTTCTTTTATCTATACCAATAACCATAATGGCCTACGCCTACGTATATCGAAAATTATTAGAAGGTTATACTATAAACACAGTTAGTAATTAAAAAATAACGCAGATGTATTAAAGAACATTAAGCAGTATATTAATTTTATTGTTAATCTAATATAGTATGTCAGAAAAACTTTTTATACCTATACTTTTGGGCACCAATAGAAAGGGGCGGCAGAGTGAAAAGGTTGCTCGCTTAGTGTTTGCCGAAATGGAAAAGCATCCAAAGATTGAAACTCAGCTGTTTGATGTGCGGGATTTTAAATTGCCCGACGATGACTATGGCCAGGCGCTTAAGGATCAATTTCCACAGTACCGTGATGCCATTATTCGTGCGGACGGATTAGTTATTGTCTCTCCTGAGTATAACCACGGTTACTGCGGAAAACTTAAAGGAGTTCTTGATTTACTGCTGCGTGAATATGTGCACAAGGCCGTTGGTATTGTTGGAGTTTCTGCTGGGATGTGGGGAGGAGTTCGTGTGATTGAGGCACTGGTGACTACGGTCCGTGAATTAGGATTGACTGTCACGTTTACCGATCTCAATTTCCCAAGAGTACAGGATGTATTTGACGGGGAGGGTAAGCCGGTTGATGAGGGAGTGTACGGACGTATTGATGAGTTTCTTACTGAGCTTGTCTGGATGGCAGAAACGCTTAGATGGGGAAGAGAAAACATTCAAAGCAAATACCACGGTCAGTAATTATAGTAGTACATAAGAATATATGAAAAATGGGATAATTATTTTTCTTACCGGCATTATCATAGTTCTAATCGGAGTGCTGTATTTTGGGGAAGGAAAAGGTATATCATTAATCTCTGATGAGGGAGTTTCAAGGGGCGAGAAGATGGAATCAACAGACGGCTCTGAGGAAAGCACTGCGGTACCTATAACGTCCGGTGCACCAGTACAGCAAACTTTGAAACCTTCAACCTCGCCAGCGCCTTCGACATCGCAATTTTCTGTTGAAAGCGGGGTAACTATTGTTACCTATACTGATGATGGCTTTATTCCACCCGTTGTGGAAGTTGAAGCTGGGAAAATTGTTCGATTTGTAAATGCCAGCAGTAAGCCTATGTGGGTGACGTCGTTTGATCACCCAACAGCAACCGAGCAATATTATCCTGAATTTGACGAAGGAAAATCAGCGTCTCCCGGCGAAACTTATACCTTTTTATTTTCAAAGGTGGGGGTATGGGGGTATAAAAATCTCAACAATGATGAGCATCTCGGTGCTGTCTCAGTGCTTAAGCAGAAATGATAATTATTTGTTCTCAATCAGGGGTACGAAAAGAAAACCTTCAAACTTTTCTATGTTAGTTTTTGACTTTTCTTTCTTATACACTTTCCAGATGGCTTCATTGATAGAAATAACCATTATTCCCCCCATATTCAATTGATCGAGCAGTGGTTGCGGGATAGATGGGCCTGATGCTGAAACGAGAATTCTGTCGAAGGGCGCTTTTTCGGGCAGACCTAAGATTGCTTGTGCCTGAGTGATGTCTGCATGGGAATTATATTTTGCGATATTTGCTTGTCCGTATGCAGTGAGTTCAGGGACGATTTCGACCCCGTAAACTTTTCCTTTCGCACCCACGATATTTGCCAAGAGAGCCGTAGTCCATCCTGATCCTGATCCAACATCAAGAATACGCTCCCCGTGTTCAGGCTCGAGGAGTTCCAGCATAAATGCGACAACGGCGGGTTGAGAAATGGTTTGCCCGTATCCTATAGGAAGCGCTTTATCCTCATATGCTGAAAGGATGTATTCAGGCAGTACAAAATCAGCTCTATCAACAGCTTTGAACGCGCTCGTGATTCTTTTTGTTTTTAGTACTCCCATTTTCTGGAGATAAGCGATGAGTTGTTCCATGATGTTTTTTATGTTACTGGATGCATTTTAGTATAATACAGCAATCTGCATGTAATATGGAAAGGGAAGTAAAATTAGACGGATTTGTCATACCGTATACATTGCGGGTCAATCGCCGCTGCCGCAGTATCCGGTTGACCATACATTATGATGGCCGTTTCGTGGCAACTCATCCGCATTATGTCAGCGAGAAGGATGTGATTGAATTTATATTCGAGCGAAGTAACTGGATTTTGAAGCATATTAACCTTAGCGCACAAAGGGTGTTATCCATTTCAAACTCCACGTACGGTTTCTCGCAGTACAAAGACCGTGCACAGGGCTATGTACAAGAGCGGGTGGAGCATTTTAATCAAATCTATAATTTCGATATCAATCGCATCTACGTGAAAAATCATAAGGCACAGTGGGGGAGCTGTACTAAAAGGAAAAACCTTAATTTCAACTTTCGCATATTGTTTCTTCCCAAACAAATCTCAGATTATGTTATTGTCCATGAGCTTTGCCATTTGGGTGCATTTAACCACTCGAAGCGGTTTTGGGGATTGGTGGCTAGAGCACTGCCTAACTACAAATATCTTGAAAGGGAACTGCGCGACGGGCGCTTGATGGAGGCACTCTGAGTGCGTTGTTAGATATGACTTAAAACACATACATAAATACATAAGTGATGCAGAAAATCCCACAGTTAAATAGCAAAGAAATTCTTACAGCCATTTTTGTTTTGGTGCTCTTTATAGCAGCGGGATATGTTTCGCAGTTATATCAAGCACAACTAGACAGCTTGATTAACCTTGGCGGGTTGTTGGGGATGCTCTTTTATGTATTTATTACCATCATTGCCGTGGTAATAGCTCCTGTAAGCACATTACCTCTGCTTCCCATTGCGGTAGCGTTGTGGGGAAACATCGCGGGAGCACTACTGAGCATATCTGGCTGGACAATCGGCAGTCTTATAGCATACCGGCTTGCTCAGACATATGGCAGGTCCTTCGTGGGGAAAGTGATCGACATGGAGAGAGCTCAGGCTGTCTCTGAAGTTATAACGGGCAAGAATCCTTTTTGGGCTGTTGTATTCTTGCGAATGGTTATACCGGTAGACATCCTGAGCTATGCTCTGGGGCTTTTCGTTACCATGTCGATCCCTTCATACACTCTTGCCACTCTTATAGGGGTTACACCTTTTGCATTTGTTTTTGCCTACGCGGCCTCGCTTCCGCTGCCGTACCAAATAGGGGTCGTGCTGTTGGCGTCGATAATTGCCGTGCTTGGGTACATGAGGATACGGCATATTGCAGGCCATGTTCCTCCTAAGCCGAATTGAAATGTTGGAAGTAAATATAATCGGTATGGCATAAGGCAGGAACCTTTACATCTTTTGTATTTTAGGTATTATACTAATGTTGTAAGTTCTCGGGCACGTTTCTCAGAAGAATTAGTGCGAAAGGAGGTCATCTTACACAGATATTCGCACTAATAACGATATTATATGGCTAGTAAACTATATGTCGGAGGTTTGCCTTATTCTACGAGTGAGGACGACCTAAAGGAGGCTTTTGCAAAAGCGGGCACCGTTGAATCCGCAACCATTATTTCCGATCGCATGAGTGGTCGTTCAAAAGGTTTTGGATTTGTTGAAATGTCAACCGACGATGAATCTCAAGCTGCAATCAAGATGTGGGATGGGCAGGATTTCGGAGGCCGTACTCTTAAGGTGGACGAAGCTCGGCCCATGAAAGAGCGCACTCAGTAATTATAGAAAGCGCAGAGTAGTTTTGAAGGGATAAATTAAGCGCAGCCAACAACCCCACCTGTACGGTGGGGTTGTTGGGCTTTGGTGTAGCTATTCAATTATTTAAAACAGGGGTATGATGGCTCTGCACGATACGTATATTTTTATGGTGAAAAAGCTGAGTAAGAATGAAGCCGCTTACGTTTGATATTTTGAAAAAGATACCACACCAGCTCGGTAGGGCTGGTGTTCTTACTACACCGCATGGCTCTATTGAAACACCTGCATTTATAGTGGTAGGCACGAAAGCGACGGTTAAAGCGCTGACGCCGGTTCAGCTTAAAGAAATAGGAGTGCAGGCAATTCTTGCAAACACGTATCATCTTTATCTTGAGCCGGGTGATGAAATAATAAAAGACTCAGGAGGGCTCCATGCATTTATGCACTGGGACAGACCCGCAATGACTGATTCTGGAGGGTTTCAGGTTTTTTCATTAGGGGATGCGTTTGGGGCTGGGGTAAGCAAATTTGCCCATGAAGTGGGAGAGTCCAACAAACCCAAGATCTACGATAAGGATTTTAGTTTAGAGCAAGCTCGACTCGCGCACATTGATGAAGAAGGAGTGACATTTACCTCGCACATAGACGGCAGTGTTCACAGATTTACACCGGAGCGTTCCATTGAAATTCAGCACAACATCGGGGCCGATATTATGTTTGTCTTTGATGAGTGCACGTCGCCAATGGCTCCTTATGATTATCAGAAAGAGGCCATGGAGCGTACCCACCAATGGGCAAAAAGAAGTCTTAAGGCGCATTTATTCTCTAATTCGCGCGAATTAGAGAATAAACAAAAGGTGAGACAGGCGCTGTTTGGTATTGTGCAGGGTGGGCGCCATCTGGATTTGAGAAAAGTAAGCGCGCAGTATTTGGGTGTAATGGATTTTGACGGCTTCGGTATCGGGGGGTCATTTACCAAGAAGGATCTTGATGCAACGCTTGCGCTTGTAAACGGCATACTTCCCTCTGAAAAACCCAGACATCTCCTTGGAATTGGAGAACCGTCAGATCTTTTTGAAGGAGTGGAACACGGTGTCGATCTTTTTGATTGTGTCGCTCCGACACGGATAGCGCGGACCGGCATGCTCTACACAAGCCACGGTAAAATAAATATTCTAAATGCGCAATTTGTGAGAGACTTTACTCAAATTAGCGAATCTTGTGTATGCTACACGTGTTCTAATTATACAAGAGCGTATATCGCACACCTTTTTCGATCACGCGAAATGCTCGGTGCAACTCTGGCTTCGATTCATAATCTTTATTTTATTGTGAATGTAGTAAATGATATTCGGCAGTCAATTTTTAGTGGCACTTTTTTTGAATGCAAAGAAAACTTTTTGAGGAAGTATCAACATGGAGGGTAAAACTAAGTTGCAGAGAATGTTTAAACTTGACGGCGGCCCCTGTGCAAAAACAAAGTATTCTACGGAATAAGTCAGCCTCACTTTTAAAATATGAATAATAAATTTAAAATTAAATCGAATTTTCAACCCGCAGGTGACCAGCCTAAGGCAATTAAGAAATTGACTGAAGGAATTAAAAATGGCATAGAGCACCAAGTACTTTTTGGTGTGACAGGATCGGGCAAAACATTTACGATTGCAAATATAATTGAAAATATTCAAAAACCGACACTGGTTATCGCCCATAACAAAACACTTGCCGCGCAGTTGGCGCAAGAGTATGGCGAATTCTTTCCCGATAATGCTGTACACTATTTTGTCTCATACTATGATTATTACCAACCGGAAGCCTATATGCCTATCACCGATACCTATATTGGAAAAGAGGTGAACATTAATCAAGAGATAGATCGTCTTAGGCATGCAACTACGCAGGCACTTTTAACACGAAGAGATGTGATAGTAGTTGCATCGGTTTCTGCTATTTATGGTTTGGGGAATCCCGTTGAATACGAAAAAGTGCATTTGAAGCTAGAGCAAGGAATGGAAATAGGAAGGGCTCTCTTGATACGCAAACTTGTCTACGTTTATTTTGAACGCACTAATGCCGATCTTTCTCCCGGTACATTTCGTGCACTCGGCAATACACTGGAAGTCATGCCCGTTAATGAAAAAATCATCTATCGAATTAACATTGAGAGCAATGTCATTAAAAAAATAGAAAAAATTGATGCGGTCAGCCGAAAAATTATTGAGGAGCACACTTCCCTTTTTCTATTTCCCGCAAAGCATTTCATAACTCCCCAGGATGAGAGAATACGAGCTGTAATTGATATTAAGGAAGAGCTCAAGGAGCAACTGAGCGCATTTAAGCGTGCAGGTAAATTACTTGAGGCAGAGAGAATAAAAAGAAGAACTAATTATGATGTCGCGCTTATCCGTGAGATTGGCTACTGCGGCGGCATAGAAAATTATTCGAGGCATTTTGATAGGAGGGCTCCCGGAGAGGCGCCGCACACTCTGCTCTCATATTTTCCCCACAACAAAGACGGCACTCCTGATTTTTTGACTATTATCGACGAATCACATGTCACTGTGCCTCAGATTGGCGGTATGTACGAAGGCGATCGCTCCAGAAAAAAAACTCTGGTTGAGCATGGATTTAGGTTACCATCTGCCGTCGATAATCGTCCGTTAAACTTCGGAGAATTTAGAAAGCGCATAGGACAGGTCATCTACACGTCGGCGACTCCGGGCAGTTATGAAAATGAGGTAAGTGGACAGGTTGTCGAGCAGGTTATTCGTCCGACGGGTCTCATTGATCCAGAAATAAAAATTCTGCCTGCTGCAGAAACAGGTACGTATAAGGGGCAGATCGCTGATTTTATTGAAAAAACTGAGAAGGAAGTAATGAAAGGTAATCGTGTTATTGCAACGACACTTACTAAAAAAATGGCAGAGGATCTCTCGGAGTATCTTAAGGGAAAAGATATAAAATCTGAGTACTTACACAGCGACATCAAGACTATTGAGCGTATAACGCTACTGAGTGATTTTAGGAAAGGCACGTTCGACTGTATTGTGGGTGTTAATCTGCTCAGAGAAGGACTTGACCTGCCGGAGGTTACACTCATAGGTATATTGGACGCCGATAGAGAAGGATTCCTGCGGTCTGAAACGGCACTCATTCAGATTATAGGAAGAGCGGCTCGTAACGTAGAAGGCAGAGTCATCTTATATGCTGATACGATGACAAAATCTATGGAAAAAGCTGTCAATGAAACAAACCGCAGGAGGGTGCTTCAAATGGCACACAATAAGAAGCATAATATTACTCCAAAAACAATAGTTAAGGCCGTGAAGGATATTACAGACCACATTAAATCGGACCATGAGCAGGCTGTTTCCAGGCTCTTAATCATCGATCGGGATTTATATAAAAAGAATCCGAAGAAAGTCATGAAAGAGAAATCTAGGCAGATGAATGAAGCGGTAAAGAATCTTGATTTTGAGACGGCGGCAATTATTAGAGACGAAATGCGGGCACTTGAAGGAGTAGCAGACTAAGACATATCTCCGTGTCAGTCTGCAAATAATCTGCTCTAGAAGATTTACGGGTTTGTACTGTGACAGCAAGAGTATGTTTTTGTGAATAGACCCCTGAACTGCCTTTATTGTTGGGAGGTACGTCTTATTTTTAGTAAAGACGTGGAGATGTATTGTGCACAAACTGATGTATATACATTGTTGAGGTGGTATAATGAAATTATACAAGTAATAAAGTAACTATTATGATGAAAACAGGAGTAGGTATTAGTAATGGATCTGATTCTCATGCTGTGGGGGAAGAAGCGGCACAGCAGGCTCTTAAAGACTTCGGAGTTCAGCGGGCGAATCTTATTATTGTGTTTGCTTCAGTCGAATATGATCAGGAAGAAGTAATCCGAGGTGTTCGCTCGGTAGCAGGCGACGCTCCTCTAGTGGGCTCATCTACAGCGGGAGAAATAACTACACTAGGTCCAGCAGAGCGTCATTCGGTAGTAGTTATGGCTATTTCGTCTGATACTGTTAAGTTTTATACAGGTGTCGGTGAAAATATTAAGGATGACGCTCTTGCGGCAGGACGGCAGGTTGCGGATCGTGTTAAGGAGCTGGCAGGAGAACCGTTAAGCCTTTTTATGATGCTACCTGACGTTTTGGTGGGTAATGGAGCTGATATTGTTCGAGGTGTCCTTCAGTCGCTTGGAAAGCATTTCCCCGTTGTAGGGGGAGCTTCCGGGGATGACTTTAAATTTGAAAAAACATATCAGTATCTTAATGATACGGTTTACTCTGGCGCAGTTATTGGAATTGGTTTCACTGGGGATGTTAAGTTTGGTATCGGCGTAAATCACGGTTGGAATCCTATAGGAACACCTCTTAAAGTGACAAAATCTGAAGGGTCTGTTGTGCATGAGATTGATGGCAAGCCGGCAATCAGAGTCTATGAGGACCATTTCGGGAAAGACAATATTGAGGAACTTCGAACCACAACACTTGCAAAACTTGCGATAACCTATCCGCTGGGAATGCATGTAGAAGGCAGTGACGAGCTTTTAATTAGAGATCCTATAAGCGTTGACGAGCACGGATCTATCACTTGTGCAGCAGAAATCCCAGAGGGTTCAGAAATACGTCTTATGGTAGGAGATACTGAATCTGCAATTAATGTCGCTCGCGCTGCCGCGGCTAATGCCATAGAAGGACTTGAGGGAGCAGAACCTAAAGCAGTTATCATTTTTAACTGTATAGCGCGTAGCAAACTTTTTGGTGATCGGCGCGGGGAGGAAATCGACGCTATCCAGGAGAAAGTTGGAAGTACGACGCCTCTCATTGGCTTTTATACATATGGGGAGCAGGCACCTCTTTCTGGAGAAGTGCGAAATTTGGAAAAGTGCAATCCTGCTTTTCACAACGAGACAGTTGTGATCCTTGTCTTAGGTGAGTAGACAGTATGGAAGTGAATACGCATGCTTTTTATTATGAGTCTAGCCATAGTGTTAATTTAAAAAATATAGAATGCACAAATGGCTCTACATTATAATTGCAGCGGCCATCTTCATATTTTTTGGAATTGCTGTATATCAGCAAGCGATAGACACACAATCTTCTGACACGCTCGGAGCAGAGAATCAGCGTGTGGCTTATTCTCCGGAGCTTGAAAGGGTCCTTGAGAATAAGATGGTTTTGCTCAGCAAACTGCTACAGGAGCCGGAAGTCATACAGTATATATTAAAAGTCAACAGTCAATACAGTGAAATTGAGGCAGAGAAATTGTTTGCTATAGATAAATACTGGGACTCTATCGAAGATTCAGATCCTCTGCTTCAACTATATACAACTAACAAAGTAGCCTATCGCCTCAAACAGCTCCAATCGCGTGAACCTGGGTTCTCAGAAATTTTTGTGACAGACCGGCATGGATTTAACGTTGCGCAAACGAATAAAACAAGTGATATATACCAAGCTGACGAAGAGTGGTGGCAGCAAGCGTTCAATGATGGGGAGGGCAAGTCGTACGCAGGTTTGATTGAGTTTGATGAGAGCTCGCTGACGACAGGAATCTCAGTTTATGTTCCTGTAAAGGATCCTGTAACAGGAGAGGTGATAGGGATTGCCAAAGGCGTTGTAAGCATCGAGGACATAAAATCTGAACTGTAACATGGATGGACGGCGGCAGATAGAAGTATACCTTAAAAAATATTTAGGTTTTCTTGGATTGCAAGGTAAGTTGTTGGTTTTTTTGGGATTCATAGGAGTAATGCTGGTAGCACTGCTTCTTTTCAATCTATATAGCTTGCTTCTGGTAGCAAATTTTTCCAAGGAGATTTCAGAACGTGATATTGCGCTCGCGGACGCGATACAAAATTCACTTTTATTGATCATTGAGACTAACACAGCTCTCGGGCAAGCTCTCGCAGTCAGAGATCCCGCAGACATCATTTTTTTTGTTGAACAAAAGAATAAGGTATTTGATTCAATTATAAGCATTGAGAGTCTCCTTGCTGCTCTGACATGGGGAAGTGAGACAGAATCGTTTAAAAATGCTAATGGCGGAATTCATTATAATGTATGGCATGAACGGCAATTTTCAGAACGATTCGTTATATTTCCTCCTTCAAGTGAGCAAGTCCAGCTGGCCGGAGTCGCAAGTGTATATTTTGGAGGGTTTGCAAATCATGCCAGAAAGACACTAGAAGCGCACGAATCCTATATAAAACTAATACAAAATGACACAGATTCAAGCCTGTTCTCATCTGCACAATCTAACGTGGGAACCCAGTACGTATTAACATTACGCTTCTCAAAGCTTACCACTGAAAAATTTTTAAGCATAGTAGAGGGTGCTAATAGTGCAATTAGCCAAAAAGCATCTGATATTTTGAACACACAGCGGCTTGCTATTGTAAATACCTCTATTATTTCAATTATTGGATTTATTATTATTCTTTCGGTAGGTTATATATTTACCGCTAAAAATATTATTGCTCCTATTGAATCACTGACAGCTGCCGCAACTCAAATAAGCAAAGGAGACTTTTCGCTTAGAGTACCTGTGGAAAGTGAAGATGAAATAGGGGCTCTTGCCAATGCTTTTAACGCTATGACCGAGAGCATTGGCAAACAGACGTCGGATATAGTCGAACGATTACAGCATCTTGTAAAGGAGCAAGATACAAGTGCCAAACTGCTCATTCGCCGTGACCTTGATCTGAGGAAGGCGAATGAAATCCTGAAGAAGCTTGACAGGCAAAAGTCAGATTTTCTCTCAGTTGCGGCTCATCAACTGCGCACTCCTCTGTCTGCATCTAAGTGGGCACTTAGGATGGTGACTGATGGTGATCTGGGACCTCTTACCATTGATCAGAAAACAGTGCTTATGAAAGGATATGAAAGTAATGAGCGTATGATAAAACTTGTGAATGAATTACTCGATGTAGATCGTATTGCTTCCGGTCGTTATCAATATGTATTTGAACCTATGTCGATTATAGATCAGATAGACAGTGTTCTTGTTGATCTGTTGCCCACTATTAACAAACGAAATATAAAAGTAGTGTTTAATAAAGACAAGGAAGTTCCGAATATTCTAGCCGATAGTAAAAAATTGCGCAATGTTATCCAAAATCTGATTGACAATGCGGTTAAGTATACACCTCCAAATGGGACAGTTACCATTTCTCTGGTGCCTGAAGGTGGAAATATGCTTGCAGTTTCGATAGAGGACACGGGGATTGGAATACCGGAAGATCAACAAGGCCAAATTTTTCAGAAATTTTTCCGTGGGACAAATGCGCGCAAGCTTAAAACTGAAGGCTCTGGTTTGGGGATGTACATAGCCAAAGAAATAATAAAGATGCATAAGGGACGATTATGGTTTGAGAGCGAGGAAGATAAGGGTTCGACGTTTACTTTCACACTACCCATTGTACGGGATGAAAATACATAACATTTAGTGTACACTATAAGTATAAAGTAGTTTAAGATTAATATATGGCAGAATCAAAAAATAAAACAATTTTAATTATCGAGGACAATGAAGTGCTTGGGGATATTCTTGTCAAAAAACTTCAAATGGAAGGCTACCAAGCGGAGCTCGTTGTAGATGGGGAAGCGGGTCTCAGTAGAATTAGAAAGTTGAAGCCTGACCTAGTGCTTCTTGATATTATTTTACCCAAAATGAATGGCTATGAAGTGCTTGAGGAGTTAAATAAGGATACAGAAAATCCTATACCTCCCATAATCATTATCTCGAATTCAGGGCAGCCAGTAGAAATAAGTAGAGTGCTTGAGCTTGGCGTAAAAGATTATCTTGTGAAAGCTGATTTTACTCCTGAGGAAGTGATAAAGAAGGTGGAAGAGCAGCTAAATAAAGTAGATAATATGAAAGCAGGGGTAATTAGTCATAAAGATATATCGGTTTTAAGTATTGAGGATGACAATTTTCTCAGGGATCTTCTGGCACGCAAACTTACACATGAACAATATAATGTCAAAACAGCCGCTGACGGTGAGATCGGTCTTGAGATGGCTCGTCAAGAGAAATTTTCTGTTATTCTTCTTGATCTCATTCTGCCCGGAATGAGTGGTTTTGACGTACTGGAGCAGATACGCAAAGATTCAATGAATAAAGAGACACCTATTATTGTACTTTCTAACTTGGGGCAGGATTCTGATATCGAAAGAGCCAATAAACTCGGCGCAACTGATTTTCTTATTAAGGCGCACTTCGGTATCAGTGAAATTATTGAGAAAATGAATTCACTGCTTGAGTCTCAGAAGAAGATCTCAAAGTAAATCTCAGTGTAAGTTTCATTGAATATTCAGGTAAATCCTGATATAGTTTTCCAACCACTTCCCTGTGGGCGCTGCAGGGGAAGTTTTAATATTATGTCTAATCAGAAATTACAGAAAGAGGTGCATGATAAAATTATTGTAAAAAGAGCACGTACCCACAATCTTCAGAATATAACGGTTGAAATGCCCCGCGGCAAGTTAATCGTGTTTACGGGACTTTCAGGATCGGGAAAGTCCTCTTTGGCATTCGATACTATTTTTGCAGAGGGACAGCGCAGGTATGTCGAATCTCTGTCTGCATACGCAAGGCAGTTTCTGCGGCAAATGCAAAAACCAGATGTTGATGAGATAATAGGGCTCTCTCCAGCTATCTCAATAGACCAGAAAAGCCGCTCCAACAATCCCCGATCGACGGTGGCCACTATTACAGAAATTTATGACTATTTAAGAATTTTATATGCACGCGTAGGGAGACCTCACTGTTTTGTCTGCGGCAGGGAAATTAAAAAGTTAACCAATGAAGAAATAATTGCCACTATTCTTAAGAGTGTTGAGGGGGCTGATGTAACTCAAGTCAGCAAAAAGACGTCGGGGGTTTCCTATGACAATCTTAAACTTCGAATATACTCCCCTGTAGTGGTGGGCAGAAAGGGTGAGTATTACCAACTACTCTATGACCTTTTGGGTAAAGGATATGAGAGAGTGAAAATCGACGGGAGTATAAAAAAATTACGAGAAAGGATAGTCCTCGCTAAGAATAAGAAGCATGACATCGATGTTCTTGTCGATGAAATTTTTATAAGCGAATTCAAGAAGGACGCATCAGGAACACATGAGCGTCTTTCTGAGGCTGTCGAGAGAGCGCTTGAGGAATCGGACGGTCTTCTTAAAGTTGAACAATCCAACGGAGAAGAGCGAATTATTTCGGCAAAGTTTATGTGCCCCTATGACGGTTTTTCATTTCCTGAGATTGAACCAAGATTATTCTCTTTTAACTCGCCCTACGGGGCGTGCCCAACTTGCAACGGGCTTGGTACTAAATATTTTTTTGGAAGTGAAGTGTGTCCTGAATGTCGAGGAGCTCGGCTTCGTCCGGAGGCACTCCACGTTTTTTTGGGAAAACGTTCAGGAAAGCATCCAGGCACCAACATAGTAGATTTTGTAGGTCTTTCAATTAAAGATGCTCTAGAATTTGTCGGCAAGCTAGCACTTTCGAAGCAGGAGGAAGAAATTTCTCGCGTTGTAGTCAAGGAGATTGAGAACCGGCTCACCTTTATGAACGACGTGGGTATAGAATATCTCACGCTCAATCGTCGAGCTAATACACTTTCAGGCGGCGAAGCGCAACGTATTCGTCTGGCATCTCAACTTGGCTCAGGACTCGTAGGAGCTCTGTACGTGCTTGATGAGCCTACGATAGGCCTCCATCCTCATGACAACGGGCGACTTATAAAAACACTCCTCAACCTTCGTGATTTAGGCAATACCATTATTGTAGTAGAGCATGATGCAGATACCATTTATTCGGCAGATTATATTGTTGATCTGGGTCCGGGTGCGGGCATACATGGCGGAAAGGTAGTTGTTGCCGATTATTTAGAGAAACTCTTGACTTCAAAGAAGAATTACACTAATTCACTTACTCTCTCTTACTTGCGCGGAGAAAAAAGTGTAGAAGTGCCTGAAAAGCGTCGTACCAAGGATAAAGGTTCTCTTAAGATTAGAGGAGGGAAAATTTTCAACATAAAAAATCTAAGTCTAGATGTACCATTGGGAAGGCTCATTATGATTACCGGGGTGTCAGGGTCCGGTAAGTCGACGCTTCTCTATGAAATTCTCTATAAAAATTTGCGGGCGCGATTTGACCGAAAATATCGCAGTGCCGGTGTTTATAACGCAAAGCATTTTACCGGAACCGAGTATTTGGGGAGGGTTATTCTTATTGATCAGACACCAATAGGCCGCACTCCGCGCTCTAATCCAGCAACGTATACCGGCGCGTTCACATTTATACGTGAACTCTTCGCTGAGACTGTGGAGGCCAAGGCACGTGGGTGGAAGCCGGGCCGTTTTTCATTCAATGTTAAAGGTGGACGCTGTGAAGCTTGTCACGGCAATGGCCTTATTGCTGTTGAGATGCACTTTCTGCCTACTGTATATGTTACATGCGATGTTTGTAAAGGCAGACGCTATATGAAAGAGACCCTTGAAGTGAAATACGTGAAAAAGAATATTTATGAAGTACTCCACATGACAGTTGAAGAAGCCCTCTCCTTTTTTGAGGATATACCCGCCATCTATGACCGTCTCAACGCTCTTGATGAAGTGGGGCTGGGGTATCTGGAATTGGGTCAATCTGCGATTACACTATCAGGTGGGGAGGCGCAGCGCGTTAAAATTTCTTCAGAGCTGTATAGGCCTCATCTGCAAAAAACCATATATCTGCTTGATGAACCCACTATAGGACTTCATTATGAGGATGTTAAAAGACTCATTGATATTCTTCAGAAACTCGTTCGACAAGGCAATACGGTTGTAGTTATTGAGCACAACATGGATGTAATTAAAAATGCTGACTATGTTATTGATATTGGCCCTGATGGAGGTGAGCGTGGCGGCACTATAGTCGCAAAGGGAACTCCGGAAGAAGTTGCAAAGGTGGAGATGTCGTACACGGGCGCGTATCTCAAGAGGGTATTGAGACACTAACTTGCAATTTTTCTCCATTGACGTAGACTGCTTTACAGCAGGCGTATCGCTTATGTTCGTGGGTGGGAGGCATACATGAGTGAAGAATTCAGTCCACGTTACGAAGCTATTAAAAAATCGACAAGTGACGAAGGGAGGACAAGGTCCTTTCTAAAGGCGCTTGAGGCGGTGTCAAACTGGAAGCATATAATAACGCTTTGCAGTATGTACGCACAAATTATTCAACTCCATGCGGAAGTTGATGAAGCGTTCCTTGCCAAAGTGATTGAGGTTGACAAAAGTTATTTCGGAGATAGGAAGGATTCACTCCTGCGCCGCAGTGAATTTCTTCCAGGGATCATCACAGGACTCAATCCAAATACCAAGGCGTTTCAGTGGGCACAGAAAGCAATAAGGGAGTTAATAATAACTACCCCAAGGCCGATCATCTTGAAGCTGGTGTCAAACAAGTAGTTTTTTCAGCTTCCATTACTAGTCACGCGCCTGCGCGTGGCTTTCTTTTTGTACATGAATAATTTTAAATAGTGTTCTCCTGCTGAGGGGAAAGTACTCTTTTGCATTATAGTTGGTATATGAGGATAGATGATATAAAAAAGAAGAAATTACCTGATGCACCGGGGGTGTATTTATTTCTTGATTCAAAAAAAAGTATTGTATATATAGGGAAGGCTATTTCACTCAGAGATCGCGTAAGGAGTTACTTTAGCGGCAATGTCACGCTATCTCGAAGTCCTTTAATTGCTGATTTAGTTGAAAGAGTAAAGACGGTTGATTTTATAACAACTGATTCTGTACTCGAGGCGCTTATTCTTGAAGCCAATCTCATCAAAAAGCATAAACCTCGGTATAATACACGAGAGAAGGACGATAAAAGTTTTAACTATGTAGTGATTACTCGTGAGGAATGGCCGCGTGTTCTCACGGTTCGCGGAAAGAATTTATACCAGAAGTTTAAGAAATCAGAGATTCAATATTTATTTGGTCCCTTTCCGCATGGAGGTCTTTTTAAGGAGGCGATGAAAATTATCCGCAAAATTTTTCCATTCTATGATACAGAGAGACCACTTGCTGACGTGAAAGCTCTAGGGAAGAATAGGCAGGTAACATTTAATCAGCAAATTGGATTGTACCCGGATTCTGAGACTCTCAAGCAGGAATACGCACGCACCATAGGACACTTAAAACTTTTCTTCGAAGGCAAGAAGAGGAAGCTAGTGAGACAGCTAGAGCGAGAAATGAAGACGTATGCAGGAAAACGTGAGTTTGAAAAGGCTCACATGACAAAACGGCGATTGTTTGCGCTCAAGCACATTCAAGATGTGTCCCTCATAAGGCAGGATTTTCGCAGTTCGACTGCTGAGCCACCTAAAAAATCGATTCGTATAGAATCATATGATATATCTCACATGGCAGGGGTGGATACGGTAGGAGTGATGGTCGTAGTGGAGAATGGAAATGTAAAAAAATCTGACTACCGAAAGTTTACTATTAAGAGGAAAGGCGTCAGTGACACAGCAAGTATAGAAGAGGTACTCTCACGTAGGCTGGGACACGCTGAATGGCCTCTTCCAGGGCTTATAGTTGTTGATGGAGGAGCCTCTCAGCGGAATGCAGTTCTCAGGACTCTCAAAAAAGTTGGTGTGCATATCCCTGTCGTGGGGGTAGTGAAAGATGAACATCATCGGCCGCGTGAGATTCTAGGCGATAAAAGATTCAGAGTAGATTTAGAAAAAGATATATTGCTTTCAAACAGTGAAGCACACCGGTTTGCACTTTCTTTTCATAGAAAGAAACGACGGAATGTTTAAGAGATAAATACATTTATACTCTGCAGTCTCTCTGCTATACTGTTTTTATTATGAACAGGATTCGTGTCGGGGTTCTCCGCGGCGGGCCAAGTCGTGAATACGAGGTGTCTCTTAAGACAGGCAGTTCTGTTTTGCGTAACTTGTCCGAAGATAAATATGACACACGAGATATTTTAATCACCAAAGACGGCACGTGGCATTATCGAGGTCTTCCGGTAGAGCCTAAGCAGGTATTTTTGAATGTCGATGTAATTTTTAATGCCCTACATGGTGAATATGGAGAAGACGGCCAAGTGCAACGCATTCTCTCACATTTTAACGTGCCATATACAGGCTCACAGTCATTTCAGTCGGCAGTGTGTATGAACAAGGCGTGTACGAAAGAGGGGCTTTTCGACATAAAGGTACAGACAGCAAGACATGTCATCCTCGACGTTTGTAATGATATCGAGAAAAAAAAGTTGGAAGTATTTCGCACTTTTCCGCAGCCATGTGTTATAAAACCTTTATCGGGGGGTTCTTCAGTGGGAGTCACTGCAGCGAAAGACCACAGTAGTTTTGATGAAGGTATACGCAAGGCGTTTGAGTATAGCCCGCGAGTGCTTATTGAGGAGTATATAGCAGGCAGAGAAGCAACATGTGGTGTGATTGAAAACTTTAGGGACCGTGATGTATATTCACTTCTTCCTATTCAGATAATTCCGGATAGCGAACAGCCTTTTTTTGATTATGAGGCAAAATATCAGGGAAAGAGCAGGGAACTGTGTCCGGGGAATTTCAGCAAAGAGGAGAACCGCGAACTGCAGCGATTGGCGCGAGAGATTCATAAAACTCTGAACTTACGGCACTACTCCCGTTCAGATTTTATAATTTCCAACAAGGGTATTTATTTTCTTGAGGTGAACACACTGCCAGGGCTGACTGAGGCGTCCCTCATTACAAAGTCTCTGGGAGCGGTTGGGAGTTCGCTGCCGGAGTTTCTTGATCATGTTATTTCCCTTGCGCTTGAGGAGGGATAATGTACAATATTTTAGCTGTATCAGTCATGAAGGAATTGGCATCAAAAAAATGTGTTCCATGTGAAGGTGGAGTTTTGCCACTAACACGCTTGGATTCTGATTCGCTGCTTAGACAACTTAAGGACTGGAATCTAGACGAAGGCGCTCTCGATATATCTAAAGGATATGTGTTTAAAAATTTTACTGAGGCAATGGCTTTCACAAATAAAGTGGGAGATTTAGCCGAAGTGGAAGGACACCATCCTGATATACATATTTCATACAATAATGTTCAATTGACTCTCACAACGCATGCTATCCACGGATTGTCAGAGAATGATTTTATTCTTGCAGCAAAAATCGACAGTTTGATATAGAGGGCCCGTAGCTGTCTTGGTTAGCGAATGACCAGGACGATTGCGGGAGGTCATATACAACCATCCTTCACCAAGTACTTTTGATAGTAAGTATGGGCCCGTAGCTCAGTTGGCTAGAGCACCTGTTTTGCACTCAGGAGGTCGCAGGTTCGATTCCTGTCGGGTCCACCGCAATAAATACCGCTCAACAGGGCGGTATTTATTAAAAATAAACTCCACTTGTCTGACTATAGGGGTGTCCTGGCAGACACCCTGATGTGAACGACGTAAGGGTTGGATTATATTTTAATTGAAGATCTTGGCAGCAATTAATTATACGGTCTGATGTGTGGCATATATTCACTGCCTCTTTTAAATTTCCTAAACTCATTTCTTCAATAGCAGCTGCTAAAATGAAACTTCTAAGGCAGCTCTTTTCATTGCACAGTCCTTTATGTGCTGTAACTCCATAATCTTCTATAACATTCAAATAGCATTGTGGTAGTGAAGTTATCCTCTCACATCTTGCAATACTTTTTTCAACACTTGAATAATCTTCTACTTTTTGAGCGTAAATATCATTTATGAGAGTTAATTGAAATGCAAAAACAACAAGAACAATAAAAAAAGCTGATAAAAGTAAGTAATAAAAAGTGTTCCGAACAATGCTTTTTTCATACAATTGTAAACAAAAATTAAATTTAAGCAGAAGCCAATTTATAAAAATACCGACTAAGAAACCAATAAAGGCTGACGATAAAGACGAAATCATCAAAGTCGTAAGAGAGAGAGGTAATGTTATAACAACAGATGCGAAGATAAAATACTTTAATGAAAAGACTGTGGTAAATATAATGAAACCAAAAATAAATACGGCAAACTTATATAAGATTCGTAGTGGCAGAAGACCAATAAACAAACCCCATAGTGCAAAAATAGACATATCATATACAAAAGCCGCATTAAGAGCCCATCCAAAAGATGGAGATGGGATTAAATCTACAAGTGAAAGAGATAAAACAAAAGTAATAACAACAATAAGTTGAGTTCGTCTTGTTGGAAAAGTAGATTTAGCTTTCAAATTACCTTTTTCAAACTGCATGTTTCCAAAAGCAATTTCTGATTGACCATTATTTATAAATTGATTATATCATTGTTTTAACGCTGTTCCACTCTCATCCTGTGTTCTCTCCATTATCCATTCCCTATTATTTTACCGGGTTTTTAAACGCCTTAAGCCTATTTATAGCCTCTGACGCTTCTCCCTCGACAAGCTCGGGACAAGAAAAACCCATTTATGCTCCCGACTTGTTCAAAAGCGAAGTGATTGAATACAAGTCGCAGTCCCGCCAGTTTAAGACTGGGCGGGGTAGGCGGTTCCAACTTTGCTCCACCATCTCCACCGCAATAAATACCGCTCAGTTGAGCGGTATTTCGTGTATAGCTGCTACTCTGGTCTTACAATTACTTCTTGTTCTCCTTCTATAACTACCTCCCCAGATCTAGTATCAGTTGCTGTAACACTTATTGTATAAGTGCCCGCAATATTATACGTATGGAACTCAGATGCGGTAAAAGAGGACGTCTTGGAACACCGAGTTGATGGTTCACTTATATCTGTAGCGCTATCACCCCAAGATATTTCATACGCAATATCTGAGTAACAAAATTGCTTAGTTACATCATCCACAGCTGCATAGTCTGTATAAGTAAGACGAACCCCATTAAACAATGGTGCTTTTCCATACCGTCTGTCAACTGAGAAAGCCGCATACACACTATTTGTCTCCCTAGCCTTGGTTGCTTCTACATTTATTAAAGAGCTGGCTTCTTTCTTTACGTTCGGGTCTAGCTTGAACGAGTCAACAATAATTTTTATA
>JADFRL010000030.1 GCA_022561335.1 Patescibacteria group bacterium
CCCTTCAGCATCAGTGTTCATTATTTCAATGGTTTTTCCTGACATCGATCTGAGCACGTCTCCGGGACGATAACTCGATCCCCCCGGCATATTCTCAACGGCGGGCACTATGCCAATAATATTTTTCTTTATCTTCAGCTTTGCCGCAAGCACAAGAGCACTAATAACTGCCGCTCCACCCGACATGTCAAGATGCATTCCGAGAGCAGAATCGCCCGGCTTTAGATTAATTCCACCACTGTCAAATGTGACTCCTTTTCCGACAAGAACAATGGGCTGGCTTTTACCCGAAACAGACTTTCTCGCTCCCCAATATTCCATCACTATAAGCCTCGGTGCTTCACTGGAACCTTTAGAAACGCCCAAAATGGCCCCCATTTTGAGTTTAGCAAGCTCTTTCTCCCCAAGAATAGACACCTTGATTTGAGTGCCTCTTGCAGCGTTTTTTGCCCTCTTTGCAAGAATGGCTGGGGTCATGTCACCTCCCGGAGTATTGGATAATTCCCGACATTCGTTGACAGAGTTACCTATAATTTGCCCTTTTTTGAATCCTTCTTTTACTTTCGCGTTCACCTTGCCGCAAATAACTATCTCCTTAACCTCCGGCCATCCTTCCTTTGGTTTTGTCCTAAACGACGTGAACTCAAAATTAGCCATCTCAAAATTTTGAGTTAACAGTGAGGCGCGCTCGGCAGTATCCAATCGGCTCAATCGTGGAAAGTCAAAATTATCAAACGCAATAGCTATATGTTTTAGCTTATGCTGCTTTGCAACCTGAATAATTTTGCGGGCAAGGAGAATAAATTTCCTTTTGGTTATATCTTTTTTCTTCCCGATACCTATTCTAAGCGTGTAATGTTTTCCTTTCTTTTCTATAAACTGAACTCTGTCTCCTTCAGCTAATTCAATTTTAGTCATTACTTTAGAAAGTTTATCTGTAAAGGTTATTTTCATTCTGTTTTACACTCCGTGTGTATTCTTATTATTCATATGCCTTCTGTTTCCAATGAGATTCATCCTACTTGTCTTTCTTTATTTCAATACCTAGTTCATCGAGTTGCTCTTTAGGAACCTCTGAGGGGCCGTCCATGACGGCTGTTTGGCCGCTACGAGTCATCGGGAATGCCTGTACTTCGCGAAGGGCAACTTCGCCGACAAGATTCATTATATTTCGCTCAACTCCAAGTGCAATGCCGCCGTGCGGAGGGGTACCATACTCAAAAGCTTCAAGCATATGCCCCACACTTTTTTCTGTTTCCTCCTCACTGTATCCCATGACACGGTAGACGGCTCTTAACATTTCAGCTTTGTGTATTCTAATACTGCCGCCACCCGTTTCAAACCCATTGCACACAAGGTCATATTGTGTAGAGAAAATATTTTTTATGTTTTTTCCTCCAAGGAGCCACTCTATGTGCTCTTCTTTCGGCATTGAGAATGGATTGTGGCTGAATGTCCACGACCCACTATCAGTTTTTTCAAAAAGGGGGAACTCGTTAACCCAAGCATAGGCCAGTATATTTTCCTCTTTTTCTTTTTCTGTACGCAGATCAAATTTATCATCACCATGAATCTTTAATGCCTCCTCGTAGGTGAATTTCGGGAACGGCTTTTCCTTAATGACATAGCCCATAGCCTCGACGACAGTAGTGATCATATCCTCTACCATGTCCATGACATTCTGCATGGACACAAAGGATATTTCAATATCTATTTGTGTATGTTCAAATCCCCTATCGGCGCGGAGATCTTCATCGCGTATTGCCCTTGCGATTTGAAAGTATCGCTCAAAACCCGCTGTCATTAAAAGCTGTTTGTACTGCTGGGGAGATTGTGGAAGGGCATAAAATTTTCCCTTATGCAGTCGTGAGGGGACTATAAAATCTCGCGCGCCTTCCGCAGTCGACTCAGTCAGAAGAGGTGTTTCAATTTCTATAAAATTTTTTGCAAATAGATACTGCCGGCATTTTTGTACAAATTGACTGCGAATTTTCAAGTTGCGCTGCATGCGTTCTGTGCGCAAATCAAGATAGCGATATTTGAGCCGTGTGGTTTCGTCTACATCGGAAGTATCCTCTGTAATTTCAAACGGCGGTGTTTTGCTCTTATTTAAGATGTGCATGCTAAGCATTTCTATTTCAATACCCCCGTTCTCCTCGTCAGAATTAACCATTTTGGAGGGGCGTTTGTTGACTTTTCCCATGACTTCAATAACCCATTCAGGGCGAACGGTTTCCGCAATAGTATGCGCCTCTTTATTGTTCGGCAGTGCTACCATCTGCACTTTCCCCGTTGCATCGCGCATATCGATGAAGATAAGTTTTCCATGATCACGTCGAACGTGGACCCAACCGGCGATAAGCACTTCTTTGTCGATGTGTTCACGCAGCTTGTTAATGTAGACACGTTGCTTCATGATTTACAGTGTTATTCCGATCTTATCACGAACAATTGCCATTTTTTTCGCAGCTAGCTCGCGTGCTTTTTGAGCGCCTTCATTAAGTATCTCTAAGACATCTGTTTTGTTGCTTGCAACGGCCTGACGCTTCTCACGCAATGGCGTACTGTGTGTATCAATATCCTCTATAAGTGCTTCCTTGAGCGCTTTATAATTCTCTCTGTTTTGTTCATATAACAGCTTCAATTTACCTTCATCTTTATATAATTTATGAATGGCATGTACGTGTTCGGGAAACGTACTTTTTGAGTCGGTTACAATACTCATTACTGCTTTTTGTATCTCCCCGCGCGTACCAAAAAGAGGAATGGTATTGCCATAGCTCTTACTCATTTTTTGGCCGTCAGTTCCAGGAACTACCCCGACTTTTTCAAGGGTAATTTCTTGTGGTGGTGTAAATACATTCCCATATACGCTATTGAATTTATGTGCAGCCTCCCGTGTGTATTCAATGTGCTGCCGCTGGTCTTCTCCAACCGGCACAAGCTCAGCGTCGTAGAGTAGAATATCTGCCGCCATAAGCATGGGGTAGTTAAAAAGTCCTGCATTTGCCTCCAGTCCCTTTGCCACTTTGTCCTTATATGCATGTGCCTTCATAAGAAAAGGGACGGTAACTAGACATTCGAATATCCATGCAAGTTCGGTGTGCTCCTGAACATCTGATTGCCGGAACATAACCACTTTTGTTGGATCAAGGCCGCAGGCCAAGTAGTCAACAGCTATTTCAAATATATTGGTATTAAGTTCGTCTTTTTCTTGGAGGGTAGTTAATGCATGGTAATCTGCGATCATTAGAAAACTTTCGAATTCTTCGTATCGCTCAAGGAATGGCGCTATTGCGCCAAAATAGTTTCCAATGTGCAGTTGCCCAGAGGGTTGAAGCCCTGTCAAGAGTCGTTTCCTTGCCATGGGCAAAATAGTAGCAGAAATAAGAATATTTTCAAAATCATAGTTACTATCTTTTTGGAATTATCTTCAAAGGAAAGAGACCACCTTGTTAAGGAATGGTC
Source organism: Patescibacteria group bacterium (assembly GCA_022561335.1). Lineage (GTDB taxonomy): Bacteria > Patescibacteriota > Minisyncoccia > Phycocordibacterales > JACZSL01 > JADFRL01. Next base: position 3,469 of record JADFRL010000030.1, read on the forward strand.
TCTGTGCGGAAATGCCACACCACATCCATGTCATTGCAGATTGCCACTATTGAAGCGTTGGACGTTCGTTGTGCCAGAGCAGATCTTGACCCATGCTGAGCCGGCCGCCGTTGCTGCTGCAGGAAGGCGTTGGTGCACATTCACTTGTGCCGCACGAAGTACATATCCCTCTGTTTATGGCTTCTGAATGGCTCCAGCGGCACTCTTTGCCGAAGACTGATGCCGCCAGCATATGCGTCTTTTGAGAGGATGATTTCAGATTTGCTCGATCCTCTTCGCCGCGCATGCCAAAGTACGGGAAATGGTGGACAAAGTGCCCGAATGTCACTTCACAATCCTCAGCGTACTTTCGGGTATCCAGAATGTGTGTGTGCCAGAAGGTGTCGATGAGTTTGGTCGGCACTACCGGATCAGCACTCATGAATGTCAGTTTCAGGAATTGTTTGTATTGCACCTCGATACGATCGGCAAGCTGACGACTCCAGCCATCACCTTCTTCGAAGTCCATCAGTTTACTCTAAAGTCAATGTTCCCTTAACTGTGCTAACTTAAGTAATTAAGCTCCATGAAATTCCATATTTGGAAGGGATTCACTTTTTTTTAGGAATCGATCAAACCAGTTTATAGTTTGAGTAGTATATTCTCTCTTAAATTCACTAATCGCATGGTCAGCCCCTTCAAATAGGATTAGGCGATGCGGAATTTTATGTTTATATAATTCAGCAGACATATTAATACTATGGTTTGCCTCCACTCTCCAGTCCGCTGAGCCGTGCATAATTAAAATTGGAGCCTTTTTCGTTATTTGATCAACCCATTTTATCGGAGATCTTTTTTTTAATTCTGATTTTGATTTTCCCCATATTTTTATTTGATGCTCTCTCCACCCTTCGCGTTCATCAGCCTGTTTAAATTGATCAGTTGGAGCAGCGCCAATTACAGCAGCTTTAATCCACGTAACCTTAGCAAGCATGAGATAGGCCATGAAACCTCCTCGTGAATGTCCTTTTATCCCAATCCGTGAAGCATCAGCCTGCGGAATCCATTTTAGTATTTCCCTTAATTTCATTATACTTGCCACGTCATCCTTGCCCCCATGTGTCTTTACCACCCCCACCATCAACTCCGGGGTATTGAGTAGCTATCACGACATAACCCTCCTTGGCATATTTGGCCATCCCAAAAAGTATTTGCTTAGCATCAATTGCACCAAAATCCTTGCTCCCTCCCCGTAAGTGAATTAAACATGGCAAATCTTTTCCTTGTTTTGGTAAAGTCACAAATCCCATAATTCTTAATTTGCCAACTTTATACACTATTCGATATACCGATACCTTACGCATCACTTCAGATGCGTACTGTTGTACTCTGTTAGGAAACATATCGATCTCTTTTTTGAAATAAAGCTTTTTGACCTCAGTGATATGGGGGCATTTTTTCAATTTATCCATTAGAGATACTAAACCATACTTCTTACTTAATGTACAGTCATTATAGGAGTTAAGCTTAACATAGAGTACATGCGATGTTTTTTTTGTAAAAAAATTGGTGTTGGAGTAGTAAAGTCAACGGCTCAACGCGTTGAGCCGTTCAGACATTCTCACATTCTCAAGAATATTGGAATATTATTTAGCGCCATTGAGCTCGACATAGAACACAGTCCCCTTCCCCCCCTTCTGATTCCGCACATACTTTTCCTTTGTGGGCTTTGATCATCTCCTTTACAACGTACAAACCAAGTCCCGTGCCGGTGACATTTCTCCCCAGATTATGCAATTGTATCGTGACTGACCGCA
>JADFRL010000011.1 GCA_022561335.1 Patescibacteria group bacterium
ATTGTAGGACCGTTGTGGTTTATGGGAAATCTGCGGAAGGAATCGAAAGACGGAATAGCACGTCCTGTGGACGATGAAGCGTTGAGTCGGGGTCGAGAGTACTTAGACTTTTGCGAGCAAGGTGAAGCAAAAGACTTAGTAACTCGTGACCGATTCCTGCCGGACCCGCATCCAATTATTTTAAAAATTGTACAACGGTTCGTTCAATTATTTTGGCTTGCTTCAACTCAAACCACACAATTCGCCTGTCACGCTTAAACCACGTTTTCTGACGCTTGGCATATTTCCAGATTTCAGCTGTAAGTTTTTGAATCATTTCCTCTTTTGTAATCTTCTTCTGCAAAAATCGTGCAAGATACCTATATTCAAGCCCTAGCTCGTCCATACGTTTAAACGTGAGGCCTTTGTCATGGAGCCCCTCTGCTTCGGCTATCATTCCTGCCCTTATTTGTGCGAATAGACGAATGTTAATTTTCCTCTTTAGTTGTTTTTCAGTTGTAGCAATACCGATATAAAGTATCTCATACGGAGACACTTTTTTTTTGAGCTTCGGCACTTTTCCCAGTGCACTGGCTATCTCAATCGCACGAATGAGGCGCCTCTTATTTTTAGAATCAATTGTTTTTCCTCTTCGGGGATCTAATCTTTGGAGCTTTTTAAAAAGGTGGCTGGCACTCTTTTTCTCAAGTTTTTTTCGCAGTGAGGGGTTGGGTACAGCGCTTGGCAGGGTCAAGTCATCTATTACAGCTTGTATATAAAATCCGGTACCTCCGGCGATAATAGGCACTTTGCCTCGCTTTATAATATTAGCAATCTTTTTTTCAGCTAATTTTTTATACTGCACAACCGTAAAAGTCATCTTGGGACTTACTACATTAATAAGGTGGTGAGGCACTCCTTTCATTTCTTTCTTTGTAACTTTGCCCGTGCCGATGTCTAGACCTTTGTATACTTGTCGTGAGTCGGCAGAAATAATTTCACCATTAATTTTTTTGGCAAGGTGGACAGCAAGTTCTGTTTTACCTGACGAGGTTGGACCTACTATGACAAGTATTTTTGGTTTGTTTGGGCGTCTGCAGTGCATGTGTTATTATAGTGTCGTTTATCGTATAATGTTCATTTTGATTATGACACAAGAGTACAAAACACCATCTATAGTACCTAATGTTACACTTAAGACGCGTGTGCGAGATGAAAGTATAGGCGGCGATAATCCGTTTCGGTGGCACGATGTTGAAACCGCTGATGTATTTAAGGGGAAGAAAATAGTGCTTTTTGCTTTGCCGGGTGCCTTTACGCCAACGTGCAGTTCAACTCATCTGCCTGGCTATGAGGAAAAATATGATGAACTAAAAGCACTTGGTGTTGACGAAGTATATTGCCTGTCAGTAAATGATGCCTTTGTTATGTATCAATGGGGGAGAAACCAAGATATAAACAAGGTAAAGTTGCTTCCTGATGGATCGGCTGATTTTACCAAAGGGATGGGTATGCTCGTCAAAAAAAATAATCTCGGATTTGGCGAACGATCATGGCGTTACAGCATGTTTGTCGATGATGGGAAAGTAGAGAAGATATTTGTTGAACCGGGATTTTCAGATGATTGTCCAGATGATCCGCTTGAGATAAGTGATGTAGACACAATGCTTAAATACCTGAAGTCAGCAAAATAGAAAACTAAAATAAAAAATAAAGCTAGTGAGGTGTGCGGTACACTTGAGAGGCTCTTGATCTGACAAGAAATATATAAATTTGTGCTGGGGGAGGAACTTGAACCTCCTATCCTTGCGGCAGGCGATTTTGGAGCACTCGTTTCACTTTGCACACTACAGTGAGTATTTCAAATCTGGTGCCGCCGGTCGGAGTCGAACCGACACGAGCTTGCGCTCACAGCATTTTGAGTGCTGCATGTCTACCAATTCCATCACGGCGGCGTAGTAATGATTACTGTACGTGATTTTTGAGCAATAATCAATTTGGGTTGGGCTATTCTCTCATGCTACAATTGTGATGCAATAATAAAAATGCAATCGGATGAATGATTTTTATAACAATTCTATTTTTTGGGTGGAGGTGGAGCGTATTCAGCCCAACCCCTATCAACCGCGGCGTTTCTTCGATGAAAATAAATTATCTGAATTAGCCGAGTCAATACGCCAGTACGGCGTGCTTCAACCTCTGGTGGTCACTCGAGTCGAAATGACTAAAGAAGATGGAGGTTTAGCTGTTCAGTATGAGCTCATTGCCGGTGAACGTCGTCTTCGTGCTTCGAGAATAGCGGGGCTTTCGCAAGTTCCCGTAATGATAAGGACTGGAGAAGACGGTAACCGCATGAAACTTGAGATTGCAATCATTGAAAATTTACAGCGGGAAGATTTAAATGCCATTGATAGGGCGCGGGCATTTGAGCGTTTGGTCAACGAATTTGACTTTAAACATGGTCAAGTCGCACAAAAAATTGGAAAGAGCCGTGAATACGTGTCTAACAGCATAAGACTTCTAGCGCTTCCGGAAGAAATGCAGGTTGCGCTCGCTCAAGGGGAAATTACGGAGGGGCACACTCGGCCTATTCTTATGCTTGCGGATCGTCCTGAAGAGCAGAAGACGTTATTTAAAGAAGTGTTGCATAAAAAACTTACGGTGCGTGATGCAGAGGCAATCGCCAGACGCATAGCTCATGACAGAGTGCGAAAAAAGGAGCGCGTTTATGATCCTGAAATTATTGAGCTCGAACAAAAGCTTACCGATACGCTCGGCACTCGCGTCCAAATAGAATCACGCGAAGTGGGTGGGAAAATTGTCATTGATTTTTTCTCAAATGAGGATTTGCGAAACTTACTCAAAACACTACAGAATGAAAACGACCAAAAAGGCATACAAAGTGATTCCTCTTCAGCCGGAGAGGCTGTAACAGAAGGAACTGAAGACAGTAGGGCTCTAGGTGAGGATAGAGGAGAAACTCAAGAAGAGATAAAAGAGGGAAAAGAGGAAGAAGACACCGATCTTTACTCCATTGGAAATTTTTCTATTTAACCTTGCACATTGCGCACATAGGGGGTGACGCAAAGTAGGACATTGAATTATTCTTAGGTCTGTGCTATAAAAATAGTGGTGTTAACTGCATAAGGAGGTAGTCATGGCCAAGAACCGGACTCGTGCATTTCCTCTGAGTGGAGTCTTCAAGAAGTCTTCATTCTCAAAACCTGGAGTTCACTATTGTGTCGAAGTCGTTCGGAAGGGCGATGTAATCGTCGTCAGGGATTCGAAAAACCCGGACGGCGGCACGTTGCATTTCAACAGGGGGGAATGGGATGCGTTCATTCAGGGGGCTAAGGCCGGCGAATTCGACGTCTGACGAAGTACACAAACGTGGTGCGGAAGAAAATTATGTAAATTTTCTTCCGCACTTTTTATACTTCAGCTGTTTTTTGTAGAGCTGACTTAATATGCCGCTTCGCCAGTGTTGTCTTAGCAAGGTTGAACCATTTTTGTGTAGGGTGACTTGCCTCTTTAATGTCAATCTGGACTATGTCGCCATTTTTAAGTTTAGTTTCGAGAGATACTAGTTTCCCGTTTACTTTTGTACCCGAGATATGGTCACCGATATCCGAATGAATAGCATACGCAAAGTCGATGGGGCTTGACTCAATGGGAAGATCCACAACGTCTCCCTTCGGCGTGAAAACAAAAATCCTATGCTCAAAAAAGTCTGCCTTTAGGCTTTTGATAAATTCCTGAGGTTCAAGAGATGTGCTCTGCTGTTCCTCAACAAGTTGTGTGACCCACTTAGGAACTTTAGGTTTCTTACCCTTTTTCTTAAATGAAGCTGATTTATCTTCCTGAACCTTGCTGTTGGGGAGCAATTGAAGTAGCCATTCTATATTTTGATTAAAGAGGCGCTTCATTGATCCATCTTTATACAAAAAATGTGAGGCAATTCCATATTCAGCTTCTCTGTGCATTTGCTGTGTTCGAATTTGAATTTCAAAAATACTGCCATCACCCGTAAATATGGTTGTGTGCAGACTTTGATATCCATTAGGTCTGGGAAAGGCAATGTAGTCTTTGATGCGCCCGGGGAGTGGACGCCAAACACCATGAATGATGCCGAGTGCTTGATAGCAATCACTTGCGGTTGGAACTATAATACGAAGGGCCGCAACATCGTATATTTTTTCTATATCCATATCCTTCCTCTGCAGCTTTTTATAAAGACTAAAAAGACCCTTGATGCGGCATTCAGTCTGAATGGCAGTGAATTTTTCCTTAGCGAAGGTTTTCTTGACTGATTTCTGTAATTTTTCAAGGCGTTTTAATATTTCCCCGCCTTTTTGCTTTAGAACTTCCTTTATTTTCTTATATTCATCCGGATAGGTGTACATAAAAGCCAGATCTTCAAGTTCTCTATGAAGTTTACGGACGCCGAGCCGATAGGCAAGCGGCACATAGATTTCAAGCGTCTCGGAAGCTATACGCTTCTGCTTTTCCTTGGGAACATGCGCAAGAGTGCGCATATTATCAAGACGGTCGGCTAGTTTGATGATCAGTACACGTATATCTTGTGAGGTTGCGACAAATAGTTTTCGGAGACTTTCCGTATGCCGTTCGACTCCGCGATATTTAAGTTTTCCTAATTTTGTAGTTCCCTGAACCAAAAAAAGAATTTCAGCCCCAAATTCTTTTTCTATAGTTTCTCCAGTTGTTTTGGTATCTTCGATAGTATCGTGGAGAAGACCTGCGGAAATTGTCTTTGGACCCAGTCCAAATTCAGCGAGCGTTTTAGCCGTCTCGACAAGATGAGTGAAATAAGGCTCTTCAGAATATCGCTTGTGGTCTTTATGAGCTTTTTGCGCAAACTCATATGCTTTTGTAATAAGCTCCGTGCCCTCTTTGGAAGGGGGTGTCTGCATGAGAGAGATAATGTCCTTGACATTTGGCATATTTGCCATTATACTGCTTTTTGGAATTTAGGCAAATTGTGCCAAACTACGTGAGGTTGATATGTGCCACACCAATACCCAGAGTCCGATGGCCGCCATCCCTTTGGCTAGGGATGGGAATGAGGATCCCAATTCTGAAGGCATTCGGGCAATACGTTTGGGAGAAGCCCGAGCTGCACTGATCGCGGGCGATCTGTCGCAGGAGGAGCATGACGCCATACTCGCGACTGAAGGGCGCCTTCCCTATCCGGAGTCTGTTACCAAGAAGGTGTGACCCTGGTCAACAAAGTCAATCAACCAAATACAAATATCAAGCCGGTTCTCCTAGGAGACCGGTTTGTTGCTTTCTAGTTTATGAGGGTTATGGTTAGGACAACTCTTGTCTGAGCATCTTTCCGGTATCGTTTTTGTGCCCTCCATCATAAGAGCGCCGCATATTCCCTTGTCCTCTCGCTCATAGCCGCATGTTTTACCGTTTGGTTTTGCTTTAATAGCGTGCTTGCATTTGGGATAGCTTGAGCAGCTGTAAAAAACACCATAGCGTCCCCGGCGCTCAACCATTTCTCCGCTCTTGCAGACGGAGCAGACAACACCGGTTGAAGCTTTTTTGGAGGCTTCTGCGTCCTGCTTTACGAATTTACACTTGGGGTAATTACTGCAGGCGATGAATCGTCCATACCTGCCGTCTCGCTCAAGAAGTAATCCAGTTTTGCAATCAGGGCATTTTTCACCTGTTTCTTTAGGTCCTTCAAGTTCTACTCCTTCATTTGTCCGAGCGCCGGTACAGTCGGGAAATTTTGAACAACTCATGAACTTTCCAACCTTGCTTAGCTTGTAAATCATAGAATTACCACAAGTGGGACACACGAATTCTTTGGGTGCTTCACCAAGATTAGTTAATTTTTCAATATGTTCTTTTGATTGTACATCCTTAAGAAAAGGATCGTAAAAATCCTTAAGCGTTTCAGCGTACTCTCTCTTGCCCTGTGCGATTTCGTCGAGTTCGTTTTCCATTTTTGCAGTGAAAGAATCGCTAATATAGTTCGTGAAGTGTTCTTCCAAGAAACTACTCACAGCGTCACCTGTATCAGTGGGGAACAGTGTTTTCCCTTTCTTATCTACATAACCACGATCACCAAGAGTTCTCATTATGCTTGCATAGGTGCTTGGGCGTCCTATCCCACGTTTTTCAAGTTCTTTAATGAGTCCTGCTTCGGTATAACGGCTAGGTGGTTGTGTTTGTTTGGCATAACAATTAATTTTAAGAAGTTTAAGTATTTCATCTATATCTACGTTAGGCACATCTATGTCCTCACCTCGCGCGCCGGGGTCTGCCTTTAACCATCCATCAAACATTACCCGTGAACCATTTATGGAAAAATCGGGGATACTTTCTCCACCGTCTGGTGGATTGATTTCCACGGTTATTTTTGTTTTGAGCAATGTCGCGTCAGACATCTGGCTGGCAATTGTACGAGCCCAAATAAGTTTGTATAGTTTATTCTGGTCGAGAGATGCACCGACGCTTAGGGTGGATGCCTTAGAGGGACGGATAGCCTCATGTGCCTCTTGGGCCGCCTTGCTTTTTGTTTTATAAAAATGCGAGAATGCATATTCTTTCCCAAATTTTTTAACAACGGTTTGCCTGATTTGTTGCAGTGCCGCCTGACTCAGATTTGTACTGTCGGTTCTCATGTAGGTAATGTGACCGGCTTCATAAAGCCTTTGGGCGATACGCATTGTGTTTGAAGGGGAATAGCCAAACCGTGAGCTTGCTGTTTGCTGAAGAGTCGATGTTATAAAGGGGGGTTTCGGGGAGCGCTTCATTTCTGATTCTTTAACATCTTTTACCCTCCACTTGGACTTTTCTCCTCCTTTTAGAATACGGAGAGCCTGACTTTCATCACGGAGTTCCTTTGAGCAGGTAAGAGTAAAAGGAACGCTGTCTTTATTTTGTACATCTGCCGTGATGACAAAATAATCTTCCGGAATAAAGGCGCGTATTTCTCGTTCACGTTCCATAATGATCCGTAGTGCCGGTGATTGTACACGGCCGGCAGATAGTCCGTACCGAAGCTTCTTCCATATGAGCCCTGACAAATCATATCCTACGAGTCTGTCCAAGACTCGTCTTGCTTCCTGCGCTTTTCGCAGACGATTATTTATATCACGGGGATGCTTCATGGCATCCCGAATAGCTTCTCTGGTGATTTCATGAAAGACAATCCGCTTCGGCTTTTTTAATCCGAGCACTTCTTTAATATGCCATGCAATAGCTTCTCCTTCGCGATCCGGGTCGGTAGCCAGCACGACTTCGTCTGCCTTTCGAGCAAGATTTTTAAGTTCACTTATAATTTTTTCCTTCCCCTTGGATATTTCATAATGCGGTGTGAACCCTTTTTCTATGTCAATTGCTTTTTTATTACTCTTTGGAAGATCACGAACATGCCCCACGGATGCCTTAACCGTGTATTCATCATCTAAATATTTTTCAATAGTTTTTGCCTTCGCAGGGGATTCGACAATTAACAATTTCATCCCGTTAGTGACAGGCCGCGATCGTAACGACTTGCTTGATTATATCCTTGTAAATATGTATTTTGATTTTTATACATGATTAGGTCTTTTGTCCTGTGTGACCGCGGTCACTAACGGGATGAATAGTGGTGTATAGTAGTACTTTAAAATAAAATTATTGTCAAATAGGTTTCTATTTCACAGCATGCATTTCACCTAGGCGTTCGATCAGTAACCCTTTTATTTCCATTGCAGAAATAAGAATGTTGGCCTCTGATACTTTCATATTAAGTTCTGAAATGAGTGTGTCGCGCTGAAGAGGAGTATCTAACAATTTTAAAACGACTTGCTCACGTTCCGACAGCGAGTCGCGGGAGATTTGTTTTTTTTCACTCATTTCAATATTGAGTGCTTCAAGAATATCGTCGCTTGTTGTTACGGGAGTTGCCCCTAACCGCATAAGCATATGAGGTCCGTAAGAGGTCTTTGAAAAAATGGATCCGGGTATGGTCAAGACATCTCGATTGTAGTCTAGAGCTAAGCGGGCGGTGATAAGTGTACCAGATTTTTCTGCTGCTTCAATCACAAGTATGGCGTGTGACAGGCCGGCCATAATGCGATTCCGCTGCGGAAATGTATAGACAGTGGCCTCTTCGTCTGGTTCAAATTCAGACAGTAGAGCACCTCCAGATTCAACGATTTTTTTTGAAAGCATTCTATGAGAGCTTGGATACAATACAGCATTGTCCAATCCTGATCCGAGGATGGCAATTGTCGATAAGTGAGCTGCAAGGGCGGCTCTGTGGGCAATTCCGTCAATGCCAAGCGCCAGACCGGATATTATGGCTATATTATAGCCGCAAAGCCCATCAATAAGCCCTTCGCACACTTCCTTGCCGTAAGGGCTGTATCTCCGTGACCCCACAACACACAAGAATTTGGTATCATCGTCGGGCAGCTTTCCTTTAAGGTATAATTGTTTTGGCGGGTCAGGGATTTCCTGCAGGAGTGCGGGGAATTGCTGGGGTTTTAGCAGAAGAGTATTATAGTTTCCCATGGTGTTTATATTAGCATTTTTAAAATTGTGAGCGCAAAGAAACGGTTCGACGTCTGCAAGGTGGAATTTTAAATTTATTCCTCTTACTATATAATAGAATCATCATGCTAGACATAAAATTTATTCGAGAAAATAAAGATCTTGTAAAAGAGGCTGCACGTAAGAAATATATTGATGTTGATATAGATGAGCTCATTGAGGTCGATGATAAGCGGCGTGAGTTACTCTCTCGTGTAGAGAAAAAGCGAGCTGAGCAAAATGCCGTGAGTGATGCCATTTCGGCGGGTGTTACCGATCGAGAGCGTAATACGTTAATTGATAAGATGCGCATACTTAAAGAGGAACTTCAGGTGGAAGAAGAAGAGCTTAAACATACTATGTCTGTGTGGCGGGAAATAATGCTTCAGGTTCCCAATGTTCCCGACATGTCAGTACCTGAAGGGAACAGTGACGGTGATAATAAGGAAATTAAAGTATGGGGAGAGAAACCAACATTTTCCTTTACTCCCAAAAGTCACATCGACATCATGACGCATCTCGACATGGCGGATTTCAAGCGTGGTGTAAAAGTGTCTGGCTTTCGTGGCTACTTTCTCAAAAATGATGGAGCGCTTCTCTCATATGCCATTTGGAACTATGCTCAGGACTTCTTTCTTGCAAGGGGTTTTACTCCCATGATCGTTCCGGCTATTGTGCGCAGGAGCAATCTCTATGGTACAGGACATTTACCCAATGAAGCCGAGGACCTTTACAAAACACAAGACGAAGATTTTTTTGCCGGGACGGCTGAAGTTGCAACTATGGGGTACTACGCTGATGAGGTTATTGACGGCAGCAAACTTCCCATAAAATTTTTATCATTTTCTCCATGTTACCGGCGGGAAGCGGGAAGCCATGGAAAGGATACCAAGGGACTCATTCGTGTGCACGAGTTCTTTAAAATCGAGCAGGTGATTCTTTGCGAGGCTGCACATGATGAATCAGTTAAATGGCATGAGTGGCTCAATAGAAATGCAGAGGAATTTATTGAATCGCTTGGCATTCCTTATCATACGGTTATTAATTGTGGAGGAGATGTTGGGCTCTCGCAGGTGAAGAAATATGATATTGAATTATGGGTGCCGATGGAGAAAAAATATCGTGAAATTAGTTCTGCATCGTATTTCCACGATTTCCAAACCAGACGTTTTAATATCAAGTATCGCGATCAAAATGGTAAAGTCCAATATGCGCACTCCCTGAATTGTACAGCCATTCCGACACCGCGTATTTTGGTATCCCTTGTTGAAAATTTTCAGCGGGAGGATGGCTCCGTTGTTATTCCTAAGGTACTCCGGAAGTATATGAATAAAGATGCAATAGGAACGGAAACTCCAAAAGCGGCGGCTTAGAAGCTAGAAGAAGATATGTTTGGGAGACGAAACCGTAAGAGAGTAGCTCGATTAGGAAATCGTCGGCGTAAAATAAGGACTATCAAATTGAGTATCGGGGTGGCTGTTTTTGTTGTAGCTGCTATCGGGGTTGTATGGCTGTCCCGTATTGAGCAGGTGAATATTAAGACGATTGTCATTGTCGGCAATTCTGCTGTCACTGAGACTCAATTAAAACAGGTAGTTGCGGAGCAGCTTAGAGGAACCTACGCCCTGCTCTTTCCAAGAACAAATATTCTATTTTTTCCGAGAAGCTCTATAACAGCGAGTGTGCGTGACGCATTTGATAGAATTTTTGATGCAGAAATAGTGGTGGAAGATTCGCAAACTATTAAGCTCATTGTAAAAGAGCGACAGCCTTTTGCGCTCTATTGCGGAGACACATTTATTGATACTCGCGAGGTTTTAGGTCAATGCTCCTTTTTGGATGAGAGAGGATTTATTTTCGCAAGAGCGCCAGATTTTACAGGAAATATATTTTTCAAATATTTCGGGAAAACAGCAACACAAACAAGTGGGGGACCGTACGAACTGTTAGGCTTGGAGTATATGCCGCAAGATAAATTCCGTGATCTCACACTCTTTCTCGGTTCATTTGAAGAATTAAAGATGAAACCGACCTCCCTCACGCGTCTCGATGAAATTGATTTTGAGATTCGTCTTAAAGATGGAAGTTATATTTTATTTGGAGGGGAACAAAGTCTGACGTCTGTCCTTGGTAATTTGCAGTCAGTGTTTGAGTCAGGAATTATTCTTGAGCGCGAAGATATGCAACTTGATTATATAGATCTTCGGTTTGGGAACAAAATTTATTATAAGTTTGTCGATTAAAATAGAAAACGGCGGCAAGTAAAGCTGTGCCCGTCACCGATGTTTCAGACTTTTATAAATTCGATGCTCTATTCTCACAACGTCAAAGGGGATTTGCCCAGATCATTTGGCCGGGCTTCATCAAATATTCCCATTAATATGCCCATAATATTTTTTCCGCAGTATATTGTAAGGAAATTACTGTATTGAATGCAATTTAATCAAGTAGTATGGTTTAGGTTATGTATAAGGGATTTTGGAACACAATTAAGAAACCGTTTTTTGCATTGGCACCGATGGCTGATGTCACTGATGCGGCTTTTAGATCTCTTATAGCAAAGTATGGCCGACCCGACGTAATGTTTACCGAATTCGTCTCTGCTGATGGGCTTTTCCTTGGTGGAAAAGAGACTCTTATGAAAGACCTTGTATTTTCTGAAAGTGAGCGGCCTATTGTTGCTCAATTTTTTACGGCGAAACCAAGACTGATGGAAAAAGCGGCACGCCTTGCCGTCGAGCTTGGTTTCGATGGGATAGATATCAATATGGGGTGTCCTGATAGGAATATTGAAAAACAAGGAGCTGGTGCGGCACTTATGAAAAATCCGAAACTGGCAGAGGAATTAATTTATGCTGCAAAAGAGGGGGCGGGAGAGCTTCCTGTTTCAATAAAAACACGCCTTGGCTATAATGAAAGTCAGCTTGAAGAGTGGCTTCCTCAACTTTTGAAAGCTGAACCTGCAGCAATAACAATCCACGCTCGCACTCGAGCCGAAATGTCGAAGGTTCCCGTTCACTGGGAAGAAGTAAAAAGAGCAGTCGAAATTCGAGATTATGCGCAGGTTAACTCTATCGAGCATGAGAGTTCCACACTAATTCTTGGAAATGGAGGTATAATGAGTCTCAAGGAGGCAGAGGGGAAGATTGAAGAAACAGGGGCCGATGGCATTATGCTCGGAAAAGCCGTCTTTGGAAACCCGTGGCTCTTTACCGGCTATAAACCGACAGTAAGGGAAAAGCTTGAAGCAATGGTTGAGCACACGAAGCTTTTTGAGGAACTTTTACCGCACAAAAACTTTAACATCATGAAAAAGCACTATAAGGCATATATGACAGGTTTTCCTGCCTGCCGCGACGCTCACGGCGCAGGTAGGGATGGTGTCAAGGAGCTTAGGATGAAGCTAATGGAAACGAAGAAGGGAGATGAGGTAGCGGTAGAAGTTGAGAAATATTTATCCACCTTGTAGCAAAAAAAAGTGTTGTAGTATACTGAATCTATGGAGGCAGTACTGAAATCAGACGTATTCTTTTTTATAACAAGTGCTTCCATTATAATTCTTTCTATAGTTATATTGGTCGCACTTTATTATCTTATAAAAATTTTACGTGATGTAAAAGAGATTTCCCGTACAGTAAAAAAAGAGAGTGAACTCATCGTCAAGGATGTTGATGCTGTTCGCAGGAGTATAAAAAAGAAGGGGAAACAAGTGAGTGCATTTATTAGCAAAGCTGTTTCGTCTAAATCAAAAAGGAAGACAAAGCATAGAAAACATTGATAATCATGGCTAATGTAAAAAAAGTAAAAAGGAAAAGCAAGGGGGAAAAAGTTAGTTTTAGTGTTGTACTTGCTGGGGCTGCAGTTGCTGCTACGGCGGGTGTTTACTATTTATATGGACCTTCCGGAAAAAAGCATCGCAGGGAGGTAAGGGGGTGGATGTTCAAAGCAAGAGGTGAAGTACTGGAGCGAGTAGAGAAACTTAAAGAGATCGATGCCAAAGCTTACCACAGTTTAGTAGATGAGGTGTCAAAGAAATATAAGAAGCTTAAACATGTAAATGTGCAAGATGTGGCACGTTTAAGTCGGGAACTCAAGGCACATTGGGCAGATATTGAGAAGGACTTGGGGAAGCGGACGCGTTCCGGGAAGAGAGTGTTAAAGAGGGTAATCAGGAGAGTGGTAAAGAAGACGCAGGTAAAGAAAAAAGCCGTATCAAGAAAAAGGCCTGCTAGGAGAAAGCCAGCAGTCAAGAAAGGGGGGAGTAAGGCGAAGTCTATCTCCCTAGTGAAGCGTACCAAAAGGAGAAGGTAGAAAATGCCTGATTCACAAATCTGCCCTTTTTTCGGAAAATAGAGCGGCTTTTGCTATACTGTCACCATGCCAAAAAATGCTAAGGGTGTAGAATCGGTACTCTATAGAAAATATCGCCCGCAGACGTTTAAAGAAATTTTAGGACAAGATCATATTGTGCGTGTGCTCGAAGGCTCTATTAAACGGGGCAACATAGCGCATGCTTATCTTTTTGCCGGCTCACGCGGTACAGGAAAAACAAGCTTGGCGCGTATTTTAGCCAGAGCGGCGGGCGTGTCAACAAACGACCTCTATGAAATTGATGCGGCATCAAATCGCGGCATTGATGATATTCGTGAACTCAGAGAAGCGGTAAACACCCTTCCTTTTGAGTCGCCGTATAAAGTGTACATAGTTGACGAGGCGCATATGCTCACTAAAGAGGCATTCAATGCGCTTCTCAAGACTTTAGAGGAACCTCCCTCTCACGTCATTTTTATTCTTGCGACAACTGAAGTCCACAAGCTTCCTGAGACTATCGTTTCCAGATGTCAGGCCTATACGTTTAAAAAACCGTCTCAAAAAATATTGAAGGACATGATAGTCTCAGTTGCTAAAAAAGAAGGATTTACGCTTGACTCGTCAGCCGCAGATCTCATAGCTTTTCTTTCGGACGGATCATTTCGTGATGCCCACGGGGTACTGCAGAAGATTATTTTTTCCTCAAGTGACAAAAAGGTGAGTATAGATGAAGTAGAAAAAGTAACCGGCGCTCCACAGGCGATGCTTATAAACAGGACAATAGAAGCCATTGACCGTGGCGATATTGGAGAAACGCTTTTAAAAATTCAGGAGTCATTAAACAAAGGAGTGGATGTGAAAATCTTTCTGACACTGCTTTTGCATAAGATTCGGTTTATTCTTCTTTTAAGATTTTCCAAGGGGCTCGAAAGCCATATCGAGGAGCAGTTTGCAAATGAGGACTTTTTATTTTTAAAAAAAATAAGCGGTGATAAAAATTCACATATAAACGCTGCGCTTCTAGGGGAGCTTCTCAATGCTTATACTTATATTGGTCTTTCTCATGTACCGCAACTTCCTATAGAGCTTGCTTTGATAAAGGTATTGGGTCCCTCTGAGTAACTCATTTTAGAATTAGACATAGAAAGATATAATGAAAGATATGAACCTTGCTAGAAACACATACGGAAATAGTAGGGATACGCTCTTAGTTTCCGGCGGGGTGAATCCTGCTCGACATACGATCTTGAACCAGAGGGATGATTCTAATAGTCGGTATGCGTTATATCAATGTGAAGCAAGATTATTTAGCAATTAACCTGCCCGCTAAAGCCTGAGCTTTTGATTATGTATACTATGATTTTAAGAAAGAAGATTATTAAAAGTAACAACACTTCAGCTTGCCTGCCTTTGAAGCGATGGCAGGCGGGTTTCTAACAAATAAACATGGTGGTCATTGTTACGGGATATCTTAAGTGGCACTACGGAAAAGCCTTTGCAGATATTTTGGTTGTGTGGAGCAACTTTTTTTGGTTTGTCCTGCATTTCTTTTCAATTCCGCTGCTCTTCAAAACTCTTTTTTCACCGTGGAAGCGTCTGCATGAAGAGTATCAGCATGGTTTCCACCCTGGAGTCTTTTTTGGTTCACTTATTGTGAACTTTATTATGCGTGTGGTTGGAGCTATTATCCGGCTCATGGTTATTGTAATTGGCATTTTGATTCTGTTTATGGTCACCGTGGCCGGCGTACTCTTTCTGCTTTTCTGGACGATAGCTCCTGCAGGAGTGGTTATTTCTATGCTCGCTGGGATTACCCTGCTTCCTTAACATGCTGCTTAAAGATGAAATAAATCTCTATCGCCCCGCTCTCGAACTCGAACGTATCTTGCCGCGCGCGCTACGCAGCATTTCGGTGATGGTGCTCTTTCTGGCCGCTCTCACAAATTTGGTTATCGTCGGTTTTTTCATAGCGCTGGCCTCGCTGGATGCAGGAACATTGGCGTTGACAATTATATTTGGTGAAGCTCGGCTATATTTTGCTATATTCCTTATAATATTTGGACCACTGTTCAGCGTGCTCATGCTCTCTTTTTTCTACAACACATTTTATTTTAGAGGAATAGAATCAATTGTTCATGAGGGAGACGCAAAGGAAGGGGGAATAACCTATGAGGTGGCGTATATTTTGTCAGAGGCAAAGAATGATTTGACCCGAAGCTTTTTAATGTCGCCGTATGGAAGGGACGTCATTAAGCGGTGCGGCATCCCAGAGGACAAGCTCTTGCATTTCTTGGACTCTAAAAAAACCGCACTCGCGGTAGAGGCACTTGAAATCCCACAAGCGGGATTTCTCACGCTCGAACACCTCGCGGGACATATCTTTGAAAATGACGATGCCTTGAGTGAGTTTTTATTTAAGTATGGCGTAAGTCGGGAAATATATTATGGTGCAGTGGGATGGACTGTGCGTATATATCACAAGAGTAAGCATGACGAACGCTGGTGGAGCAGAGAAAATTTGGGAAAAGTAAACGGTATTGGCAATGGATGGTCATATGGGGGCGCTTATATACTCCAGCGGTATGTCCGTGACATAAAGACTACAACTGTTTTCTCAGCCCTTTCAAGCGACACGGTCTATGCTGATGAAAAGATAGAGCAGATTGAAACCATTCTGGCGCGCGCAAAAGATGCAAATATTATTCTTGTAGGAGAGTATGGCGTGGGGAAAATGGATATTCTTGTACGATTGGGTCAAAAGATGAAAAAAGGAGAGACGGTTTCTGCGATAGAGGGGTACAGGCTGGTGGTATTCGATACGGAAAGCTTTATTGCAATGAATGGCTCAAAGGCGGAATTTGAAGAGGCTTTTCTAAAAATGCTTACACAGGCGGAGGCGGCTGGGAATATTATTATTGTCATTGAAAATATTGCTAAATTCTTTTCAAGCGTAGAAGCATTAGGTTCTGACGCGGCTGACCTTATGGATACATACCTTACTTCATTTACTCTTCATATTATCGCAACAAGTGACCCGATGAGTTTTCATCAGCACCTTGAAACAAAGTCGCAACTGGCTCAGCGTTTTGAAAGTATACATATTGAAAATCCAGATTTATCAAGCATAATGCGAGTGCTTCAGGATATTGCGGTGAGGTATGAAAAAAAGAATAAAGTTGTGTTTACCTACTCGTCTATTCAGGCGATCGTGGAAGGTGCTGACCAGTATATAACTGAGGGGGTGATGCCTGATAAAGCTGTTGAACTCTTGGTAGAAGTTATTCCTGCTGCTAAACATGATACAGTCGCACTCATTACCAAGAATTTTGTTAACGAATATATAAGTGAGAAAACAGGGATTCCAACAGGTCCGATTACAAAAGATGAGCGTGATAAACTGCTTAATCTTGAGGACATTCTTCATAAGCGTATCATCGGCCAGCATAGTGCCATCAAAGTCATCAGTAATGCCATGAGGCGCGCTCGTGCCGGAGTGCAAACAAAGAAGCGTCCCATGGGATCATTTTTATTCTTGGGTTCAACAGGTGTTGGAAAGACTGAGACAGCAAAAGCACTCGCCGCGGTATTTTTCGGTGACGAAAGTAAGATGCTCAGAATCGATATGTCAGAGTTTAGCGGTCAGGGCGGACTTTCAAAGCTTATCGGTGAAGGAGGGACGTCCGGAATACTCCCGAACATGCTGCGAGAGCGTCCGTATGGAGTGCTCTTGCTTGATGAGTTTGAGAAAGCGTCTAGCGAAGTTCATGACCTTTTTCTACAAATTATTGATGAAGGTATTTTTTCCGATGCACGCGGCGGGCGCGTAAGCGCTCGCAACACAATTATCATAGCCACCTCAAATGCCGGCAGTAATCTCATTTGGGATTTTATTAAGCGCGGGGAAAATCCAACAGACAAGAGAGATGAGATTATCGACACCATTATACATGAGGGTATTTACAAACCGGAGCTCATCAACCGCTTTGACGGAGTTATTATCTTTGAGCCGCTTACGTTGGATCAACGCGAGAAAGTTGCTTACCTCATGCTCGAGGAGCTCAAGGAACGCATAAAGAAGAAAGGGTATGAGCTTATAATAGATGAGGTGCTTATAAATACTCTTACGACGAAGGGTTATAATCCTCAGTTTGGTGCTCGACCGATGCGGCGGGTGATGCAGGATACGATTGAGGAGAAGATCGCGGAAAAAATTATTGCCGGCAGCATACAACAAGGAGAAAAAATATGGTTTTACGCGGAGGATTTCAAAGAGTAAAACTTGCGATATAGTTTAGTTTTGGCACAATGGCTATTATTGCCGGATCGTCTAATGGTAGGACGTTGGGTTTTGGTCCCAAAAATCTAGGTTCGAGCCCTAGTCCGGCAGCTAGAGCAATTTCAATATAGATACGAAGTATCTATTTGACATTGATCTTTGCCGTATAGGGTGAGAGCGGCGGAGGCGGTATACAAGACGAACGAAGTGAGTGCTTGTACGCCGAGCCGCGTCTAGCGTTCTTAGCGAGGAGGAGCCCTAGTCAGGCAGCCTATAAATAACCTTTTGTTTACCGCGTGAAAAATTGCATGGGGCTAGGACTGTAGAACCTGTTTAATTTGATTAATTGAAAATAGGTGCTATCCTGTTTTCAATAAGGTCACGGGTGACCTTATTTTATTTTTATGGAAATCCGAAACATCGCAATCATAGCTCATGTTGATCACGGTAAGACTACACTTACCGATGCTTTGATGCGTCAGACTGGCGCATCTTCTGGCAACGTGTCCATGGATTCTGACTCACTCGAATTAGAGCGAGGTATTACTATTTATGCTAAAAATGCATCCTTAATCTATAAAAATACTAAACTCAATATCGTTGACACTCCCGGGCATGCCGACTTCGGATCTGAGGTAGAGAGGGTTCTCCGTTCTATTGATTCAGTGCTTTTAGTTGTTGATGCGCAAGAAGGACCGATGCCACAAACACGATTTGTACTCAAAAAATCGTTAGAGTTAGGCCTAAAACCGATAGTAATAATCAACAAAATTGATAAACCTGCAGCAGACACAGGGCGCACCGAGGAACAAGTACTCGAGCTTTTCCTTGAACTCGGAGCAAACGACGGGCAAGCAGACTTTGAAATAGTCTACGCGATAGGGCGTGATGGTGTTGCCAAAAGAAAGCTTGAAGACGAAATGGTTGACCTCTCCCCCCTTCTAGACGCTATTCTCGAGACGGTACCCGCGACAACTCCGTATAAAGACGGCGATGCATTGCGCGCGCAAGTATTTAATCTTGGGTATGATAATTTCACAGGCCGCCTTGCGGTAGCACGTATTTACGAGGGGAAAATCAATAAAGGGCAGACTGTATTCGTAAAGGCAGATGGGAAAGAGGCTCGGAAAGGAAAAGTCGTCAAAGTAAGCGGATACAAAGGTATTAAACAAATAGAGCTTGAAGAGGCTTTTGCTGGGGATATTGTACTTATTTCTGGTCTGGGGAAAATCAGCATTGGAGATACTATCACTGATGCAGAAGGTACCGAACTCTTGCCTGCGATTAAAGTGGATGAACCAACTGTTGGCATGCAATTTCTCGTTAATAACTCTCCGTTCTCAGGTAGAGAAGGAAAGTATGTGACATCACGACAAATCGGGGAACGACTGCGAAAGGAGCTTGAAATAAACGTAGGTTTGGTCGTAGATTTTTCTGCGGGAGATGTGTTTGAAGTATACGGTCGTGGTGAAATGCATATTGCTATTTTACTTGAAAACATGAGACGTGAGGGATATGAACTTTCAGTCTCACAACCACGAGTAATCGTAAAAGAAATAGATGGAAAGAAAACGGAACCGTTCGAAGAGGTGACGATTGATATACCGTCTTCATTTCAGGGGACAGTCATCGAGCGGCTATCAAGTCGCGGGTTTGTCATGCAAAACATGATTCAACATGAAGACCAAACACGACTGCTTTTTGAGGGCCCAACACGTGGTCTTCTGGGATATAAGAATCAATTTATCATTGATACAAGAGGAGAGGGGATTCTTGCATCACAATTTATTGAATTCAGAGCATACGCAGGGGAGATTAAAAAGCGCAAAACTGGTTCGATGACATCAATGGCAAATGGCAAAGCTCTTGGTTTTGCTCTCTCTGGACTTCAGAATCGAGGCGAACTCTATATTGGAGCAGGGACCGAAGTATACGAAGGCATGGTAATCGGAAATACTGCAAAAGGGGACGAAATGACTGTAAACCCAACAAAAGGCAAGCAATTGACCAACATACGAGCCGCTGGGAATGATGACGCTATCAGTCTTACACCACATCGCCCTCTTACGATCGAGATTGGACTCGAAATAATGCAAGAGGATGAATACCTTGAAGTGTGCCCAAAGTCAGTACGTCTCCGCAAGCGACTTCTAAAAGAAGGTGAGCGCACTAAACACAAAAATAAAAAATAGACAGTTAGACTTTTGTTGGCACAAAAGTCAGAGCTTTACCGCGCTTATTAGCACGTCCTGTTCTGCCAATGCGATGAACATAATCTTCAAACGTATTCGGAAGATCATAATTGATAACATGTGTGACATCTTCAACATGTATACCACGCGCTGCAACATCAGTCGCAACTAGCACATTCACTTCACCTTTTTTAAATTTTGAAAGTGCGCGTTGACGTTGACCCTGACCCTTATTACCGTGAATCGATTCTGCTTCGATACCTCCATGTGATAGTTGTCGTGCTAATTTCTCAACACTATGCTTCATTGATCCGAATACAAGTACGCGTTTGTACTCTGGTTTTGAAAGGAGTTTCATGAGCGTTTCAAATTTGTCGTGATGTTTGTGAAGAACTATGTCTTGCAAGATATTGTCAGTTACATCCTTTTTCTTAACCGACACCGTGACGGGGTTGCGGAGAAAATCATGCACAATCCTTCCAGTATCATTCGACATTGTTGCTGAAAACAGAAGCATCTCTCTTTCATCTGGAATTTCTTTAAGGATTGCTCGTATATCGCGAACAAACCCCATATCGAGCATTCGGTCTGCTTCATCAAGTACAACTGTTTTGATACTTTTTGTTGAAAGACTCTTACGCTTTAATAAATCGAGAATACGGCCTGCAGTGCCAATAACAAAATGGTTTGGTCGACGAAGTGCCTTGATTTGTGGATTTATATTTACGCCACCAACAGCAGTAACGGAAAAAAGACGAAATCCCCGAGAAAGGGTGCGTAGTTCCTCTTCAATCTGTAGAGCAAGTTCGCGTGTTGGCGTAAGTATGAGTGTCTGGTGATTTGAATCTCTAATGGTCTTTTCGATTAAGGGAATCAGAAATGCAGCAGTTTTGCCGGTGCCAGTTTCCGCAAGGCCAATCACATCACGCCCCGCCATAATTTCAGGAATGATCTGATCTTGAATAGGGGTAGGGGTGTGTATACCTATAGCGTGTACTGTTTCAACTAGTTTTGGATTTAATCCAAAAGTTTCGAAGCTGTTTTTAGGTGTATAAATTTCCTCATTAACACTAACAGGATTTGTGTTTATGAATTGAGACGGGTCAAAGGTAGGCATTTTTTTGCCACCCCTGGGGCTCTTCTTTCTACCACGACTAAAATTGCCGTGGCTTGAACCACTGCTGTATCTCTTTGGGCGAGCATTACTAAATTTGTTGCGTCGCGGCCTTGAGTTAGAAAAGTTATTTGACCTACCACGCGATGATCTATTCCGACCGTGCCGGCTTCTTGTTGCTGTATTCATTTAATTTTTGTTGTGGAGATGATTTATCGTCTCAGGGCTGTGCAGGTAGCAATAATCCAAACGTGACTGTAAGAAGCGCCTGCAGCCTATGAGCCCTACAAGAGTATCAAAAAGTTATCTATAAAATATCACACATTTACATATAAGTCAACTTTTTTAAACCTTTAAGATCTGGGTACAGAATTAGAACCTTTTATATCTGTGTTTGATTTATGATAGTGGAGTCGAACGTTAAACAAGTCCGAGCTCTAGTCCGGCAGCTGTTTGGGAACGGTTAGCACCCCTGAAGCACTCTTTAGCCAGTCGACCTCGTTTCTTTCACACTCAGACCTGGATTTCCATTTTATTATATAAACTCAGGATAAATTGCTATACTAGAAGCATGAAAGCCATATGGGAAAATCAAATCATTGCGGAAAGCGATGAGACGGTTGTCATTGAAGGCAACCACTACTTTCCACCTGCATCGATTAAAAAAGAGTACTTAGATGAGAGTGATCATACTTCCCTTTGTCCATGGAAAGGTGAGGCGCACTACTACGATATAGTAGTGGACGAAAAACGAAACAATAATGCGGCGTGGTTTTATCCCCTGCCCAAAGAGGGTTCAGTTGAGCGTGTAGGGAAGGATTTTGCAAACTATGTTGCATTTTGGAAAGGTGTGGAGGTCGTTGCATAAAATACTCAGTTGTATTTACAAACTCGAGGAAGCCGGCTGATCTGCGGTAGGTTATTGCGCTCGGGAAGCGTCGGAATTTACGAGAACTATTTTAAAAACAGGTAATCTCTCGAGAGCAGTGTCTAAAGCAAAAACCACTCAGTCGAGCGATTTTTGATTGCACGCTAACGGGGCCATTTTACAGCAGTCATGATATTTATTATTATCTATACATATTGAATATTAATCATATGATAGAAACACCATATACTATTTTCTTCCGTACCCTTGGCAATCAGACACGATTAGCCATTATTTATACACTCAAAAGTGGAGAAAAGAATGTTACCGAGCTTACTAAAGTATTGAAGCTAAAGCAAACCACTATTTCTCATAATTTACGCAGGCTTCTGCGATGTCAATTTATCAAGATTCGCCAAGACGGGCCTTTTCGGTATTATTCGCTCAATAAAGAAACGATCGAGCCGATTTTGAAGCTTACGGATAAGCATGTAAATAAGTATTGTAAAAATCTCTGTAAAAAGAAGTAGATCCATGGACAACGATCACCAACAATCAAAAATATTTCTTGCAATATTTGGTTTTGCCCTCTTGATAATTATTATTGTTGGCCTGTTTTTTTTGGCATCAAGCACATCAGGGACGACGAGTTTATTTCTTGCCTATGCCGCAGGTCTTTCAATGATCTTCTTGCCATGTACCCTTCCGCTCGCCTTCATCATAGTTCCCTTAACAATGGGGCAGAAGCCAAAGAAAGGACTCGCTATGGCGCTTCTTTTTGGCCTGGGTATTTCTATTACGCTAGCATTCTACGGAGTGCTCACTGCGAGCATAGGGTCATTTCTTGGAGTAGACAAGGCAACTCGCATAATGTTCACTATTGCAGGACTTGCCGCGCTCCTTTTTGGTCTTTCAGAACTCAGACTTATCAAATTCACCATGCCGGGTTTTTCTGGCGCTATGCCTTCCTGGATTCAGAAAAGAGAAGATTATGCCAAAATTTTCTTTATGGGTTTATTCCTCGGTAATGCCGGTGTGGGGTGCCCTAATCCTGCATTTTATGTCCTCTTAACTTATATCGCATCAGTCGGGAGCGTCGTCACAGGAGGTTGGCTTGCGTTTATTCATGGTTTGGGCCGAGCAACCCCTCTTA
>JADFRL010000012.1 GCA_022561335.1 Patescibacteria group bacterium
CGGCTGGAGAACCTGAAGGGTTCGCGCTTATAGCTAGTGATTTACTGTCGATGATGGCGATCACTATGGCAATAAGCAATAAATAGACGGGGGCGACAAAGGCATTGCCCATAAGCTTATGAAGCCAATCCTTCCAGTATTGATTCGTACCAGGGAGTGCGAGGGCAACGAAGGCAATTGGTGACAATATAAGAATAAATATCAAGATGACAACCCTTAAAATGAAAAGAATAGCTCCTGCGAAGAGGGCGGAGGCCGCAACTATGTAGAGGATGCCCTGCATAAAAAAGTTAAGTACTATTTCAAAACTTGAGTCAACAGGTCTTAAGAATTCAAAAGAAAGTCTGGAACTCAAACTTGTAAGCTCGAGCCCCTCCATAAATACTTCCGAGAGCGGGCGGATGCCGCCGACTGCACTGCAGGTGATGTTAACGGGGCACTGCGTAATGGCATTATATATAAAGAGCGCTAAAATGTTTGACGCGTCGATGACGATCCCGGTAAGAAAGAAACTAAAGTTAACCAGCAGGGCAATAATAATAACAGATGCAAGCAGTTTTTTTGTCTGAAAATTAGAAGTCTGAAGAATGGTCATTACGGCTATATAGAGAAGGATAAAAATAAATGCCATATTTGCCAGATCACGGAAAATGGTCCAGCCGAGCCGGATTGGTTCCGTAAGCAAGTTTGCGGAGTCAATGGAGAATGGAATAGCTGCATCAAGAAGTTGTCCGGCAAAGAAGAGCATAAAGAGACCGATGACTTGAAGGATTCCCCCAACTGCACCGAGTGGTGCTAGAGCTGCAGTCTTGGCTCCCGTAACTCCAATTGAGCCGGCTAAATCGCCGATTCCTGAGATTACCTCCTTAACAACTCCTCCAAAGCTTGTTTGTGCGTAAGCAATACTGACGTCGGCAGCAATAGACAGTACACCGGAGATGGTAATAATCAAAAATATCAAAAGTAGTTTCTTAAAAAATGGCAGTTGTTTACCCGTTTTGATCATATGTATTCAAGTATTTTTTCTAGCTACTTTTAGAAAGGAGACTCAAAAATAAATTTCTTTTCATAATTAGGTTGCTGGAAGATGTCGGGGATGCTGCTCTCAGTTGCGTCCGAGCCTTCCAACCCTTCGTCAATTTTAAGAAAGCCTACTCTAGGGGGGTCTGTGGTTGGCCGTGCTCCTGTGAAGGGAATTATTCCTCCAGGTATAGGCGGCACTACTGCCGTGGAGTTGATAAGAGTATTTCTGCGAATTCCAGCATTGTTAAGAACGGCATTCATGGCATTGAATGCTCCCAAAGAGATGAACTCTTCATACTCATCAGCTAATTCCATTTGCCTTAGTGCGCTTCCGAGTACCAAAGTCGCTTGTTCCTGAATGAGCGAGCCGGGCGTAAAGATTCGGCAGTTTCGTCTGTCTTGATTCGTGAGCGTCCACACGGTTAGATCGCATTCTTCGAGGGAGAAGAAACCCCGTCCCCACGCAAGCTTTTCTGCCTCAATGGTGCGAGCGTTTGCTCGGCGCTGGGCAAGTTCTGTATCCGCAAGTATAATTAAATTAGGGAGTTGTTCAACAGGGTCCGTCACAATATTGAGCCACATATCCCAACCGCCGCCGTCAGTAAAATTTCTAATAAGTTTTTCTACTTCCTCGTCTTCTACGTCAGGTTCTATTAATTCAGGAAACAGCCTGTCAGAGCGTTTGAGTGCCAGGTTTCGCAGAAGCGGTATCTTCAAACTATTAGGAATGGCAGGACTTGTTCTAATTTCATCGTAGAGTGTTTGAAATACATCGTTATCTACTCTTAGATAGTACAAATAGGGGTCACTTACATAGAGAGGGTTGCCGGCATATCCTGTGTTTATAAACTTCACCGTCCACTCGACAAATGAACCTATAGTCTGAGCCCACGCGTGCTGTAGGTTGTGGTCAGCAACATATTCTTTATCACAAAGTAAATTGAGGTAAAACGCGGCGGCGTTTGCATCAATAGCTATTGCTCGGTTAATTTTTTCAAGTGTGAATTCTCTGACGGGTACGTATAACCCGCCTACGGTGTTTAAATCTCCTGCAGTTGAAACTGAAGCGCACGGGTTGGGGATGTGAGAAGCGAGCGAAATGGCAGGTGCGGTACTGAATATAACTGTAAGCGCAATCACTATTAAACCCCCTGCTCTTTGTCTTGAAATAGTTGATTTCATACTCTTCATAGTAACTAACCCTCCACAGATAAATGATCATTAATGTATAGTGTAAGTTCAATTACAGCCTGGGTTTTTTTAGCTCGTTGATTTGAATAATCGGCTGCTCCAAGCATACTTTTAATCGGGTCACTTTCAATTTTACTCATGTCGTCAAGTGCCAAAGCAATATTCTGTATGCTATTGGTCAGCTTGAGATGTATACCTGCAATATTTTCTGGTACGGCCATAGTGAGCAATTCTTCAGTAAACCCCGCATATAAACTGCTGAGTTCATCCAACTTCCTAAGGTTTTCTCTGTTGTTGGTTATAAACCATTGATCAATTATTTCCAGCGGGTCTTCATCATAAACATCAGGGCGTTCTACTATGGCCGTAATAAACTCCACAAGGTATGTACGCAGTGTGTCATCATCGTTTTTCTGTGTGATGGTGAGGTCGTCTAGCGTATAGATAGTAGAAACTCGCTGCGGTAATTGATCAGCAAGATTATTAATGATTTGCTCTTGTGTGGCTACGTCGAACACACCTTTCTCAAACGAAGATGCAAGGCCAGCTGTAGCACCGCGGGCCAGAGCATCAGTCAAATTATCAGACCCAGTATCATAGAGATTGCTCACATCGGCACTTCCAAGAGTTGCATTTACTTGGCTCAGGAGATCTTCGTATGATTTTATCTTGTTATTTTCTGATGCGGTTGATGTAAGGTTTTTCTCAGAACGAGCTTCAAGTCCCGAGCTCTCGTTTCTATTATCTGTTCCCTTAGAATCTTGGTTTGTGCTTTGAAAAGCGACGAACACGAAAACCCCAATTGCCACAAAGGCAACTACAAAAACCCTTTTGCTTGGGGAATTGCGAATCATCTCCACACTGTTATGTATATACAAATTATAGCAAAGCTATGAGACTAGGGCAGGTGGTGTATGTTGATAGTGATATGGCGTGTGGGGTAAATTCGGTATAGAGTTATTTTATGAGACAAACTCGGAAGGGTATAAAATACAAGCTGACGGCAACGGCCTCGGCTCTTGTCTTTCTCATTGCTTCGGGAGCTTTTTTTTTAAATACAGTTGATGCTCAAACGGTTCGCGAATTGGAAGCCCGACTACAGTCTCTCCTATTGACAGTAGCTGGCCTGCAGCAGCAATTAGGCGCACTTCAGGGCGTTGCGCAAACAGACGGCCAAAGTGAGGACCTTGTCTTTTCACGCAATCTTTCGTTTGGTGATGAAAGCGCAGATGTTAGAAATCTTCAGAAAATGTTGAACGATAATCCTAAAACACAAGTCGCGATACGCGGCTCGGGCTCTGTCGGCCAGGAGACCTCTTATTTCGGCTCACTAACCCATGCCGCGGTTATAAGATTTCAAGAATTATACGTAACTGATGTGCTTATACCGGTTGGGCTTTCGTACGGAACCGGTTTTGTCGGCCCATCGACGCGGGCGAAATTGAATAGCTTGCTTTCAGAGACGACCAGTGATGCCCGGCAAGTTGTTGAGCGAGAACAAGAAAGTGCAGTTGAAGATTCGTTGCCGATCGGTTCCCTCTCCTTTTTTTCAACCGATTCAGATATAGTGGTGCTCATGTACCCTTCAAAATATGATGTGCGTCCAGATGATAAAATTACTCTCTCAGGACTTGGTTTTGACCCGACCGGCAACACCATAATGTTTGGTGAACAGACAATATCCAACCTCATTTCGTTTGATGGTTCACAAATACGGTTTACTGTTCCCGAAGTATCACCTGGCCGGTACGGCGTTGCGGTGAGCAATACAAAAGGAGTGAGTGATACGGTCATTCTAAATGTCGTAAGTCCTGATGTTGAGCGTCCTGCCATTGAGTCAATTTCGCCTCTGTCGGGTTTCGGCGCAACTGAAGTTACTATTACAGGCAATGGATTCAGTCGTACGGCCAACACCGTGTATACAGGATACGGTGATATCGAGAATGTCCCCTCAAGCGATGGTAAGACCATTACGATAATCGTTCGACCGCCCAATGAGTCGGGAGGAGAGGTATTTGAGGAACTCAGTGACCCTGTCTACAATTCTGCTACCGACACGGCGCTGGGAGAAGAAAAACCTGAAACCATCTACAGCGGATCGGAAGATCTCTGGCTGTATGTTGAAAATGAAGGAGGCATAAGTAATAGTGCTATCTTTAAATATTTCTACGATAAAGAAGAAATTTTAATGCTCAATGTTAATATGTAATCATGTATATATTCCACAATACAAAATTAGTAACTATTGTCACGCTTGCACTAATCCCTTTTTTTATCATTGGTCTTGTGGGACTTGCGAACCCTCTTGTTTATGGTCAGGCTCCGTATGGTGTTTTTGGCGGCAGGATTGGAGGAATTATTCAATGCACCTGCAACGGGGGTCATGTGCTTATTGTTGGTCCGCCGGGTATTGGAACGTCCAACCCTTTGGGTCCGGGACGTTTACGATTTGCTCCGGGCTCAATATTATATGAGTATGGGCAAATAAAAAAGAGTGGTGCGTGGGTTCTTGGGACCTACGCTCCACCAACACCCTGCCTGAAATGGATATGGGTTGGAAGATCTCACTTTTGCATTTTCATCCCTCACTCGGGTAATATTGTTATTGTAGGAACATCCAGGTAGCGTGTTTTATCCACTTATTTTGTCTGCAAGACATCCCCACTGCTTAAGTGATACTTCTTCCGCTCGTATATTTGAACGTATGCCGCATTTTAAAAAAACTCTTTCAGTATTTTTTGTAAAGAACGGCTCGACATTTCGCTTGAGTAGTTTTCGCTTATGGCTGAATCCGTTCCTGACTAGTTGGAAGAACAATTTCTCGTCTCTCTTTTTGAAGAAAGAACGTGAAATATTTTCTATAGAAAGAACCGCCGAGTCAACCTTTGGTTGAGGTTTAAAGTGGCGCTTGTAAACTTTGAATATATATCGAGGAGTTCCGTATGCTCGTACACCAATAGAAAGCAGACTTTCTTTGCCGGTACGGGCTACGATGCGCTCTGCCACTTCATGCTGGAGCATAAGTACAACACGCTTCGGCTGCCACTTTCCCGACAGCAATTTTCGCAGGAGTCGCCCGGTTATGTAGTAGGGAATATTCGCGACAACAATGAAGTCTTTCGGTATGTATTTTCCAAATGGAAGCGTGAGTATATCTGTTGGTATTAGTGTCAATTTTTTTTGATCAACATCATGTTTGAATTGCAGCTCTAGTTTGTGAGTAAGTTTTTCATCTTTTTCAACAGCGATCACGTGTCCTGCAATTTGAAGCAAAGCATGAGTTAGTATGCCTCTGCCGGGGCCTATTTCAAGAACCGTATCACTGCGGGTAAGCTTTGCTTCCGCCACAATAATGTCGACTACCTTTTGGGATGTAAGAAAGTGCTGGCCGAGTGATTTTTTCGCCCGAACACTAATTCTTCTGTTATTTTTTTGCTGTGTATTCAAATTATTTTGATATCCAAAATACAGACAATTGACAATACAGTACATATAACATATATAAAAGCAAATGACAGCGACAGGAAAATAAGTCAGGAGGGTAAACTTTAGTAATTTATCAGTCGAGATAACTAACAGTCTTTTCTTCCGGCTTATTTTCAAATTCGAGGAATTGTTCGTCTATATCTCCTATGAACTCTGACGGGCTGTTGATTTTCTTTAGACCAAAAATAGTTCGAAGTGAAGCGTATGACAAGAATATTTTTTTGCGGGCTCGGGTGAGTGCAACGTAAAATAATCTGCGCTCCTCTTCAGTATCCAGACGCTCTCCACTATGGCCATCGTGGGGGAACAGTCCGTCTTCGAGGCCTGTAATAAATACGCAGTCGAATTCAAGCCCCTTTGAGGCATGCACCGTCATAAGTTTTACTCCATCCTTATTACTCTCAAGTTCGTCCTGGTCGGTCGCAAGTGCCGCGTCAGTCAAGAGTTGCTCAATACCATCACGGGGTTTCATACGGTTGTATTTTTTGGCTAAGGATAACAGTTCATGAATATTTTCAAGGCGTTCCAGGCCGTCATCGGAGTTTTTCTTAAGCGATTGTTCTATGCCCGTCTTTGAGATTATAACGTGAAGCGTCTCCGAAGGAGGCTTATGCAGGGCGGTTTCTTTAATTGTCTTAAGCAGTGCTCTGAAAGCGGAAATCTTTTTTCGCATAGCATCAGTGCACTCATGCTCTGTGCCGACAACCATGCGCATCAGGGTGACTTTGCCGATGCCGCGTGGAGGGATATTTATAATACGCTTCAAGTCAGAGATACTTTCGGGGTTTAGGGATGCGCGCAGATATGACAAAATATCTTTTACGTCTTTTCTGTCAAAGAAGCGGATACCTAAGACGTGGTACGGTATTCCGCCGTCAAGAAAAAGTTCTTCAAGTATGCGTGATTGAAAATTGGCCCGGTACAGCACGGCAATGTCATTGACCGGTGTTTTGTTTGTCATGAGCTCTTTTGTCTTCTCAACAACGAAGCGGGCTTCATCGATCTCATCATATGCACCATAAAGAGATAATTTGTCTCCCACACTGTTATTGGTAAACAATACTTTTAGAGGACGGTTGCTGTTTTTTTCAATTATTGCATTTGAGACATTGATTATGTTTTTGGTCGATCGGTAATTTTCCTCGAGTATAATTGTTTTTGCACCAGGAAATGTCTTCTCAAAGGAAAGCAGGTTGCCGATATTTGCTCCTCGCCAGCTGTAAATGGTCTGGTCAATGTCCCCCACCACGCAAATGTTTTTGAATTTTTGAGCAAGGAGTTTGGCCATTTCATTCTGCACCGTGTTGGTATCCTGGTACTCATCAATATGTATATAATGCCATGTATCGTGGTAGCGCTTCAGAACTTGAGGATTTTCTTTTAAGAGCTCGACAGCCTTGAGCAGGAGATCGTCAAAGTCATATGCCTTCTCATTCTTAAGAAGTGCCTCATACCTCTCCCAAATGCTTGCTACGGTACGCGGATAGTATTCATTCTCGTGTAAGCTCTCGTTATACTCTGTAAGTGAATGCGCGTTTCCTTTTTGCCGCGAAATGGTACCGAGAATTTTTCTTGGCTCAAAGACTCCGGGGTCAAAACCGGCGTCGTGGATTGCCTGCTTTATAGTGCGTATCGAGTCGGATCGATCGAATATTGTAAAATGCCGCGATATGCCAAGTAGTCTCGCGTTTTCTCTGAGCATATGCACTCCAAGTGAATGAAAGGTTGAGACAAACGGAAGTGTCTGCTCTGCGACAGGTCGGTTGGTACTCATATTGCTTTCAATCAGTTCCTTAATACGCCGCCGCATTTCGTTTGCAGCCTTGTTGGTAAACGTTACTGCAAGAATAGATTCGGGTGCTGCTCCCTTTTTGATAAGATTTAATATACGGTACACAATAGTACGAGTTTTGCCCGCTCCGGCACCTGCAAGGATCAGAAGCGGCCCTTCCCGGTGGAGGACAGCTTGTTGTTGCCTTCTGTTGAGATGTGAAGGATGCTCCATAGAGTAAACTATAGCATAGAGTAAAATATGGCTGTAACTATTGATATTTTGACAGTATTTTTATTGTACAGTTGCTATCCACACGGCAATTTGAGGGTCGTTGACTTTTGATCTGCCGAAGGTATAGTGGAATTATAGGTGGGCATAGCTGAGAATTCCTATGGCTCTCGTGAGCCTCCATTGATGGGTAGACTGCTTGCCAGCTTAACATTTAGCTTATCATTTCTAGTACGCAGGATCCTGACCTCGATGATAATTTCGTGAGTCGTCAGGTGAAAAAAGTGAAACATTTTAAACGTGGGCACACGCGAACCTTTTTACTGTTTCTTATAATTTCATTAGTTGGCGTTCCGCTTATTGTTCAGGCGGGTTTTCTTACTTTTTTTACCAACTTTTTCACTTCACTTTCACTGAGTAGCAGTATACAATATTCTGAAACGGTTCTTAATTCGCAAAATGTTTCTCTTTTGCAGGCGGCGCTCAACTATGACCCCAATCCTTCCAAGGGGGGCGGTGGTATAACTATCGTCGGAGGATCTGCTCTGCTTCCTGATGCGGGACCATCGGGGACGTTAGCTAATATTGAAGACCGGCCGCCGAGCTCTGATCAAATCAGCATTTACGTTGTCCGTGAAGGAGATTCAATATCACAAATCGCGGAGATGTTTAATGTTTCTGCTGGAACCGTTATATGGGCTAATGATATAAAACGCGGCTCACTCATTAGTCCCGGTCAAACACTTGTCATTTTACCTATAAGCGGTGTTCAGCACATTGTCAAAAAGGGGGACACTATTGCAGGTATTGCAAAGAAATATAAAGGGGACGTAGAGGAGATTATGCAGTATAACAATCTTGCTGATGATGTAGTTCTCGCCATAGGTGATGTTGTAACGATCCCGGAAGGTGAAATCCCAACACCGGTATATTCTAGTGCGTCGCGTATTGTGCGCGGCTCGGGAGGACCAACGTACTCCGGCTATTACCTAAAACCAGTCCTCAGCGCACGAAGGACACAAGGACTTCATGGTTATAATGGCGTTGATTTGGGAGTATCGTTCGGTACGCCGATACTTGCGGCGGCGTCCGGCAGTGTTATTATCAGCCGCGGAACAGGCTGGAACGGCGGCTACGGAAAGTATATTGTAATCAAACACGCCAATGGAACTCAGACACTCTATGCGCACAACTCAAGAAACATTGTTTATCAAGGTGAATATATAATTCAAGGACAGGTTATTGGCTACGTAGGATCTTCAGGCCGCTCAACAGGTCCGCATCTCCACTTCGAAATTCGCGGTGCCCGGAATCCTTTTTAAAATAACGAGTTGCTGTATAACGCCGACTATACTTTAAAATTTTAAAATTTTGAGTTCCTTGGGAAGCTGAAGACGAAGGCTCTGCGGAGGGAGTACAGTTCACTACAGTGAACTGTAGTGAAAGAATGAGCAGAGCGAAAGACAAACGTTGTTTTTTGTATTTTTATGGCTGTTTTTTGTCTAGAATGTGAGTTGTTTCTCTATACATTGGTAGGGCTATAGCTTTCATAAAAAGTGCAACTATAGTTTTGTAGCATACAGTGCGATTCCAACAGACGTCGCAAGATTGATGCTCGAGACTCTCTTCTGCATTGGAATGGAGATTATTTTTTCTGCTTTTCCCTTGAGCTCCTTCGAGACACCTCTTCGCTCGGAGCCAAAAATAAAAATGGATTCACGCGGCAATTTTGTTTTAAAAAGATTTTCTCCTCTCTCATCAAAAACAATAAAAGGTTTGTTGAGACTGGAAGCACTTTCTATATGCACAATCGGAAGTGCAAAGTGGAGGCCTTGTGCGCCGCGAAGCACTTGGGGTCTCCACGGATCAAGCTCCCCCATGACGAGAACTGCGTGTACACCTGCCGCTGCTGCAACACGTATGACCGAGCCGACATTTCCCGGATGGCTCGGGTCATCGAGGAGTACTATTGGGTTTTTCTGCTTTTCTTTTAACACATCGGAAAGAAAATAACGTGGTTTCTTTGCAATTGCGATAATTTTTGATTCAGGTGGTTTTGGGGAAAGTTCCTTAAACAGTTTTTCTTCGACGGTTTCGATTGCATCAAATATCTCTTTAAGGTCCGGCGCGAGCGAGAGAGCCAAGTATTGTACATACTTCTTATCATAGGTAACACATGAAAGCAGAGTTGCATTGAAACGAAGTGCATGCTTTATAACGTGAAATCCTTCAAGCACTACTTTGTGCTCACTTTTCCGGGCACTGCGAAATTTCTCTATAAGGTCATTGGGTTCGCTCATACTAATAAACTTTTTGTTTCGGGCGGTATTGGAGCGCTTCGAGAATATGTGATTCTTCTACACTTGCATCTCCCTCAAGGTCGGCAATAGTGCGGGCGAGTTTTATCACGCGGTGGTAGGAGCGCGGGGAGAGATCAAGCTTGGCCGCGGCGCGATTGAGTATTTCCTTTGTTTTTTCTGACAACGTAATAAAGGTTTCGATATCACGTACATTCATGTCGCTGTTTGCTTTCACCGTGTGTTTCGAGCTTTTGAATCGGCGCTTTTGCACGAGACGGGCTTTAAGAACACGTGCTCTTATGACATTGGTTTGACTATCTTTTTTGCGGACTTCGGAAAGTTTTTTAATACTGATGTTGGGGACTTCAATCCACATGTCGAGACGATCAATAATAGGGCCTGAAATTTTCCGCTGGTAGCGAAGAAGCGCCGAGGGTGGGCAAACACACTCTTTGTGACTGCCAAAATTTCCGCACGGGCATGGATTCATGGCGGCAACAAGAATAAAATTTGCTGGAAAAAGCGCTGTGCCTTTTGCACGTGAAATATTTATGGTGCGGTCCTCCAAGGGCTGCCGCAGTGACTCAATGACACGTCGGTCAAACTCTGCGAATTCATCTAAAAAAAGTACACCACGGTGTGCAAGCGTTACCTCACCGGATTTGGGTATGGTGCCGCCGCCCACAATCGAGACGTAAGATGCGGTATGATGCGGTGAGCGAAAAGGCGGATGTGTTATAAGATTTTCTTCTAGTGTACCTGCAATAGAATGAATAGAGGTTGTTTCGATCACTTCATCATAGGGAAGAGCAGGCAAAATACCCATGAAGGCTCGGGCGAGCATGGTCTTTCCGGTTCCGGGTGGGCCAAAAAGGGCGATATTGTGCCTCCCAGCAGCGGCAATTTCAAGTCCGCGTTTTGCTGTTTCTTGGCCGCGTATATCATCGAAAGAAATACTGTGTTTAAGACCCGTGGATTGTATTTTTGTTTTTTTAGTTTTCTCAATAAGTGTATTGTTATCATTATCCAAATGCGCAAGCACTTCCTTCAAGTTCTTTGCTCCAAAAATGGCGATATCGCCTATTAAAGCCGCCTCGAATGCATTTTCTTTTGGTAAAAATATTTCTTTGAAACCTTTTTGTTTAGCGGCTTGAACAAGGGGTAGTGTTCCTCTTATGGGTCGAAGTCCTCCATCAAGCGCGAGTTCGCCAAGGAAAAGTTTTTTCTCTGGGTCAAATATGATTTCATCTGATGCCAAAAGGTAAGCAAGTGCAGCACTTAAATCGAAAAGAGGACCCTCCTTTTTGAGGCCGGCCGGCGCTAATGCTATAACCACTTTTTGATTTTTCTGTTTCGGGGATTTAAAACCTGAATTTTTTATTGCCGCAGAAACACGGTCGCGGGCTTCCTCCACTGCCTTGTCAGGAAGTCCCACGATGGCAAATGCATAGAGTCCTTTTGAAATATCGACTTCAACAGT
Source organism: Patescibacteria group bacterium (assembly GCA_022561335.1). Lineage (GTDB taxonomy): Bacteria > Patescibacteriota > Minisyncoccia > Phycocordibacterales > JACZSL01 > JADFRL01. The sequence continues at coordinate 11,483 of JADFRL010000012.1, forward strand.
AATGATGGTTGCTTTAAGAAGCGTTGTTTGCGCACTGTAGACTTTCGCAAAACTCATTCTATTAGAAATTAACTTATATATTTACCTTGAGGCTCTGCTTCGAGATAATACCGGAACTTATTGCCGCTTATATTCGTGCGCGGCGAGGAGAAAAGGTCCAGCGCACCTTTTCTCTGGTATTCAACTCATGATTTCAAGCGAGGAGCATGTGAGAGTTTATTTTCACAATGTCCGAGCGGTGGAATTATATGCTTGTATATAGTAGCTCCCTGCCTGCGCAGGCAGGCTCGGCTCGAAAATATAAAAGCAGACTTTCACGTTTCGCTCTGTGTCGCTCATAAAAAATAACTTCATCCCGTCCATATTTAGAGCGGAACCCATTAGAATCGATTATATATTCTTTTTGGTGTTTGTCACTTTACCACACTCCTGTGTTTTTCATGGAGAGCCATGGCTCCTGCGGCGGGAGCGCGTCCCCTTTTTGGAGAAGTTCAATTGAGATATTGTCGGGTGAGAGGATAAATGCCATACGACCATCCCTCGGCGGGCGATTGATCGTGACACCTGCTTCCATAAGGCTTTCACATGTTTTGTAAATATTGTCTACAGCGTACGCGATGTGTCCAAAGTTTCGCCCTCCGGCGTACTCTTCAGGCTCCCAGTTAAAGGTTAGTTCAATTTGTGCACTTCCGTCTCCAGGAGCCGAGAGAAATATATTGGTATACTTTCCTTCAGGATTCTCGTAACGTCTTACTTCTTTAAGCCCTAACTTATTGCAGTAAAAATCAAGGGATTTATCGAGATCTCTCACCCGAACCATGGTGTGTAAATATTTCACGGAGATACAATTAGTCTTCTAATTCGCCGAGGTGCGCTTTGCAGGTTCTGGCAGACGGATTAGCTTCTAATCTGTCTTCCTCAATAGGCTTACCGCCAATTTCACAGTTGCCATATGTTCCATCTTCGATTTTTTTGAGTGCTGACTTTATATTATTGTAACGGACTTCGAGCTCTTTCAGGATAGCGGTGTTACCTTCATAGGACTCAATGCGATCTGCGGCTTCGTTGCGGTCCGCTTCAAGAATATCAAGCTTTCCCGGCGTTGCCTCCCAGTCGTCTGGGTTTGAAGGATTTATTCTTCCTACGCTTTGGAGTTCTCCTTTAAGCAGTTTAACCTCTTCCTCGAGCTTTTGCTTGAAAGTTTCTATTTGCTCTTTCTCCATGACAGTTCTAAGTGTAGCAAAGGGTTTCTCCGAAGTAAAACTTGGGAAGTACATTTACTTGTTTTTTGATTTTATCACAGTCAGCCGTTTAAATACTTCAAAAAATGTGTTTTCATTTGTTGTCATTATAATAGTGTCCACACGAGGAAACCCATATATAAGGGCTATATCACCTCGGTCATCACGAAGTATTCTCGTATCATTATTTCTGATAATAACATCATTGAATATACGGGGGATAAAAATTCGGGGAGGAGGAACCGTAGAGCTTCCTTGAGCTTGAGCCGTGCTACGGGCAGTAATTTCGGAAAGCTTATCTCCAAAAAGGGGGGACAAATCTTCATTCATGGTTTCTTCCCAGTCGAGCATGCTTGCAAAAGCGTTTTCAAAAGATGACGTTTTGAAGACAAGGAAAGGATGATTTTTCCCCAAAACATGTATGCCGAGCATAAATTCATCATCAAGCGAACGGATGAGTCTGTCAGGGATATTACTGCTTACTCTTCGCAGGAAGCGTTCTGATGAGACAGTTCTCTGCAGACTGTTTAATCCTTTTTCTGTAAGTAAAAGGTGTGCTATCCCGCCTAATGTTGTGTTTACCTCCAGTCTTTCACTATTCAGTCTGGCAAGAAGAGGCGCACGTGAAAGCTCTGAAATATCAATTTCTTTTTGAACGTCTGCAAAAATAAGTGAGGTAATTTCTTTACGGGCTGCTATGCCGGAGCCTTCCTTAAAGGCTTTATAAAAGAAGGTACTCACCGCTATACCTGAAACAATGAGAACAAGACTCACCACAACAATAGTCAGACTCTTTAAAAATGTTGGAGACTCACCCATATGCTCGGGTTGAAGGTGGCGTTCTTGTGCGGAGCGCTTTTTACTTTCAGCTGCCGCAATACTCACCACGGAGAGATTTTTATCTTGTATAGAAGAGGTGGCATCGTCTCTGTAGGTTCGCACCGTTTTAAGAGATGAATTCTTTCTTTCATCTGGCAGAGCGTCTTTTTCCACTTGAGGCACAATACCGCTTTTGGCCAATTCCTGTTCCACTTGCTTTCTAGAGATTTGCCGCGCTCTGCTTGTGGGGGGAGCGGGCACCGGCTTTGCTGACGGTTTTGCTGAGCTTTTAGTACTATCGACTTTCTCCTTGCCATCGTCGATGCCGGCGCGCCGCTTGGCCTCTTCCAAGTCTTTTTCGTAGGTACGAATGGGCTGGATTTTATTTAAATGCTCATAGGGAGTTTCTTTCTGTCCCCGCTCACTTACTTGTTGAGATTCCTTAGTATGTTGTTCAGGTGGTTTGCCGCCGTTTTTATATTGCGGTGTCGATTTAGAAAAGATAACACCAGGGCTATTATACTCACTGGTATCTACATCTTGCTCGTCTCTCTGCGAGTCACTTTTTGATGAATTATTTTCCATTAATTTGTACCGTGCCGAAAAAGTTATATGCAGTACACGACTGTGATGCGATGCTGGTCTTTATTTATGCAGGTGACGCACCGTTCCTTTTAGCAAATTGGGGGTCGACATCTTTTATGGAGAGGTTGATGCGTTTTTTTTCATCAATCTCTTTAATGATGACTGGCACCCTGTCCCCTATTTTGAGAATACCATCTACCGTTTTAATTCGAAATGGTGCAATTTCTGATATGTGGACTAACCCTTCAGCGTTGTTATCAATTTTTACAAACGCTCCAAAGTCGGTAACGCGTGTAACTTCACCTTCAAACCGTTCTCCCGCTTCGTATATACGTGTCATACTTTCAATTATCAACTTTGCTTTCTGTGAAGAATTGTTTTTGCCGGTAATATAAACCGTTCCGTCCTCTTCGATGGTGATGTCGTCAACTAAGGTGTCGTCTCGGATTTTGTTAATAGATTTTCCACCCGGTCCAATAACCAAGCCAATCTGATCAGGCTTAATCTTGATGACTATTATTTGCGGTGCACTCTCAGCAATGTTCTCGCGCGGGCGGCTTATTTCTTTTTCGATTACATCGAGAATGGTAAGACGGGCGACCTTCGCTTTTTCGAGTGCTTCAGCAAGGATGGGAATGGGTATGCCTGTCACTTTTACGTCCATTTGAATGGCGGTTATTCCATCGCGGGTTCCAGCAACTTTTAAATCCATATCGCCGTGATGATCCTCGGGGCCCTGTATATCAGTAAGTATTTTATATTTTTTCGGACTTTTCATCATCAGACCTGAAGCAATGCCTGCTACGGGGCGCTCTATAGGTACACCGCCGTCCATAAGCGCTAGTGTGCTTGCACACACGGATGCCATTGAGGTTGAGCCGTTTGAGGCCATACTCTCCGAAACGAGTCTAATAGTGTAGGGGAAACGCTCTTGCGGCGGGATGACAGGAAGCAATGCTTTTTCGGCCAGTGCACCGTGGCCTATCATGCGCCGATTGAATCCTCCCATTCGCCCCGTCTCACCTCCTGAGAAAGGCGGGAAGTTGTAATGATGAATGAATCGTCTCTTACCCTCCTGTTGTTCGATGCTGTTAATAAGCAGGGAGTCCTGCGGGCTTCCGAGAGTGAGCACCGAAAAAATATGAGTACCTCCGCGGTAGAAAGTTCCTGATCCATGAAGAATGGTTGAGAATTCACCCGCTTTTGCATACAGCTTCCTTATCTCATCCATACCTCGTCCGTCTGCACGACGGTCATTTTCTATAGCTTCCCTGTGGATGAGTGTGTCGATGCACTCTTCAAAATAGTCATCGGCATCAACACTGCTTTCCTCGGGCAGTTTTTTTTCTACGAATGCGAGCCATACTTCTTTAAGTTCGCTAAGAGTATGCTTTCCCGGTCCGGAAAATACCGCGGCGGGAAGCTTTTTTTCTATTTCTTTTTCAAATAATGCCGAAATGTCCTCCGGTCGTTTTGGTTTCGGTATTATTTTTTTTGTCTTTCCAATTTCTGAGACTATTTTTTTCTGAAAGGTCTGTATTTTTTCAATTTCCTCTGATGCCCTCTTGAGTGCTTCTGTCACGGCCGGCTCAGGTATTTCGCTTGAGCCCACTTCTATCATATTGATGTCACCGTCTTTCCCGCACGCTATCATGTCTAGGCTTGAATCCTCATTTCTTCGAAAAATATAGGATGGGTTTACTTCTAAGGCACCCTTTCCTTTATGTTTTCCTATGCGTACCGCACTTACCGGTCCGTTCCAAGGGATGTTTGAAGTTGCAAGCGCGAGAGAGGCGGCATTTATAGCAAGAATGTCCGGGTCATCCTCGTCGATTGAGAGGACGGTTATGACGACCTGGATTTCATTTCTGATATGGTGCTCAAAAAGAGGTCGTATGGTTCGGTCAACGGCTCTTCCTGAGAGGACGGCTTCTTCAGAGGGACGTCCCTCCCTGCGCATAAAACGGCTGCCCAGTATAGCACCGGCCGCGTAAAATTTTTCTTCATAGTCGACGGTGAGAGGAAAGTACGAGAGACCTTCTTTTTTGTGCTTGCTCATTACGGCAGTAGCCAGTACGGCAGTATTGCCCAAGCGTAAAATAACTGAGCCGTGTGCCTGATCGGCAAGGTCAGTAAACTGAGCGGTGAGGGTTTTTCCTCCCACCTCAAGTGAATATTCTTTTAATATCATGTCACAAGGTGACCATCAGATTTGCCCCGTACGCAGGACGCAGCAAACGGTCCCTCGTACAATAGAACTTCAACCCTTGATCATATGCTCTCATATAAGCACAGAATCAAAAATTGAAAGCCTACTACGGGATTGAAGGGGCTCTTTCAATGCTGTGTATCTGCCGGCTACCAATTAGGAATAAACTGTTCTCAGTATAGCAGATTTTATAGAGTATTCAACTGTTTGTATATTATTGAGACAATCAAATTCTGCAGACGAAAATTTAACTAGACCACTAGACAACAAGGCTGTCAGTAACTGACAGCCTGTCCATTTTTCACGGCACTTAGGAGCGCGGCAGGCGGCGCTCTCCCTTGTAGCCTATAAGGTAGCGCTTAGGCTCGTCACACATGTCGGTGAAGTGATCTACAACTTCTCGCAATTTACTCGATGACGAGCGTCCAAAGGAAATAACTTCCACCTGCACACCTTCGCGCGTTTGAAGATACTGAACAAGCGGTACAAAATCTCCGTCACCTGTTGCCAGAATGACGGCATCGAGCTTAGGGGCCATCTTTATGGCATCGATGGTGATGCCGACATCCCAGTCTGCTTTTTTTGCTCCGCCGAAAAACACTTGTAAATCTTTGGTTTTTGTCTCAATACCAAGCTTTTCAAGAGCTTCAAAAAAGTTTTGCTCGTCTCCTGCCTCGGTTGTTATGACGTAGGCGATGGAGCGGATGAGAACACGTCCAGAGAGCGCGTCTTTAACAACATTTCCAAAGTTTACCTTTGCTTGATATAAATTTTTTGCACTGTGGTAAAGATTTTGTGTATCTATAAAAATTCCAACACGCTGATCCTTATGTTTAATTACGGACATATGCTAGATTTTCTTAATGAACAGTGTGAGTACTAGAAAGTCAGCACCCGCCTAAATTTTATGGCTATACAATGTTCTCCCATTAAAATATCGACTATGCCCGACCTCATTTCTATTATTTAAACATATAAAAAATCTGGACGGGCCTAAAAAATATATTCACAAAGTCCCCTGTTTTCTAAAAGTATACTATGCCGCGTATACTGTGTTTACTATAGAACAAAAGTGAATAAAAACCTCCGTTTCGAAAGTTTTTTATAGCTGCTTACCTCTTAAGTTTTAGTTTTTTTATAAGAGTACTGTAACTCTTGGGATTTTTCCTCTCAAGGTATCGAAGATGCTTTCTGCGGTTGGCGACCATGGAAAGAAGCCCTTTTCGTGAGTGGTTATCCTTGTGGTTCTTCTTAAGATGTGCGGTTAGCTCGCTGATTTGCTTGGTTAAAAGAGCCACCTGTACCTCAGGTGATCCAGTATCGCTCTCATGTCGCTTAACCGCTTTTGTAGCGCCGTATTTCTTGCGTTTTGTAAGCATGTTTATACTATAGCACATTTGATATATAATTACAAGTCTGATACGGAATAATTGTTGTGCGACGCAAACAGGGTATGGTTAATAATATGTCGCACAACAAAGATTAACGCTGGAACGTGTCGAATAATCAAATATACACGTAATAAGGTCACGTATTGGCAACTATAGCCAACGAAAGCTGGTTTCAGATATTAAGCTAAACTTGTTACTATGGTAGGAATGAGTCCCGTTAGAGATCGCGGACGCTGTTTACAGAAAGTTACTATGATACAAAGGTCGAATTTAAGAAGAATTTTTAACATTATAGAGTGTGGGGCTTACTGTCCGCGCCCTACCTGCCCGCCAAAGCCAGAGCCGATATTGTGCAGGTTATTATAGTCAAAAAAGGTGATTATTAAAACTAATGATACTCTCACTTGCCTTGCTTTGAAGCGATGGCAGGCGGGTCTCTAACGGGATGAGATTAATTTCGTGGAATGTCAACGGTCTCCGTGCTGTACAAAGAAAGGGCGACTTAGACAACTTATTTGACAAGGAGACGTTTAATATATTATGTATTCAGGAAACAAAGGCAAGCAAAGATCAGTTGACGGACAAAATCATAAACAGAGCTGGCTACCAATCTTTTTTTGCCTCGTCAGTCGTAAGAAAAGGCTATAGCGGCGTTGCTACCTATACAAATATTGAACCCAAAAAGGTGGAATATGGCATGGGAGTAATCCAATTTGATAAGGAAGGTCGTGTGCTGACGATGTATTTTAATGATTTTGTCCTTCTTAATGTATATTTCCCGAATGGAGGAAGCGGGCCTGAGCGTCTACGGTATAAACTTGATTTTTATGATGCATTTCTCAACCATATAGAAACACTTAGAAGTAAAGGACATAGAATTATCTTTTGCGGGGATGTCAATACTGCCCATGAGGAAATTGATCTAGCTCGCCCTAGAGAGAATGAGAAAAATACAGGATTCTTGCCTGAAGAGCGAGCTTGGCTCGATGAGGTTGCAACTCATGGTTATATTGATACATTTCGGCATTTTTATCCAGAGAAGAAAGATATGTACAGTTACTGGGATTTGAAAACTCGAGCCCGGGATAGAAATGTGGGGTGGAGAATAGACTATGTCTTTGCGGACACATATTTACAAGGGAAACTCAAAAGCGCTTTTATACTCAGCTATATTATGGGGTCTGATCATTGTCCCGTAGGAGTTGAACTCGAGTAGGAAAGATTTTATAAGACATATATAGGATGGGGGGGTTATCCACATAGGTGTCCTTTACGGCACCGCTTTAAAGGACATATAATAGTTCTAGACACCGAGTATAAACAGTTCTTTACACAATTAGCTAAGAAGGTCATCTGGAATTAAGATTTCAGCGATACACATATCTACAATTAAAAAATATACTTGTGACATAAGAGGTATGTGCTTACGAAAGAGTTCTTTGATTCTGGGTAGATTTTCTGCCCACCACACAACAACCGTCAACCGCTTTATTTAAAACATTTTTGGATTCTCCACCCCAAATTGCAAATCGCTTGGCGGTTTTGTTTTGCATGGTAAAGTTGACTAACTTATGATGAAATGTTATAATGTCATCAGAAATTAATAACTCATACGCAGGAGGGTGTGATGGAGGCTTTGAAAGTAGCACACACTGTCCGTGTGTGTCATATAATTCCACATGGGATAAGAGTCCCAGAGATCCTACTTGTCCTTGAGAAACCAGAGTTTAGGTTACCTCAAGGATTTAAAGAACGTCATGCTGAGCTGGTGTGGAAAATGCCGGGAGGAGGGTACGAGCAGACCAAAGACTTTGATTTAATTGCTGCTGCTCGGAGAGAATATAAAGAAGAGGTTTCACATGAAATACCTCCTCTCGCTTTAAGCAAGGATTTTAGTTACTGCTGCACGAGCGAATCTAAGATTCCACGATTCGATCGGCACATAACGGATACATTTTTATGGCTTACAAGGGAATGTCCCAAGGTACGACCGGGAGATTCTTGTATTATGGCCACTTGCTGGTTTCCCTTATCACGACTGCCTTCAGAAAAGAGGCTCGAGGGGGGCGCGCCTTTGGCAGCCGGACATTGGCGGCATCTCTATGGGCTCTTTTCCAATGCCGCGTGTAAGCAGGCTTTACTTGCTGCTGGCATTACAGATGTTCGACAGGAAGGAATAATAGAGTCCTGGCAGAGGCATGGAAATCTTACACTTCCCGCGTGACAGGGTGTCGCGCGGGTTTTATTTATCACTCGCAATTCACCCCGCACCTTTGGCCAAAGGTGCGGGGTGGAGGACTCCCTTGCCGCAAGCATCACACTGATACCGCACTGCTCGCGGCGCGATTGTTCACTTTACCCAGTATTTGTCTCGTATGTCCTTTATCTCTTTTTCCTCAACTTCGTCTTTCTTGAGCTTACCACTTTCTCCAATCTTTTTTAGTGTGTCTATGGAAAGTGTGCTGAGTTTTTTTGCATGATCTTCAAGATAATCAGGACTGTTTTTTTTGGGGTCATCCAGCACTTCTTCAAGGAGTGCATGGAGAATATATCCGATTTTCGGTCCTGGTTTTTCACTCGTTATCTCCATAATACGGTTTCCATCAATGTTAAGCATAGCGACAGAAATGGGGTCGCGCAAAACCTCTTCTACCATTGATGTGTATTTTCTTAGGCGAAAAGGCTGTTCCTTGGGTCGCCCGGTGCCGATGCGGTCGCACACTCGTAAGTTAAGCAAGTCCCACATATTTTTCTCTCCCCCGACATTTCGTATGGTTCGCCGTACTGCTGAAAGTGTTATTTTTTCTGGATCTGCAAAAAACATATGCCACCGTACTAACGTGATTACTTTATCTGTGGTTTTTTTTGGGAATTTCAGATTATTAAGTATTTTTTTACTAACACGGCTACCCACGACATCGTGACCATGAAAAGTGTAATCGCTTTTTTCATTTGACCATCGCCTCGTTTCAGGTTTTGAAATATCATGGAGTAAAGCGGCAAGCCGTATTTCAAAAGACCAATTTTTATCAGCTGCGTGCTGAAGCGTTCTTAAATTATGCTCATACACATCATATTTGTGAGCTTGATTTTGTTTTATATTGATACCACGTTTCAGATCTGGCAGTACAAATTCAAGCACTGATAGTTTCTCGGCGAGCAGCAACCCCTCCATGGGCCTTGCTGACATAAGAATGCGTGTGAATTCATCTCGAATACGCTCTGTTGCTATTTTATCAAGCTTTTTAGCTGTTTTTTTGATGGCTTGCTCGGTTTCGCAGTGGATTGAGAATCCTAGCTCAGCCGCAAGCCGAATAGCTCGAAGTATGCGCAATGCGTCCTCATTAAACCGATCCTCTGCAATGCCTACGGCATGTATGGAACGTGCAGCCAGGTCCTCTTGTCCCCCATACAGGTCAATAATTTTTCCCCTTGTCGGATTGTAAGCAATGGCATTTATTGTAAAATCGCGACGCTTGAGATCGTCCTCGAGGGTGTCGCTAAAGATAACACTGTCAGGGCGTCTGGAATCCGAGTAATTTGATTCGAGTCGATAGGGGGTTATTTCTATAACGTGGTATGATTTTCCTTCTGCATTATCATTAACCACGCCAACGGTGCCGTAGTCGTTGTTGTAATACGTGTTTTCAAAGAGAGCTGTTATGTCTTCTGGCTTTGCATTAGTCGTAATGTCCCAGTCCCGCGGCTCCTCTCTACGCAATAGATCACGGATACAGCCGCCAACCAAATAGGCCTCAAAACCTGTGTTTTCTAGAGCTTGTATTACCTGTAAAACCTCCTTGGGTATTTTAAATCCTTTATTTGACATGTCGATATTTTACTGCAGATTTTGTGTTTCTGCTAACCTATCGTATGATTTATAGGTATCTTGCGCCTGTGGTGAAATGGATATCACGACTGACTTCGGATCAGTTATTGTGGGTTCGAGTCCTGCCAGGCGCACAATGGTTAAAAGAGGTAGGTATTTCCTACCTCTTCTGCCAGGCGCACAAATTAAAGTTCTCCTTATGCAGATAAAAACAAAGGCGGCTGTATATACAGCTGCCTTTGTGAATTGCACAATATAAATTTCAACGCTTACGCCTCCTCATTGCAATACGTTCTTCCATCTTGGCCAAATACTCGATTGTATTCCGCATGTTGTGCAATGTGCGGGCGCATTTTATCTTGCTAATGCGTGACCACAAGGTACTTCGGATAACTTCACAGGCAAATTCGGCATTGGGACTAATTCCACCGTTTTCCCGCATACCACACCAATTGATAAGCAGCGTGATGCCTTTAAGCTCCGATTGAGAGGCATGCTGGATCAAACGATTGAGGTCTTGAGAAGTAACGGTGAAGTAGACGTTATCTGGCGGTGCCATCGTACTCTCCCTAGCAAGAGAAACTTTACTGATGTAATTATGCATTGTTTAATATAGACATTTCAAGAATTAGTAAAATCATCACCTAAATTCCTAATAAACACATATTTTAAAACATTCCTCCCCAAATTTGGTTGACGATA
>JADFRL010000031.1 GCA_022561335.1 Patescibacteria group bacterium
TGGAGAGTTTTTTTCCTTCAAGTTCAGCTCATACGCGTATCAAGATTCTCTCGCTCAAGTAATATTCCCGCTCACCAAAGAACAGATAAAGGCTCTCGGGAGTTACTGGTATGATCCAGCGCAGTACGATTCACCGTATGAGAAATCAGAAGCACTTTTCAAAAAAGATATTCCTGTAAATATTAAAGATGTGTCAGACGACATTCTCTCAAAGGCGCTTATCTGTGAAATTACCAATCGCCCATTTCGAATCATCTCTGAAGAGCTTGAGTTTTATCGCCGTAAACGCCTTCCTCTTCCTACAATCCATCCCAACGAACGAATTAAGCAAAGGTATACACTTACCGACCCATACCGTCTTCATGACGAACTTTGCGGTCGGTGCGGAATTGATATCAAGAGCATGTATCAAAGCAAAGACGGATATCGACCATATTGCGAACAGTGCTATCAAGCGGAGGTTGTATAAAACGGTCCTAAACCCCTCAAATCGGAATCTTCAACATGTCCGGTAAGGGAGCTAACATTGACAGACATATAACCTTCGTGGCATACTTATTTTAGTTATTTGTAGATATTAACCAACTACCTTGGAGGAAATTAAATGCCGGAAAGACAATCAAGCAGAGAGGAGTGGGTACGGCTAACACTTGATGTTGGTCCAAAAACCTACAAGGCCCTTGAGGACATAGTCGCAAAACGAGAGAGCGGAAGCAAAGCTGAAGTATTGCGGAGTCTCATCCATGCCGAACACAGGCGCCTCAATCTCCAATCAGAAGCAAATTAGCGCATGAAGGACGCTGTTTACCACGGCGTCCTTTTTATTTACACAAAATAGATTTTAACTTTTCGTCTTATATATACAACTCCATCCTCAAAGTTGCGTATATACGCAACTTTGAGGACATTTAAATATGAATGAATATAGCAGCTATTTAAGCGTTGAAATTGCAGATGTGGCATAATAAAACTATGAACAAAACAATACCTATGATAATTATCGCATTAGTAATAATTATCGGAGGGTATCTCTTTTTCAGTGGAGGAGATCAAACACCTGCACCGGCACTAGAACCACAGCCGACTTCTTCGGTTGTAACGCCTTCTCCAGTAACTCAGGCCACTACTTCAGTGCAAACCCAAGAAGTTGAGGAAGACGAGATAGTAGAAGAACCCATAACCGAACCAGTTGAATCCACACCTCAAGTAGCACTACCGACAATAACCACAAGAGATGCAAGCAATATTACTGAGAGTGAGGCGACGCTGAATGGTAATTACGATACCGGAGGTGATAATACTGTTTCGGTCTGGTTTGAGTATGGTCTCACTCAAACTTTTGACTCACAAACCCTTCACGTTAACAAAACAGATTCCGGATTAATGTCCGTAATCCTCTCTGACCTGCAGGATAATACTACCTATTACTTTAGAGCGACTGGAGAAAACACCAAAGGAACTTCCTCAGGAACCATACAGAGCTTTAGGACACAACCAAAACCAGCGCCACAACCCCAGACTCGCAGTTTCCAGATAGATGCAAATGACGCTGGCTATACGGCAACTCCATCACCGCTTACGGTGAGTGCCGGAGATACTGTACAGCTTACCTTTACTGTATTATCTCAAGGAACTTATTTTGCAGGTTTGCAGTTCAGGGGTTCTCTATTTGATACAGGCGCTATTTCTCCCGGTAGTTCCAAGACCATTGAGTTTACTGCTGAAAGCGACGTTTCTTTTACCGCATATTGGCCAAACAGCGGTGTTAGAAAATGGAGTGCAACGATAAGGATCGAATAATTAATAAGAGTTAGCAGTGGGTTAGACTTACTATCTCCAATTTTTCAGCCAGACATAAGCACGAAATCAAGGCGACCTTTTATATAAACTAACACCTAAACACAATTTAGGTGTTTAAATCGCAGATATGGCATAATAGGGACATGGAAGCAAATGCAGTAGAATAGACTCGATGCAAAGATATTATTGTGGTAATGTTGGACTGTATGAATCGATTGGATGAACAACTTATCGAGGACTATTTCAAAGGTGATGAAGCGTCGTTTGAGCTTCTCGTCCAAAACTATCTCAAACCAATTTATAGTTTCGTATATAGATACGTAGACAACGTGCACGATGCCGACGATATAACGCAGGATGTGTTCGTGAAAGTATGGCGCAATCTCAAAAAGCCCGTCTTGAGTTTGTCAAAAGGTTTCAACCCCAAAAAAGGAAGTTTCAAGACATGGATTTTCGCCATCGCAAAAAATACCGCTATCGATCACCTCAAAAAGAAAAAGACGATACCATTCTCCGAATTTGAAAACGATAAGGGAGAAAATATGATCACCGAAACGCTCGTCGATCCATCTCCGCTTCCAAACGAACTTTTAGAAAGAGTTAGCGTGGCACAAATGCTTACATCGGCAATGAAGAAACTTTCTCCAAAATACGAAATAATTTTATCTCTACGCTACAATAACCATTTCATTTTTCGCGAAATAGCAGAATCGCTCGGCGAGCCACTTCACACTATAAAATCACGACACAGACGAGCTCTCATTATGCTCAAAAAACTTCTTACTGATTCCTAACACCAAATCAGACTTTGAAAATTAGACAAAGGAATGCACCAAAATGCATTCCTTTGTCGTATTAGTAAGTAGGGGATATCCATAGTAAGTTTGTCAGATTATGAAAAAAGACCACGAAAAACTTCTTACTCATCTTGAATCACCAGAGCCGCCGGCGGGGCTTTTTGACCAAATAATTCTTGCAATCAAACGCGAACAGGAACTGCGCAATACAAAAAAACTAGTATTCGGATTTCTAGCTCTTCTAGCTATCTCGTTTACCACAGCACCTTTTTCCTGGAACTTCTTTTTAGCTCAGATGGTTGAATCGGGAATTCTGCAATTTATATCAATTGCAGTAAATAGTCTCGAAACTTTCCTTGCACTGTGGCCCTATTCCATCATAGCAGTTGCTGAGTCTTTGCCGATTATGGGAATCATCATGTTTGTCACCAATATGATATTAGTAGTCTTCACCATTCGGCTATTTCTTTATAAAAAGAGATTGTTGGTTAGTTATCTCTTACAAAGAGTTTAATTTAAATAAACATGAGTGAAGAAAAACATAATAAAAAAACATTTCAAAACCCGGACATCCTCAAATGGGTCATTGTTGGGCTTGTTAGTTTTATTGCAGTCGTTTTAATCTTTAGCACCGGCGTCAAGGTTGGCACACTCAAGGCAAAATATTCCTATCGTTGGGCGGATAATTATCACAAGAACTTTGCCGGTCCTAGGGGTGGATTTGTTGGTGACTGGCGCAAATTCCCAGCTGGTGACTTCATCGGCGGTCATGGCGCATTCGGAGAAGTCATTGAGCTCAATGACTCTGGTTTCATTATCAAAGGACGAGAAGATGTCGAAAAAATCATCGTCATTACGGAGGAGACCATAATCAAAAAGGGGCAAGAAACAATACAGAACGGTCTCACGATCGGCGACCGCGTTACCATTATCGGTTCTCCTAATGAAGAGGGGCAAATCGAAGCAAGGTTTATACGGGCTTTTAGTAAGGATGAAACACAGATTTTGCATAAGCGCCCTCGATTTCTTTTCTTCAGATAAAATATGTTATCAAAACTATTCAAGCAAATAATAAGGCGTAAATTCATCACAGGGATGGTGCTCTTGGTAATTGCCAGCGGAGCTTATGCCTATCAAGGACTAACTGAACGCACCACTGCAGTAGAGTACATCACTGCCACGGCAGAACGAAGTATATTTATCTCATCTATTTCAGGATCAGGACAAGTGAGCGTTTCTAATCAGACAGATATAAAACCTAAGGTTTCTGGCGATATTGTATGGGTAGGAGTAAAAATCGGACAAGAAGTACAATGGGGACAAGTGATTCTACGCCTTGATGATACAGATGAAAAGAAAGCGGTTGCTGATGCAGAGATTGATCTTGAAGAAGTAAAACTAAAATTTGATAAAGATCTTGCTCAAGCTCCCATCGATTATGAACGCAAACTCGAATCTCTCAAAAAAGCAGAAGATAATTTAGAAAAAGAATACGAAGATACTTTCAACGCCATCTCAAATGCTTTCCTCGATCTTCCGGTAATCATGATTGGTCTCAATGATCTAATCTTTAGTTCCGACTTTCCCGGATCGAATCAGTGGAATATAGATTACTATACCGGTGTAAGTAGGTACGATTCTAAAATATTACAGTACAGACAAGACGTCTATGATGATTACAATATTGCACGCACAAAATATGACGAGAACCTTCGAGGCTACAAAGTCGCGACCAGATACTCTGATGTCAGCAGTATCGAGACGCTCATTAATGAAACGTATGAGACGACCAAGGCCATTGCTGAAGCAGTAAAAACCCTGAAAAATCTGGTCGATTTTTACGAAGACATACTTACTCAGCGAAGCTTAACGATCAACTCTCTTGTGTCAATTCATCAAAGCAGTCTTAAAAGCTATATAGGAACCACCAATAGCAATCTTATCTCTCTTTTATCTCAAAGACGGTCTTTAGAAGACGGTAAAGAATCAATTATAAATATAGAGAGGGATATATATATTTTAGAAATAAACAACCCAACAGGTATAAATCCTATTGATCTGCAGATTGCCCGGAACAATATCAAAAAGAAAGAGATTGCTCTAACAGACCTGAGAAGGGGACTTGCTGATTATGTGGTGCGAGCTCCCTTTGCCGGCACTATCGCACAGGTAAATAGTAAATGGGGTGATAGCGTTTCCTCGGGTACGACGCTGTTTACACTTATCACTAAACAAAAAATAGCAGAAATCACCCTTAATGAAATTGATGTCGCGCAAGTTAAAATCGGTCAACTAACAACGCTTACCTTTGATGCTGTAGAAGATGTAACACTCACGGGTAAAGTGATTGAGATAGATGTATTGGGAACAGGTAATCAGGGGGTGGTTACCTACAATAGAAAAATGGCCTTTGATACGAAGGAC
>JADFRL010000013.1 GCA_022561335.1 Patescibacteria group bacterium
TAGAGAAGTAAACGAGGAAGATTATTTCTACAGAGAACTCTACTGGGGATTTTTCTCTCGTACGATTCTTCTGCCGCAGGAAATAGAAGTTGATGCGGCTCAAGCGTCAGAAAAACATGGTCTTCTCACTATTAAGCTTCCTAAAATAGACAAGGAGAGGCAAACGAAACTCAAGGTAAAATCTGGATAAATTAGTTATCCTGCAATGAAAAACTCTTGAGTTAACTTAAGAGTTTTTTAAAAAATCACCTCAAGGTGATTTTTTGTTTGAGCTAGGAGCAGGACTCTCGTTTCCCTGCCAAGTTATTGTTGTAGAGACGACATAACAACTCAGCTCCTCCGCAACCAAGGACTTACGCTCGGACCAGTGGCGCGCAAGTTCCGTCCAAGTCCCACAATTGAAAAGTAAAAGTTTGTTATGGGGTCAGATATTATGATAGCTTCAATTATGTTAAGTTTAAAATAACAAGATGAAACATGGAGTACTAAAAAATATCATACTAACAACTTGCACACAATGGCCTGATTTGAGCACCAGTGACCAGCTTTTTGCTAAGGCTTTAGTAGATCAAGGTTTTCGTGTCACAATTGCTCCTTGGAATAAAGATCAAGAACCGTTTGATATTGCTGATGTAATTATTCTTCGATCAAACTGGGATTACCATTATCACCTTAATGAATTTATAGGTTGGCTTAAAAAATACAGTAAAAAGAAAATCATTTTTAATCACCCGACTCTCGTTTTATGGAATTTGGACAAATCTTATCTTCAACAACTACAAGACAGAGGAATCCCCACGGCAGACATGCGAATAATAGAACCGTCGGTAAGTGAAATAGAAAAAACCTGTAAAAAGCTGGGCTGGCAACGTGCTGTGATAAAACCTCTGATTGGTGCAAGTGGTCATAATGTTTATCTTGTTGATTATACAGATTTACATAATCTTTACAAAAAGATTGAAAAACTCCACGACCAATCCAGGATCATCATACAGGAATTTATGCCCGAGGTTACAGAATTTGGTGAAATATCAAGCATATTTTTTAATGGGCAATTTTCTCATGCCATCTTAAAAAAACCTGCAAAAGAAGATTTCCGTTGCAACAGTCAATATAATGCAACTTATCAATCCTATTCATTAGCACATCAACATATCCAACAAGCAAGAAAATCTCTGGAAGTTTTGTCCAGAATACCGTTATATACACGAGTAGATGGAGTATTACGCAATAATCAATTCATACTAATGGAATTAGAACTGAATGAGCCTCATTTATTTTTAGATTATGATCCTCAATCTTCCGAACTTTTCACAAAAGCCCTTATTTACCGACTAAATTCAACTTAAAAAGTGTCAAACCACTATAACCAACAAGATAGGTAAAAACTCTTTTCAATAAAGATTTTTATGATTTTTAAAAAATAAAGCGACGAAGATTCAATAAGTAAGTGAAATACTTGGTAAAATATCAAATATCATGAAATATCAATACATATCAATGACGGACGTGAAAAATATACAAGAGTTACTCTGGCAGAAGACCTCAATCAGAACCATTGCCGGAGTGAAACCAGACGATCTTGATATTTCAATCACACGCGACATGGTCACCATTCGCGGTAAGCGTGAAGAGCATAGAGAAGTAAACGAGGAAGATTATTTCTACAGAGAACTCTACTGGGGATTTTTCTCTCGTACGATTCTTCTGCCGCAGGAAATAGAAGTTGATGCGGCTCAAGCGTCAGAAAAACATGGTCTTCTCTACTATTAAGCTTCCTAAAATAGACAAGGAGAGGCAAACGAAACTCAAAGTAAAGTCAGGGTAAACATAACAAAAATACTGCCCGAGTGGGCAGAATTTTTGTTATCTGTGCTTGGGCCCGGGCTCGAACCGGGGACCCTTCGCTCTTCAGGCGAATGCTCTACCAACTGAGCTACCCAAGCGTTACTTGAAATTCAACGATTGTTGCTTTAATCCATTGATTAAACCAATTGACTTGATGGAATTTCGCGGTGTCACACATAGTTATGTATACCGTCCCATATGGTAACCGATTATGAGGTCTTTCTCAATCGAGTACTCGAGCAACCTATTTATCGGACCAATTTATCTTTGATCAGCTCGGAAGTGGTGCTGTTAAAATTCTCAATATAATCTCCTATAAATGGTATCCTACTAAATATGTTCACTACATCCCCTACTTCTGTTTGGACATTTTTATATACTGTCGCCAGTTCCTGCAGGTAAGGCTGGAGTACAGAAAAATAGAGATATATGGGGAGTCCAATAACGCTTGCCCACCAGATAAAACGCAAAATGTTCCCGATGATGGCATTACGACGCATCTTTTTAAGCAACCGGTTATTTTCCTTGGCAAGCTCTAAATTCTTACGGAGTAATACTTTAAATTCTTCATCCATCCCGATAGTAATAGGGCACGGACTGAAAATACCCTTGCCATAAGATTAAATTTTTATTAATAGACGACTTTCTCATTATATTTGGTTTTAGTGTCCGTGATTACTAACGGGATCCATACATTACTAAAGTCTATCAGATATTAATCAAAATTTTAAGTCTATGCCCCCACCAGGAATCGAACCTGAATCTAGTCCTTAGGAGGGACTTGTTTTATCCATTAAACTATGAGGGCACCAAATAACTTTAATGTTGCCAATTGAATCCCGACGTTTCAGTCGAGACCCCGACTTTGTATTGTGGCTACAGGGGCTACAAGTAAACTTTAGCATATCGAGGTCACATTTATAAAGCACAATAAGCCTCTAAGGGTTTATTGTGCTTTATCTCTAAGTCTAAGCCAATTTAGAGTCCCAATGCTGTAGAGAGTTTATCCTTATCAAATCCAATCAACATTTCATCCCCCACAAAAATAACAGGTACTCCCATCTGCCCGCTCCGCTCAATCATTTCTTTGCGCTTATCCGCATCCTCTGCAACATTATAATCTGTATATTCAATTCCTTTTTTCTTAAGAAATTCTTTTGTCATATGACAGAAATGGCACGTTGGAGTGGTGTACATTGTTATATTTTTGTCCATATAAAATAAATAATTAAATCCAAGTAAGTACATTCCATTATAGCACATTCGGCACCTGTGGATATATGCATTTTAGTGGGATGGTTTATTTATCCTGAGTTTATCGAAGGAGAACCTCTTTTATGCTACCTAAATTATGAAAGGCGTATCTAAGTTTGTTCAGACCCGCCGTATCTAGTACTCTATAACACGATATTCACTTCTCTCCAGTGTGGGTGGATAGCCTAATGCTGCAAGCAATGTATTTAAACCCCTTCCGTGTCCAACAAGAAGGATTATTTTTTCAGCGGTGATTGACGAAATTTCTTTAAGTAATTCCAAATGACGTCTGAAGACTTGTGTTTTATTCTCGCCACCGTATTTACCAAAGTCATAAGAATCATATTGATTTTCCCACAGGCCTAAGATCTTGTCACCATACTGTTCCCCTGCCTCTTCACGAGTCAGCCCCTCTATGGTTCCAAGAGCGCACTCTCTCAGCCTTTTATCAAGAATAACCGGCACTCGTAGTGTTTCTGCTATGATCTCTGCTGTCTGTGAGGCTCGTTTTAAATCAGAACTGATAATGCAACCGATGCCGAGATGTTGTAATTTTTTCGCGAGCGCTTTCGCTTCCTGTTTTCCCCCTTCATCAAGCTCAATGTCCGTCTGTCCTTGGATACGCTTCCTGCGATTCCACGTTGTTGTAAGATGACGGGTTAGTATGAGGGTTTTCTTCATAGAATTCTCTATTATACTCTTGTGCGGGATGGGAGAATCGAACTCCCGACCTTAGCTTGGGAAGCTAATGTTATGCCACTTAACTAATCCCGCAATTATCTGAAAAAATTCAAAAAACGCTGCCACGCACTTACTTCCTCCTCACTCTCCAAAAGAACATCCTCCTCTTTCGCGTCAACAATGACCAAAACCTGCTCACCAGCGCGTGCTACATCAAACTTGCTTCTAATCTCCTGTTCTACGCCACGTTCAGTACTTAACCGTTCTATTTCTTCCTCAAGCACTCGTTCACGCTCTTCAATCTCTATAAGTACTTGCGCCCGCTGCGTTTTCTTAATTTGAGTTTCACGCTCCTTCTGATATACCCCCCAGATAGTGTACGCAAGCAGAAATATAATCACCAAGAGAAAAAACAGTGATATCTTGGAGTATACAAGGTTTCGCATCCTCCGCTTCTCGTGAAAATCAAACATATATGCTATTATAACGGTGCATAAATCATATTCAAAATGAGTATTCTATTTGATCCAAGAATAAAAAAGAAAATTCGATACATCTGGATTGGTCTCAGCATACTTATTGTTATCAGTTTGACTTTATTCTTTTCAGGAGGTTTAGGATACTAGTCAGCGCGAAGCATTTTAAGAAATACATCATGGGGAATGTTTATTTTCCCACGCTCCTTTAATTTTTTCTTCCCCTTTTTTTGCTTTTCCCATAATTTTCGTTTGCGGGTGATGTCACCGCCATACAAATGACCCGTGACATCTTTTTTAAGCGCTGAGAGTTTTTTGGCTGAAAGAATACGCCCCATAGATCTAGCTTGGATTTTAGTGACAAAAAGCTGACGCGGGAGTATCTTACACAATCGATCGACAATCTGTTCAGCTTCCTCTTGAACCCGACGCTTTGAAACTACACGAGAGAACGCATGCACCACTCTCTCTGCCACAAGCACGTCGAGCCGAACAACATCTGCTTCCCGCATACCAATAATGTTATAGGACAGAGAAGCAAACCCCGATGAGACTGTCTTAATCCGACTGAAGAAATTGCGCATGAGTTCCCGGAGAGGCATTTCAACGTTAAACTTGACTCGTCCGTCTCCAAATGTCTCCGAATCTCCGGCAATAGCCTCATGTTCATGAAGAATTTGCATAATAGAACTGATATAGGAAGCTGGCGTGATGATGTTAAGCTTTACCCATGGTTCAAATATCCTCTTTACCGATCCATCATCAGGAAAGTGCACGGGGGAGTAAATGGATTCTCGATGACCTTTATGGTCCTCAATTTCATATGTAATGCTTGGTGTAGTAACCGTAAGTTCTAAATTGAATTCACGCTTCAATCGCTCGGTAATAATCTCAAGATGAAGCATGCCGAGAAATCCACATCGAAATCCCCGGCCCAGTGCACCCGCTGATTCCTCTTCAAATGACAGCGACGAGTCCGAGAGCTTAAGCCGTTCGAGTGATTGCTTGAGTTCAGAGAAATCATCTTGACTTTCAGGATATACAGAAGCCCATACGACGGGGATCGGATTCATATAACCCGCAAGGGCTGGTAGTAAGCTGCCGCTGTGAAATAACGTGTCCCCCACTGAAGCAATCCCAGCTCTCTTAATGCCGGTAACCACATAACCGATTTCACCTGCCGAGAGAGTCTCTCTTGGTATGGCGTCAGGAGAAAAAATTCCAACTTCAAGTGCAGTAAATGATTTATCCGCTGCTCTGAGAATCAATCTATCGCCCTTTTTTACAATACCATCAAAAACCCGAACATAGACAACCACTCCCTTGTGGCTTGAATAATTAAAATCAAAAATAAGTGCCCTCAAATCATCACCGTGTTCGTACTCAAATTTGGGTGGTGAAATACGGACAATCAGCTCTGCAACAAGCTCTTCCACTCCCTCCCCTGTTTTCCCAGAGCATAGCAAGACTTCCTCCTCGGTACAATTTAGCAAAGTAACTACTTCCCCTCTAACCTCTTCGATGCGTGCACGAGGTGAGTCAATTTTTGAAAGCACCGGAACAATGGTAATACCAAGCTCTTTGGCCGCAGTAAGCGTCGTGAGCGTCTGAGCCTGCACCCCTTGCGTACTATCAACAAGTAAAATGGCGCCTTCAACGGCCTTAAGAGCTCGTGATACTTCGTAGGAAAAATCTATATGCCCCGGAGTATCGATTAGGTTTAATATGTATACTTGATCATCTTTCTCATATTCCATGCGAACGGGCTGCATTTTAATGGTGATCCCCCTTTCGCGTTCAAGTTCCATACTGTCAAGCACCTGCTCTCGCATTTTTCTCTTCTCTACAGTATTCGTCAGCTCAATCATTCTATCAGCCAGCGTTGATTTACCATGATCAACATGACTGATGATGACAAAGTTTCTTATCCTATTTAATACCTTCATCTTCTTTCGCCTTTTAATATTATCCAGTACTAATTTTGCATTTTCTTTACTATGTCTGCGTTTTAGAAAAGAAAATAAATATTCTATAAACTCCTTTAATGAATGTGCTCCCTCAATGTCTATGCGCCATAGACTGCTACTTCATACTCATCTATATTTATGCTTTATGAGAAATCGCTTATTCAGAGGAGATTACTTTTGTTTTCCAGAACTTATTATGAAATGACCTCCACACCTCATCAATTTCTTTATTGCTAAGAAGCTTAAGAACGATAATGCCAACTATAATTCCAAGAATACCTGAAATTAAACCCTGGGCAAATATACCCAAAAAAGTATCCAGATTAAAAACATTATCAAACACATCAAGAAACAGGTGTATCGCGATCCCCATTATAACAGCGGCAGAAAGACTCTCAAAGAAAGTACGAGCAAGAGTGGCTGAGAATTTCTTAAAATCCTGCTGAAAAAGATACCAAAATAAAAAAGCATTGATGAGAAAAGCCAAAGAATACGCCAAGGGAAGCATTAAGATTGATGTTCCGGCGATTCCTTCAACTCGAAGCAATGATTCAACAAAATATTGAAAGATCGGTGCATTTTTAAAAAGAGCAATAAAAGCAAAAGAAAAAATAACCATCAGGAGCGAGGAAAAAACATTAACCATAAGTGGTTTTACAGTCTTGCCGGCAGCATAATAACCTCTAACAAATAGAAGTACTAAACTCTGAGCAAGAATTGAAACTGAAAATAGTGCCAGAGCAGCAGCAGTAAGTCGAGTATCGGCCCAGGTAAATTCTCCTGAACCAAGAATAACACGAACTATTTGCGCTCGAAGAACTATAAATAACACAATTGAAGGAAGTGACCAGAAGATAATATACCGTGCCGCCATCGTCATGTGTGTAAAAAAGGTGTCCCGCTGGCCGTTTGAATAAAGTCTTGCTAAGGTCGGGAAGGCTGCTACGGAATAGCTAACTCCTATAATAGCAAGCGGTACCGACTGAAGATTGAATGAAAGACTAAATACAGCAATTGAGCCTTCTGCCATAAACGAAGCAAGAGCGATTAAAAAAATAAAAGAAATTTGACTCGAGGATAGTGCTAACGTCCTTGGGAACGAAAGTATTACAACTTGCTTTATTTCGCTTATGTTGAACCTAAACGGGAAACGAGGAAGAAATCCCTTTTTTACAATAAAGGAAAGCTGAAGGAGCATATGGAAAAATGCCCCTAACACAACCCCGTAACCGAGGCCAATGATGCCAACAGCTGGATAGAAAAATAGTACACCTAAAATTATACCCACGTTGTAAAGCAGAGGACTTATCGCATAGACCACAAACCGCTGGTATACGTGAACAACACTTGCAAACAAACTTGAGAGACCAAGAAAAATAGGCTGAAGAAGAAGGAGTCTCGTCAGCACCACAAGCTCATCATATAGAGCCGCCTGTGCCAATCCTGGAACAAATACTTTTAAAAGCTCAGGTGTCAGTATAAATGCAGCTATACTTACAGAAAGAATTGAAAATGAGA
Organism: Patescibacteria group bacterium; assembly: GCA_022561335.1. GTDB lineage: Bacteria > Patescibacteriota > Minisyncoccia > Phycocordibacterales > JACZSL01 > JADFRL01. The sequence continues at coordinate 7,745 of JADFRL010000013.1, forward strand.
AGAAAACAAATATATTTCCAATAAATTGTCTCCCCTTATCTTCTGATGAGTTAACCCTCTCGGTTAAAAATGGAATGAGAACAGAAAGTGACACAATCGATGCGATGGAAACAAATATAAAGTCAGGTATACGAAAGGCTGCATAATAAATATCAAGAATTTCTCCTGCTCCAAATTTCCCCGTCAGCAGTCTGTCCCGTACTAATGCTAAAATCTGTGAAAAAACAGCAAAAAAACCCAAAAGGTACGCGGCCTCATGAAGGCCGCGCACTTCTCTATGCAACAAATTAAAAAATCGCTTTACCATCGCTTCCTAAACAATATACGTCCAAGACGGACAACAGCTAACAGCTGCTATTCCTCTATAGGGAGTTCCTCACGTTCCTCTGGAGGTTCGGCGGGAGGCACTATATTTTCAAAAGGAGCGCGCCCCGCCCGTAAGTTCACCAAAATCTGCATTACTTCCTCGTTATCTTGGTTAAGCTCCTGTATGAGCTCAAATTGAACGATAGCGTCACCCTTCCTTCCTACCCTATCATAGGAAAGTGCGAGGAAATAGCGTGCATTCGAATACACATTGTTGAGCCCAACGGCACGCTCAAGCGAGGAAATAGCTTTGTCGTTGTTATTCTGATTGTAGTGCAGCAAACCCAGCTGGAAGAATACCACGGGATCATTGGGAGCTAAAACTGCTGTCGCTTCAACAGATGCAATAGCTTCCTCTAGGTTCCCTTCCGCTATTTCAATTTGAGAGAGAAGGAAAATGGACTCTGTATAATTACTTTTGAGCTCTAGAGCTTGGGCGATAAAATCACGTGCTGCAAGTGTATCGCCCTTGGCAACTTCAAGACGTGCTAAGGTGAGATATATCGCTGGACCCGTGGGGTTTACGGCAAGAGCTCGATCATATGATGTTTTGGCATTTTCATAAGCACCCTCGATGCCCAGAGGGACAATTGACTGATACACACGCCCGAGTGCCAGCCAATTTTGGTAATTGGTGGAGTCCAGATCAGTAGCTCTCTGCCCATTTGCAATCGCACGGGCAAGTAACGTCTGGAACCTGCTGCGCAATTCATCTTCTGAAAGATCCGTTTCAGTTTGAAGAAAACTTATACGACCGATATTAATATCGGCGAGTAATCTGTAGTAGCGGTCACTCACATTAATCCCTGCCGCTTTTTGAATATTTGCTTCAGCAGCGTCAAGGTCGCCCTGTACATTAAGAGCTACGATACCAGCCTGAAAACGTGTTGCCGCTGCATATTGTTTGCCAACTGTATAGAGTCCTACAATTACCGTTAGAAGAAGCACCGTAATCCCTAAAACAGAAACAAATCCTGTTTTAGGATTATTTGCAAATTCAAATGTTCTTTCTGCAAACCGTGCTGAGTAATGTCTGAGTGAAGAAATAAAAATACCGGTAAAGAGAAATGCTAGCGTCAGAAGCACCACATTCGGAGTATAGGTTGCAGCAAAAATCCACAGATACAACGCGGCAAGAAATGAAGACAGAGAAATGTAATAAGAGAAGCGATTATTAACAGGAGCTAAAATAAGAGCTTTCAGTCCTCCGTAAACAAACGATGCAAGAAAAACTACCCACGCCACTATTCCCACAAGTCCAACGGTTACAAACGATGTTGGAATGAATCCATAGCCGGCTATAAAATCTGCATTCCAGAAAAGCGTTTCGTTAACTTCTATTGGTTTGAACTTAACCCATTGCTTGACGAATGTATTAGGTCCTGATCCAAAAAGAAAATTCTCCCTGTAGGTTTCGCGTCCCACACCAATAGTACTTTGGAACGATGGACGTGCTTCTATTTGAGAAATGTTGAATTGATCTGAAAGCACTGAACCTATAGTAGTTCCACCGAGTACGAATAGCACAGATACAACAAGTACCATGAGAGCAGCCGTAGACATCGAATAGAGACCTTGTTTCTCTTTTGCAGAAGTTTCATGCCCTTCTTGAATCTCTGCTGGTACTGCTTTTTTCCAATTGAATCTCCCAATTGAAACACTGTGGACAAAAAAGCCTAATGCAAAGAGTCCTACAATAATCCAGACCATTTGAAAGTTTACTACTGCTAAAAAGAAAAGGGAGATAACGAGTATTGCGTATAAAATACGCTTGTACAAAGCATTGAGTTGAAGGCTTGCGAGCGTGACGAGCGTTAATACTGTTGCCAAGCCAAAGAAAATGGATAGATCATTCCATTTTCCCAGGATATTTGAGGTAGGGAGTGTCAGGACATCAAACGAAAGAAAGTCTGCCCCAAAAATCAGGCGTAGTCCCTGAAATACCCATACAATTATAAACGAAGCAAATAGTGCCAAATAGGTATAAAGAACTTGCTCCTTTGTGCGCATAAGCATCACTACAAGCGACACAAGCAGTGCCATAAGCACTATATAACCGAAGGTATCCCCTTCAAGACTCTGTCCTAAGAATGAATTGCGAGGACTTGCTGAAAAAAGAGACGAAAAAAAGTAGACTACCGGCAAGAGCCAGACGGATAACAAAATATTATTAAAGGGGAGTGTGAGTCTGCCAGTCTTTAAGCTCGATACCAAAAATAATAGTATCGCAATGAGAACTCCATAGAAAACAAGTACCGTCTTAGTAAATTGAAAAGGTACGGAAAGTGACGGAATAAAAAAAAGAGGCATTAAAAAAAGCATCGCATACAGTACCCAGATCGAATACTTTTCTATCGTGGTCGACTGCTCGGGTTCTCGACGCTCTGACCCGTGATGCATCCCTTCCCCCTCATGTTCCTCGTGGTGTTCTCCCTCATGTGTCTTCCTGCGTTTGAAAAAGTCCATATAGTCTTACAAATTAATAATAGTAGTAATGATAATGATTCAACTATTATATTCGAAATTAGACTGGGGTTCAAGTTAGTAAATGTTAAGTACCCCCAGACCAATAATGTGACAAAACCCCGCTATAAGCGGGATTTTGTCACATTATAACTCTTGTATCTATAAGCCGAATTCTGTACCGAGCACCATGCGAGCATGGTGCTCGGCGATAGTCATTTATCTAGCCTCGTCAGTTACCCGACGGGTCAAGCGGCACTTCTCGTCCACCAAATGGCGGACGGACACGGCCTTGCACGTAGGTAGGAATTTAGCCGTTTCACCCTCTCTGTTTCCAGAAAGACTTACCCCCAGTTTGACCTAAGGGTACCTTAGCTTCTCAGCCTTGGCGTCTCTGCTCGCATCCCTATACTTGCGTACGACGGGTGTTACCCGCTACCATCCTCCTTCGCCTAAAAGACTCAGGACGTGTTCGGACTTTCCTCACTTGGAGAGATTCCTCACCTCCAGCGCGACTATCCAATACAAGACTTAAAGTATTATACCATTAGGCTGTAACTTAGCAAGAATTCCTTGACATAATAGTTATCCCAAGCGCTAACTAAAAAATTGAGGAAATAAAGCTTAAAAATTGTAATAATTGATACAAGTTAAAAGGCAGTGTGCGGAGCATAACTTTAACTTCATGTCCGGACTACCTGATGCATCAGGTTTTTAGGGGATGAGCCAGAAGTTTGTTATACACCGCACACTGCCTTTTATCATTTCTCCAACTTAGCGAGGGTTCCTGTCTGAAATGCCTTGCGCAGCGCGGCGGCGCGAGCAGAGCAAATTTTCAACAGAAAATTATGTGTGCATTTCAAATAGGAATCCGAGCGACTCTCACTCTATTTCACACGTCCCCCCCACACACGCCAGCTCCTTCTTCATCTCGGTCTCATCATGGAGCTCATAAGTGATAAGTTTTGAATAGTCAACATTTTCGAACTTCTTGACCAGCTCATTGTAACGCTCTTCATCAATCTCTTCGTACGGTGCTAGTTGATACACATGCTCGCTCCTTGGAAGAAATGACAGACCGCTTAAAATATCCCAATTCTCGTACAGCCAATTAGCAACTCCGATCCACTCATCGTTGCCGACAGATACTGTTACCGAAGGACTGTGCTCCGTATAGTTTGTTTTTACGAGTTTCCAGTACTCAAGTTGGTCAATAGCAGATAAATCGTCCTTATACACTGACCCTTCGGGTGATTTTACGGGAAAATCAAAAACAAAAGTATTCGCCTCTTCAAGCGTCTGCCCCACTTCTGGGTTATAAGGCACACCCTGATCTTTGAGCATTTTAAAAAGTGAGTCAGTTGCAGAAATGCGAATGCGGCGAATGTAGTACGGCGCGTGGCGCGGGTGCATGCCAGATGCACAATCAATCGTCTGTGAGACTGTGCCCGATGGTTTCACGCATGTGACAGCCGTCGAAGCATTCACACCAAAACGCTTTGCATACTCCTTGTTCGTCTTAAGAGTCTGAGCTTTCATTTTTTTCAGCACTTTCGCATCACGAACTGTCGAACAATCCCATTGGCCTGTAATCGATACTCCGAGGAGCCTCTCTTCCTTGCAATTTTCCGTCCATTCTTTTGAAAGATAGTTAAATCGAACAAGTGTTGACTGATACGTGCCGAGAATGGTTGCAATACGAGTTTTCCTGAGAAGAACTGCCTCTGTGTCCCCGCTTCGAGCTACGACTTCTGTAAGATTGCAGAATTGTTTTGAGTCAAGAATAATTTCAGCGCATGGATTGGTTCCGACAGGACCGATTATTTTCCCGTCAGCGTCAAGATATCCTTTTGCTTTAAAGACTTTCATGCGGCGCTCTGGAAGATGCGAACTCAATCCCCCTCGATTAAACAAACCACGTTCACCACTTCCACTCTTCATGAGTGACATCCATTCGTCCATAAATTCTGTGTTTGAAGGTTTTTCCTCATAGACTGCAGAGTTATTTGCTACACTTCTCTGCGGTTCGGCAATATAAAACTGCCCCGATTTGGAATCTCGCATGGCATCATCATCAATATCCGAGAGTGAAATCATGGCTGTTCGCCGTACACCCCCCGACACGATAGCTTCACCAATCTTGCAGATTATATCGTGCGCATTTAAGTTAGTAAGTCGTCTGCCCTGCCTTGACAAAATCTTTGCGCGGGTAAAATCAAGAAGTGCCCTTAAGGGGTCAGGGCCTGAACTCTTCCCTCCCATAGTTTTAAGCCGAGCTCCTGCGGGCCTAAGCTTTGAATAATCAAAAGTAATATCATTTCCACCGTACCACGTCTTCATACCCAGGGCGAGTGCGTCAGCCCATCCTTCTTTTGAATCTTCAACCGTGTGTGCTCCAAGAACTTTACCGGTTTGCCGTTTTATTTGCGGAAGTGCCTGAATATTTTTACTTTCAACCGAAAATCCTACGCCGCATCCTGAAGCAGAGAGATAAAGTATTTCAGCGAAGTCCCGAAATTTAGTCGGAGCAATAAATGAACAGTTATAAGCACAAGCATTACATCTGTCTGCCGGCTTACCTGAAAATTGCATGAGACGCATAGACGGCATTACTTCCTGTTTAAGAATAGCTTCTCGAATTTCATTATATTCTTTTGAAGTCAACTTTGTTCCGAGATTTTTTTTCATGAAGTTTATATACCGACCAACAGTTTCAATCCACGTCTCGCGCCGATTCTCATCTTCAATCCATCGTGCATATGTTCGCAGATATACAAACTCTCCCAGAGGACTCCCCTTAAAATATTTTTTACTTTCCGCTGTAAGTCTTTTTACTTTCTCCGGAACAAAAATATATTGCTCACGAAGACGTGAACGCTGGTCGCGATACAAAATGTAACCCTTAGCGGTTGCAACGTATTCACTTAAAATTATTTCTTTTTCCACCGTCTCCTGGACACCTTCAACGGTTGGCATGAAATTTTTATACTTCTTTGAAATTCGAACCAGATCTGCCACAACTTTGTGAGCTACCATCTCAGCTTCAGCAATAGACCCTTCACCGTTGGCGAGCATTGCCTTGTGAATTGCTACTTTGATGCGATCGAAATCAAACTTAACGATAGAGCCATCCCGTTTTTGAATTTTTGGAACTAATTTTATATATCGCTCCTGAGGACTCACTGAGACTTCATCTTTTTCAGAAAGATACCCCTTTGTTTTTACTGCGACCTTTGTTTTTAAAGCGACAACCTTTGCAGAGGCTTCTTTTGGTGCCTTTGACATATTGCGGAATTCAATTATAGAGGCTGCTAAAAAATGTTGTTATCACTATTTTACCAAATGAAAGCACCTCTATGATAGGGTGGATAAGTCATCAAGAAATAAAAGAATACGGATGTAAACCCTGTTAAAAGTTGTAACGTAGACAAAAGGCTCACAAGCGACTGTTTAACTAATTCTATAAAGTAAGCATAAATTAAAACCTCAGCGCAGTGTAAATTTACAACCATACTGAACTTTTTGAGAAAATTCCCACAAGATAAACCTCCGACTCAAGGCGATGTATCAAAACGTATGTAGTCTCCAATTTTTATGCTGTGCTCCTCAACGAAACCCGCGTTTACTTCAAGAACATAACGGGATTTTTTTATCGGCTTAAAGATATCAGGAAAAGACTCAGGAGTTGCATCGCTTTTAATATCTACAATGTTAAAACTGCTGTCAATCCAAATAATATCAATGTCGAAAAGCATATCCTTCATCCAAAAGCCATGTACATCGTCAGTATTAAATATAAAGAGCATGCCTTCCCCACGGGGAAGAAGCGGCTTACCTGAGAGACCTAATTGTCGAGTGAATTGCATGTCCGCAATTTCAACCAACAATGGAATATCTCGAACATATAGAGTAGTTAACTTTTCATCAGTAGGAATCAGAAGTATTTCTTGATCCTTACGTTCTATCAAAAGAAAAGAGGCTGCTGCTAACACAACAGCAATGAAAATTAGAATTATTTTTTGCATTATTGTCATCAAATACCGTATTTCATCTCAAGTGTTTTTTTTACGGCTTCAAAGATTTTCTCATGCCCATGAGTGCCAGGGTGCAAGCCATCCGCCAAATCAGCTTGTGCAAGTAAGTCGAGCACATCAATAAACACTACGCCATTCTCTTGAGAAACTTTTTTTATGATTTTATTGTACTGGTAAATATTTTCATTATCATAAAATATATCTTTATTCCACAGAATGGGCATCGTCTTTAATTCATCAATTTTTGTTAATCCTACAAAAATAATCTTATCCGTAAATTTTTTTGCTTGCTGTGCTAATTCCGTAAGATTTTTTTCAAATTGCACCTTTGTAGTACGAGATTTGTCTTTTGTTCCTATATACTGCGAATCGTTAATGCCAACTGCAAAAATTATTATATCGGGCTCTCGTGCTACACACTCCACTTGAAAACGTTTGAGCAAATCAGAGCTGTTATCACCAGACACACCAAGGTTATAAACTTCAACATCTGCCTTAGACTTACCTTCAAAATAATTTCTGAGAAGCGTCACCCACCCTCCACGTTCCGGATCATAAGCACCCCAAACTATGCTGTCCCCAAAAATAGTTATGACCATAATTATAATTGTAAGAGAATTGACATAAAATTGCTTAATAATTGTGAGAAACTACTAACAATATTATTATATCATTTCAAGTTCATTGAGAATCTCAAGAAAAAAGTTCTTATCCTTTGGATGTGTAAGTAGATCTGCCACTTGGCTTTTGGGCACAAAGCGGGCTTCAGGATTCTCAGGATCTGTTGGTTTAAGCTCTTTTTGATCAGTGGTAAACAAGTATACGATCCTTAACTTTGTTGCGCTATCATTTTCCCCGTAACTTGGCCGCAAATAATAACCCAACTCCTTAATAAAGGTGAGATCAGTAATACCGCACTCTTCATTAATTTCACGTTTAGCAGCTGTAAGAGGGTCTTCTCCCTTCTCAATGTGCCCCTTTGGAAGTGACCACGAGTTATTATTCTGGTTTACTACAACAACCTCACTTTTCTTATTTATCACTACTCCTCCGGCAATGACTGGACGCTTCATATCTTATATAGTGTTAGTTTTTATTTTCGATGGAGATTCTTTCCTTTCTTAAAGTAAAGCGCATCTGAATTTATACAATACCGCAACTTGGTTGTTTCCTCCCCTTTTTTAGTTTCAGTTGAACCATCAGGAAACACATGTCCCAAATGCCCCCCGCATTGATTGCAGGACACTTCAGTTCTTTGCATTCCATGACTGTTGTCTATCTTTTCTCCGACCGCATCCTCTGAAGCCGGTTTGTAAAAGCTCGGCCACCCAGTGCCAGAATCAAACTTTGTGTTCGAAGAAAAAAGTCTTGTACCGCACCCTCTACAGACATACATTCCTTCTTCTTTATTGTCGTGATACTCACCACTGAAAGCAGATTCGGTTCCCTTTTCGCGTAAAATGTGATACTCCTGCTGTGTTAGTTTTTCTCTCCAATACTCTTCTGTCTTATCGGTTTTATTTCTTATACTATCTTCCATACAAATATTCTACACTACAGTTTCCAATTCTTATACGGTAGGTACCTGTCTACTGGAATATGTTTTACAAACCAGATGGCAAAAGTCATCAGTTTTCCAACTGGCGGAGGAGACAGGATTCGGTCACGAATCACTAACTATTTTGTTTCGTACCTCACAAAATACTAAGTGTTCTCGACCCCGCCTCAGCACTTTTTCGTCCTCCGGACGCGTGCTTCCGGCTTTCGAATCCTGCACTCGTGATTTCATTTTTAGATATCAAAAAGAGATTCAAAAATGAAATTGCGGAGGAGACAGGATTCGAACCTGCGTAGGGTTGCCCCTAACTCGCTTTCCAAGCGAGCGCCTTAAACCGCTCAGCCACTCCTCCAATTACATACCGTTATAACATATTATAAAATATATCTGCAGTATACGTAGACCGCATCCAAACACAAATACTACGATATATCGTAGTATTGTTCTGCCTCGTTAACACTTCGTCTATCGTCTTTATCTATCGTTTGGACCTTACGACTACTATACGCAGCTAGATATGACCACGGAGCGCCTTGGTGCGCTCCTCCACAGGCGGATGGGTGGAAAAGAGTGCATTAATTTTTGAACCCTTGCTTTTTCCTGAACCAAGCGGGTTTGAGATAAACAGATGAGCCGTCGCATGACTTTGACGCCTCATGGGTTGATTCTGATTACTTATTTTCTCAAGGGCCGATGCTAGCCCTTCAGGATAACGTGTTAAAAGAGCTCCCGATGCGTCTGCTAGAAATTCACGCTTCCTGGAAATTGCCAAATGAATAAGACGCGCCGCAATTGGCGCTAATATTGCTGCTATGATTCCTACGATGAGAAGAATAAGCTGCAATCTTCCGCCACGATTTCCTCCTCTGCCTGCCCCTCCCCAAAATGTCATGCGTATAAAAATATCAGCAAGAATTGCTACAAAACCAACAAGCACCACAGCAACGGTCGAAACAAGCATATCTCTATTTCCAATATGCGAGAGTTCATGCGCCAGTACACCTTCAAGTTCGCTCCGATCTAAAAGCTTGAGAATTCCCGTGGTCACCGCAACTGCGGCATGCTCGGGATTGCGCCCTGTTGCAAAAGCGTTAGGAGCCGAATCGTTTATAATATAGAGCTTGGGCATCGGAAGTCCTGCGGTTATCGAAAGATTTTCAACAATATTCCAGAGTTCCCGCTCCGATTCTCTCGTCACCGGCTTAGCCCCGGTCATTTTGATAACAATCTTGTCCGAATACCAATAACTAAATAAATTCATAAAGAGTGCTATGGCGATAACAACATACAAAATGATTGGGCTTCCCATATACCAGCTGAATGCCCACCCTATCCCAACTACAACAATAAGAAATGAGGTCATGAGTAACCACGTCTTTCTTATATTTTTATCTTGATGGGTGTATATAGAAGCCATACTATGAAAATATCTTAATTGTTTTTGCTACCTCATCTGCAATACCATCAATACAATTATATTTTTTTACTTCCTTTTCATTCACCCACGCATAGTCAGTAAATGCCCCTTTTTCCGGCACGACTTCCCCTCGTTTATACTTTGCTGCAAACTTAACCAAGATCACAGGTGTCTCGTCCGGACGCACAAAAGCAACACTATTTATGTACTCAAGGTAATCCTGCAGTTCAATACCTGCCTCCTCAAGTGTTTCCCTCTTTAGCAGATCTTCAATAGCGTTTTCAAAATCAAAAACATCACCATTCATTCTCGTTGGTTTCTTTAAATCGAGATCTTTCCACTCGAGTTTTCCTCCCGGCACCGCGTACTTGCCGGGGTGAACTTTTTCACGTTCATCGCGCTTTAGTATGAGACATCGTCCGTCACTCTCACGATACACGACCACATTTGCAACAAAATAGAAAAGTTTATCGTGTTTTGCGTTATCTATACTTACCTTCTCAGCAGGCATTTTTTGTGATTTTTAGAATTTAACTTCAACTGGCTCGCGGGCAGCTGCTTGGTCCTCGTCAAGTTCAAAGAATTCATTGCTCTCAAATTTAAAGACATTCCCTACAACATTTTGAGGAAACGATTCAAGGGAAGTATTCAGATCACGAACATTTGTGTTGTAAAAACGGCGCGCCGCTTGAATTTTGTTTTCTGTGTCAGAAAGCTCCCGTTGAAGTTCAAGAAAATTTTCATTAGCTTTAAGATCCGGATAATTCTCCGCTACTGCAAACACCGATCGAAGCGCTTGGGTAAGCATATTTTCCGCTTTCCCCTGCTCTGCCGTGCCCTGCGCACTAATTGCTTTAGACCGCATTTCGGTAACTTTCTCAAACGTGCTCTTCTCATGCTTTGCATACCCTTGAACCGTACTCACCAAATTGGGAATTAAGTCATACCGACGCTTAAGTTGAACATCGATATCGGCCCACGCTTCCTTAGTACGATTTACTAGGCGAACAAAATTGTTATAGGCCCAAGCAGTCCATAGTACTAAAACGGCAAGAATAATAAATACAGTTGTACTCATATAATGTTACATTAAATTTCTAAGATTGATAGATTATACATTAAAAAAAGAAAAAAGCGAGGGTGTGCTTATTGTATACCCCTCGCCCCTTTGCAATAGTGACGTCACTACTTCTAAAATGAAAACTTCTTTTTTGAATGCCTTGCGCAAATCTTATTTCTTCTCCAACTCAGCGAGGATAAACTATGGCAAGACCTTTCGGAGCCCGAGCGGGCATGGTTCAATCCGCCTCCTAGCGGATTGAGAGCGAGGGCGAGAAGAGCAAAGGCTCCCTCGCTGGGGGAGCCTAATGCGTGTCTTGCCATGGTTATATCCGAGCGACTTACATCATACCCCCCATGCCGCCCATATCAGGCATACCACCAGCAGGCATGCTTCCACCCTTGTCTTTTTCAGGTTCCTCAGCAATTGCGACTTCCGTGGTAAGAAGCAAGGCTGCTGCTGATGCGGCATTTTGAACACAACTTCGCGTCACTTTCACAGGGTCAATAATTCCCTCTGAAAGCATATCCACAAGACGCGCCTCAAGACTGTCACCTGAGGCATCATATCCTATGTTTGCTCCCTTTTTTTCAATATCACGAATGATAACCGCACTATCTTCACGCCCCGCGTTGATTGCAATTTGTTTGATGGGTGAGCGTAGTGCGTGAAGTAAAATTTGATAACCTGTATCAAATTCATGGTTACTTCCTGATTTTTTATTCCTTTCGAGTTTATGTGCTACACGCACAAGCACCGTTCCACCTCCAGGCACAATACCTTCCTCTATTGCAGCTTTCGTAGCATTTACGGCATCTTCTATCTTGTCTTTAAGATACTTCATCTCAGTTTCAGTTGCCGCTCCAACTCTAATAATGGCTACACCACCGGAAAGTTTTGCAATACGCTCTTCATATTTTTCTCGATCAAATTTCGAATCTGTCATCTCAAGCTGGCGCCTTAACTGAGTTACTCGCTCGTCAATATCAGCCTTCTTACCTTTTCCACCAACAATAATAGTATTGTCTTTTGTTGCAATCACACGACTTGCCTTACCAAGCACCGAAAGCTCTGCATTTTCAAACTTTAATCCTACATCTTCTGAAATAACTGTCCCACCCACCATAATAGCGATATCTTCAAGCATTTCTTTCTTGCGATCCCCATAACCCGGTGCCTTCACCGCAAGTACGTTGAGAACTCCCCTGAGTTTATTCACCACAAACGTCGCAAGGGCCTCTCCTTCAACATCATCTGCAATGATTACAAGATCCTTTTTGCCCGTCTGCGCTAATTTTTCAAGAAGCGGGAGAATTTCCTGAATAGATGTTATTTTCTTATCGGTAATTAAAATTTGAGCATCTTTGTGTTCCGCCTCCATGCGTTCGGGATTCGTTATCATATAAGGAGAAACATAGCCTTTATCAAACTCTAGCCCCTCTACCACTTCAGATTCAATGCCAAATGACTGCGACTCCTCCACGGTAACGACTCCGTCTTTGCCCACCTTGCCAATAGTATCGGCAATGGTTTTGCCGAGTTCTTCTGATTCTGAAGCAATTATTGCTACTTGGCGTATCTCCTCTTTGCTTTTTATTTCTTTTGCCATGTCGGCAAGCTCCACGACCACATCTTTCGCCGCTTGTTCTATACCTCGCCTCACCATTGCAGGATTAGCACCCATGCTCGTTCGCTTGAAACCTTCCTCAACAATAGCCTGCATCAACACCACTGCCGTTGTCGTTCCATCTCCTGCATAATCATTTGTTTTATTGGCGACTTCTTTGGTAACCTCGGCACCCATGTTCTCAAATTTATTCTTAAGCGTTATCTCCTTTGCTATCGTAACACCATCGTTTGTGATCGTAGGACCGCCGTAACCTTTGTCAAAGGCCACATTCCGCCCACGAGGACCGAGTGTTATCTTTACAGCATTTGAAACTTTATCAACACCTGCTTTAAGAAATTTGCGTACTTCCTGATCAAAAATAACTTCTTTAGCCATATTATTATTTTATTTACTTTATTATTCCTAATATGCTACTTTCGCTAACTATATAGTATTCCTCATCATCAATGCTTATCTTGTCTCCCCACTGAAAAAGTACTTTATTCCCAACCTTTACCTTCATAGGGATAAGCCTGCCTTGATCATCGATTTTTCCAGCTCCCACGGCAACAACAACTCCACGGTCAGCTTTATCCTCTTGTGCAGCAAGTGGAATTATTATTCCCGCCGCCGATCTTTTTTCCTTACCTCCCCCGTCAAGTGGCTTAATCACTACTCGGTCCCCAAGCGGGGTAATATTTAACTTACTGTCTTTTACTTTTTTATCTGCTTTAGCCATGGTAATGGACAAATTACTTGTTAAAAATTTTAATATTTAATTACGCGCGCAGTCATTATAGTGACATGTATACAGCATGTCAAATGTACGTACAATTTACCTATTGCATATTTTAAAGATTTTAGTTATACTGCCATTCAAATGGCGACGATCATCGCTACAGCATTGCCATATATTCAAATAGCCCTCTCTATCCTCCTTGTAATCTCAATTCTGCTTCAGCAGACAGGTTCAAGCTTGGGTGGGGTTTTTGGAGGTGACAACTTTAGTGCCGGATTTCATACACGCCGAGGCTCTGAAAAAATACTGTTCAACGCTGCAATTGTGCTCGGCATTCTCTTTGGTCTCTCTGCATTTATTGCACTCATCATTTAAATTTATCAGTTAAGTTAGGTCCATTATTAAAATTCTGGAACGCTAGGTTCTGGTTGGGAATTCAATAGCTTTATAGCTCTAGAAGTTCTTCTTTCCTTCAGACTCCTTTTAATGTAAGACTGTGGAAACTAAGGCTGGCCGCAAGCTCAGAAAGAGCTTCCAACTGCCAAAATCAGATTTAATTCGGCATACCATACGGCATTTTTCTCACTCCGAGCAAATGCTCTTTGGATTTTTAGTCATAGTTTTTGTTGTTAGTTTTTTAATAATAATTTCAGACGTAAACCGTTACTTGCTTGTCGAAGTGCCATCAGAAGGCGGAAGTCTCGTAGAAGGCATCGTGGGGTCACCACGATTTATCAATCCGCTTCTGGCATTCTCTGACACGGACAGAGACCTTACGAAGCTTGTCTACTCTGGGCTTATGCGCGCTACTCCAAACGGAGAGCTTATACCAGATCTTGCGGAGACATTTGAGGTATCGCCAAGTGGTTTAATATACACATTTACGCTCCGCAAAGGGCTCATCTGGCACGACGGTAATCCTCTTACGAGTGACGATATTTTATTTACTCTTGAACGTGTAAAAGACAGCGTGCTAAAAAGTCCGAAGCGAGCCAGCTGGGAGGGAGTGACAGTAGAGAAGATGAAGGAGA
>JADFRL010000032.1 GCA_022561335.1 Patescibacteria group bacterium
TGTATACGGCACGGCCGTTCTCTTCTTTGAGAACTACTCCTCTTTTAAGTGTGATATTGGCATATGTAGCACGTCCGGACCGCTTGCTGATGCTTTCTATGACATCGCTTGCCGCAAGTTTTACCTCGGAGTTTCCTACCCGCAATATATTGTCTTTGATAGAAATCTCTACGGCTTCAACCTCTACGGTTTCTTTCCCGTCTGGGTCCCAGCCACGAATGATAATTCCTCTCGCAGTCGGTTCAACGCTTGCAGGCCTATCGCCAACCGTAAGGAATATCTTTTTGTCCGTTGTCTTTACCACGACATCATCGGCTCTTATTTCTCCCCGGCTTATCCGTATCTCCGTTACAATACCGGTAAGTTCAGAGATTTCCATTTCCTTTCTGCCTTTGATGAGCTTCACGATAAGCTCATTTATTTCTTCTTTCAGTGACCTGAGATTCTGTATTTGTTCATTAGTGTCTTCCGTTGCGGTTATCTTTTCGATTCTGGCTTTGTAGTAGTCATTTATTTCCTGTCCGGATTCAACAACTACTGGTTTTACGGGTTCGGCAATGGATGTTAAGTCCATACGTAATATCTCCGTTGAAAAAGTACCCAGAGCTCTTTTTTCGACAAAGTCACGCTGCCCCTCACACTGTACTCTTACTTTTTTGAGACCGATAGGGAGGTTTGCAAGTATCTTTTCAATTTCCTCTCTTGAAAAACCAGTTTGTTCTTTGAGGTCGGCATTGCTTGCATTACTCAGTTTCTCGTAATAAGCGATTTTGCTTTCCCATTGGGTAACTTCTCGGCACCTGTCTATAGCTACCGGCCTTAAGGAGCTGGGAGTTTCAGTAGGTGTTTGTACCGGTTTTAATTGAGTAGTATTGGCGGTGCAACTCTTTCGATATCTTTCAACCTCCAGTTTCAAAGCAATGATTTTCTTTATTATTTCTTCTGCCAAGGCCTTATCGCCCCCTGACTCTGCTTTTCGCAAATCAAGAAGAAGCCGATTGTAATCCTTGATAAGTTTGTCGGGAATGTAGCATATAGCTATCGGCTTTACTTCTATTACAGGTTTTGTCGGAATTTCTGTTGGTGCTTGCTCGCTTTGACTTGGTAGGGTAGATACCGCTCCGCAACGGTTAGCGCAGACCGATCGCGCATAATTATTCCATACATAAGATGACTTGCACGAACTTCCTCCGCCCCGTTTTTCTTCATAGCCGTCATAGCATTGAAAATAAAGATTTTTGAACGCACCAACTCCGCATTCGTTTGAAACACCAAAAGTATTCACCCCGCATTTTTTAATGAGGAACTGAGAAATGATGCTTGTTGAATCTGACCCAGAAACAGAGGTGGGTGGCTGGACAATATACGGCTGTTTAATTTCGGTTTGCGTTACCGGAACTTCCTGCACAGAAGCGGGTACGAATAAGGAATTGGCATCAATTCCGATTCCGAGCGTATCGAATGCTACAAGAATCGCTTGTACACTATTTTCATTGATTCTAATTTCAATCAGGATTGCTTTAAGGTCAGCTTTACTGATACCAACAGACAGGGCATCGGTTACCCTGTTTATCTCTGCGCCGCCGATGCCGTAACGCAGAAGTATATCTCCAACTTGTTGATTTACTATTGCCGTTGATTTATTTGACAGCGAGCTGTTGTAATTGCCTGCAAACACTGCTGTAGCAGTAAGTGCCATTACCACTATGACCAATGCTGTGATTATTTTTACACGCATAAATTTACAAGGATGTTATATTATCGCACTGCCGCTTGCTATCCTTTTTTGCCAACCCGCTTCAACCGCGAGGCGAGCATTTCACGTTTTATCGCTAGCCTCTTTTGAGTCTTTTTTGAATGAGTCTTCTTTTTCTTTCCCACACCCGTATTTCTTTTTGCCATAAACATAACTATACCTGCAAAAGAGGGGAAAGTAAAAACGAATTAATCGATAAACGTTAAGGCCTTTCCCTTCTGAGTTCCACGGCCGGTTCTTCCAATTCGATGGATGTAATCATCATACGTTTCTGGAATTTCGTAGTTAATGACGTGCGTAATATTACTAATATGCAGCCCACGCGCAGCAACATCAGTTGCTACCAAAGCCTGTACGCGATTCTGCTTAAAACTTAGTAAAGCTCGTTTCCGCTGTGCTTGTGTTTTATTGCCATGAATAGACTCTACCTTTATTCCACGTCGCATCAATATGCGTGACAAGTTTTCTACTCCATGCTTTGTTCGTCCAAACACCAGAACCTTTTTGAATTCATCATTTTTCAGTAGGTCGTGCAATACATCCACCTTGTTTAAATTACGAATCCGTATAACGTCTTGTTCAATATTTTTTGGAGTTTCCACTGTTTTTACAGAAATCGTACTTGGATCTTTTAAGAAGTCATTAATGAGCCTCTCTATAGTTGTTGACATAGTTGCGGAAAAACAGAGCGTTTGCCGCTTTTCTGACACATGAGACATTAAGAACCGAATATCATGTATAAATCCCATATCAAGCATTCTATCTGCTTCATCGAGCACTACCGTGTGTACTTCATTCAGCATAAGATTTCCTCGTTTTACTAAATCAATAAGACGTCCTGGAGTACCGATAATAAAATTACTTTTCCGCTGCAATTTTCGAATTTGTATCCCTATGTGTTCTCCCCCTATACACGCTACGGAATATATACGCATCTGTTTTGTAAGTCCCCGAAGCTCTTGTTCTATTTGTTGTGCAAGTTCACGAGTGGGAGTTGTAATAAGAATTTGTTCATGTGAATTTTGCAGCACGTTCTCAATAAGTGGAATAAGAAACGCTGCTGTTTTCCCGGTTCCTGTATTTGCAAGTCCAACCACATCTTTTTTCTGAAGAATAGGAACAATGATCTTATCTTGAATAGGAGTTGGTTGTGCGTATCTAAGTTGTTCAATAGAACGCAGTAATATAGGATTTATCTCAAAGTCTGCGAATGAATGTTCTGGTACAAACATTTTTTCTGGGACGGACGAGGAGGCTATTTTGTTAATAAAAGAAGAGATATCTATCTTTTGACTTTTTGACCCACCCCTTCTCGCTGAAAATCGTGAAGATCCACCATGAAATCCACCACCCTTTTTTGAGTGACTAAATCTTGCATTTCGTGTGAATTTTCCACGTGTTCGCCGTGAGGATGTTTTTTGATTGTACATATTGTTTATTATTCTCGTTTTGTTCTCTTGCGACCTGATTCTGTAAGATATTTCTTTCGCAACCGTACACTTTTAGGTGTTATTTCCAGGTATTCATCTTTATCCATTATCTCCAGACCTGTTTCAATAGTTATAATTTGAGGAGGTGTGAGATTAATAGCGTCGTCGGCAGCAGCGGCCCGCATATTAGTAAGGTGCTTTCCTTTAATTGGGTTTACCGTCATTTGCTCTCCTTTTGCCGTATTTCCAATTACCATCCCCTCGTACACTTCGGTGTTTTCTTTGATGTACAAGACACCTCTGGTTTGTAAGTTGTCGAGCGCATAGGCCAATGCTTTGCCGGTTGCCCCGGAAATCATTGACCCCACCTTTCTATGTGTAATTCCTCCTGTGTATGGGCGGTATCCAATGATTCGACTTGCTAAAATTCCATTTCCTTTCGTATCTATAATAAACTGGTTTCGGTATCCAAACAGACCACGGCTCGGACCTTCAAATTGCATAAAAGAACGGCTCTCTTGTAGTTCCATGTGTGTCAGTCGCGCTCCACGAGAACTTAACTTTTCAATAACCGTTCCCCGAAACTCCTCAGGTACATCTACTACGATTTCTTCAAAGGGTTCATGCTTTTTGCCATCAATTTCTTTTATAATGACCTGAGGTTGAGAAACTTGGAGTTCATACCCTTCTCTGCGCATGTTTTCAATAAAAATAGCTATGTGCAGTTCTCCTCTTCCATACACGACAAATCGCTCGGCTGACTGTGTGTCAAAGTCTATTTTTAATCCTACATTCACCTCAAGCTCTTTTTCTAAGCGTTCTCGAAGTTGTCGACTGGTGACAAACTTTCCTTCGCGTCCGGCGAACGGAGAGTCGTTTACCAAAAATGTAAGCTCAATAGTTGGTTCGTCTATAGCAATACTTTCGAGTAGTGCTTCGTCTGCAGATTTTGCCAGTGTATCTCCAATATATACGTCAGGAAGCCCGGCAATCATAGCAATGTCGCCAGCCTCAATAGTGTGTGCGTCTTTTCTGGCAACTCCCTCAAATGTAAATAGTTTTGTTACTCTATGCTTTGTAGTTTTTCCAGAATGCTTTTTTACATATACTGTATCTCCGACAGTAACACTGCCGCTATGTATACGAACGATTGCAAGCCGCCCTAAAAAATTGTCGTATGCCAAATTAAATGGCTGAGCACGAAATGGCTTGTCAAAATCCTTTGAAGCTACGGGCACATATTCCAATATCATATCTAATACGGGAGTAATATCTTTTGCTTCGTCGGTGAGATTGCGTTTTGCAACACCATCTCTTGCAACAGTGTATAGTACCGGAAAATCGAGTTGCTCGTTGGTCGCTCCAAGTTCTGTAAACAACTCAAATACCTGGTCATGTACACGATCCGGGTCTGCTGCCGGCCTATCAATCTTATTGATTACCAATATGGGCCGCAGTCCAAGATCCAGAGACTTTTTCAGTACAAATCGAGTTTGTGGCAAAGGGCCTTCTTGTGCATCTACCACTAACAAGACCGAGTCAATAGAACGCAACACTCTTTCTACCTCAGAGCCAAAATCTGCGTGCCCCGGCGTATCTACAATGTTGATTTTAGTGTCTTTGTATAACATAGAGGCATTCTTTGAATAAATCGTAATC
>JADFRL010000033.1 GCA_022561335.1 Patescibacteria group bacterium
CTCCACAGCCATATGTGGGCATCACAGAATGCGATTCCACACGCTTTGCGACGACTGGCGTCACCTTCTTCCGCACTTCCTTGTCGGAACCGCTAGTACAGTAGCCGATTGTAAGGAATAGAAGTACGGCAATCCCGGCACCTATTCGCATTGTGCTGATCATGATTTATCTCCTCTCCGACTTCTCTTATCTTGCCGGTCAGCTGATATAACAGCTCCCGTGGTGAAGTCCCCGGCACCGCCGCGGTTTTCAATAACCGTCTTACTGGCATCACCCTGCAGCGCCTGGGCGGCGTTCAACAGGAACTCATCGTCTGCGTCAGGAAGCTCCTTACGAAGTTGCCTGATTCGCGCTGTAAGACTAGCCATGCGTTTCTCGTCAGCACTGACCTCAGCCTCCTGCACACTAATCTGTGCTCGTGCCTCTGTCATAGAAGGTGGTAATCCAAAGTCATCGACAAACGCGCTAGTAATGCACATGCCTCGCGACCTTATCGAAGACTCAATACTGATGAAATCTTCGAATTTTTCTGTACGATCCTCCCCAGGTGCAATAAATCTATTGTTACCCTTTTCGTAATAGATTGCACGCACCATCATTATCTCCTCTTCCTCTTTCTCCGCTTTTTTGCCTGATATGAAGTCAGACGCTCCACCTTTGGCTTTGGGTAGGTCGTCGGCATTGTACAAGTTTGCAAACCAACGCACAGTTTCATCTATCGCCGCTTCAAGCGCCTTGAGTGGCTCCTCCACAAGCACAAAAGCAAGGGAATCAAACACACGATACTGTACCAGAAAACTCATCTTGACTTTGACGTTATCCCATGAAAGTACCTCGATTGTGTTTTGTGCTGAGAGGCGATGATCCGAAGTTCTCTCCGTCATAACCACTTTGGTTGTGTCACCTAGTGGCCACGGGAGAAACCAGCTTAGTCCGGGTGGCAGACGATATCCATCAAAATTGACATACTGACCAAGAACTTTCGGCACACCCTCTTCATTCCCATCTAGATAATACAGTCCAAAGAAGAAAGTATAAATCACCAAAGACCAGCCAATATACTCGTTGCTAAGGATAGCTCCGAAAATACCACCCACCAGTGACGAAATCATTACACCCAAGAATAGAGACCCAACGGCTGTTTGGACACTCTCGTCCCGGTAGTCGTAATTCAAGCTCTTGTACACCTTATCTTTTTTGGGAGTTTTTTTAGTAACTTCAGCCATCTCGGCCTCCTTACTCTTTAAGAGTAGTTAAAGTTATGACAATTACTGTCAAAGATCTGTTAGAAACTTTTGAAACGCTAACATAATTCAACGAATACGTCAAATTCCTAAAGTAATTTGTACTTATTTTACGTACATAAAAAAAAGAGCGCGACAGAATCGCGCCCTTAAACAATCTGCAATTGTCGTTACTTTGGAAGATACTTAAGAATGATGTAGACCGGATAATTCTCTTCCGAACGAAATGCCATTGTGTCAACCAACTCTTCAAAATACGCTGAAACGAGTCTTCCGTCTGAAAGACGGCCGGAATGCATTTCAGGACCTCCTTTTCCATTAATGCGAACTGTTATAAGGCCGTGCCAGTTCTTTCTTCTGTCGCTAGCGGATCCATCAAGCAGAGGGTCTCTTAAGAAGTAGAAATCACATCCACTCCTTTGAGGGGCTCCACGCGACCATCTACCGACTGGAGCCACTACAAACACGTTTTCTCCACAGCCATATGTGGGCATCACAGAATGCGATTCCACACGCTTTGCAACGGCTGGCGTCACTTTCTGCACTTCCTTGGTGGAATCCTTCGGCCAAGCGGCAATTATAAGAGCGACCGCAATGAGAAGAACAGGTGCAAGGATGAACCAGCCTAACATCTTTTCGGGTGTAGACTTCTTCTCCTTTCGCGTTTCCTCTGTTACTTTTGTAGTCATGTCACCTCCTCAATCGTTTTTGGTGCTCGGCGATCTAGTGAATAGTGCAGCCGCATCCAGTAAAGGACTACCGCTACTGTCAACGTGTACCTCACTCGAATTTTTATCCCGTTCGAGTCTAGATACGCGCAAACCTTCACCGAGGGTTATGGTTGGATTACCGTCATTGTCTTTGCTCGCCTTAACGTAAAGCTCCCCCTGCTCTATAGTGGCTTCGGTCTGAACCAATTCAGCAATCCTTTCTTGCTTCTCGATTGCAGAGAGGTTGGCAGCTTCCGCAAGGGGTCCGTCAGGTTCAGCGCGTACAACATTGATCCGTTTGATTTTAATGCCCAAATCATGGATATCGGAAACCCCGTTCACGAGCGTTTTCTCCAGATACGTTCTCAAGCGCCCGGCTTCCTTCCCGTCCTCATTAAAGTCCGTCCACTTTTCAGGCATACCCGGGATTTTTTTGCCGATGAGTTTTTCGAGAATAATACCAATCAGCGCTTTTTGTGAAAACGTCATCCTTTCCCATGTCCTATTACGACCCTCCTGACGAACAGCTTCCCCGAGCATATCGTGAATGATGTCGTGGATGAGCGTTTTGGTCTCTGGATTTTTGTTTTCGCTTCGTGAGATGCCACCCGCAGTAATATGCTTTATGAGGTTTTCGGTGTCAGCTACAAACGTCACAGACACCTCGACTTCAACAGAACCACCGGCTCGCTCCTTGCCAACTTCGTCATCCGTGCCCGGAGCACTCTCGTCTTTACAGCGAATATGAGTGTACACAAAGTCTAGGTTCTGGTTTTCGATTGAAACAACAATAAAGTCTATACGAAATGGCAAAAAATTGGCCATAAACCAATCACCTTCATCCAACACGTGGGCATATCGTTTGCCCCAGTAAGTAACCACTGCTTTACTCGTCGGGTTAGAAGCCGGCACGGTCTTCAGTTGTGTCATGAAGAATGCAATTGCGTTGCCGAAAAAAATGACAGATAAGAATATCCATAACCACGCGGGTTCAGATACAAAAGGTACAAAAGGCGCAATCAAGAATAGAGCACCAAGTCCCAAAAGCCATCCGAAGATACTCTTAGGAATCTTCATGATCTTTTCACCCAACTTTGCGCTTGCCTCACGTTCCTGCTCCCTTTCCTCGAGCCTCTTTTTCTCCTCTTTGTCCATGTTGGACAGAGTATCGTTTTCGTTAGCCATGACGGCCTCCTTAACTCTTGCGAGTTTCAGTTAGTTAATTTGTATGACAATTGCTTGTCAAAGATCTATTTCAAACCATAGAAACACTACCATATTCCATAAGAAAGTCAAGTCTTGTTGAAGTATGCAGTAAAGAAACGGAAGCAATTACGCTTCCGTTTTTGACACCAACTCGTTTTGATTGCAGATCAACTTTACCACCAAATTATAATAAGAATAATGATCATTAATATAATCAATTTGGGGAGAGCATCAATCACATTTTGCATGGTATTGAGTCTTTTACGCAATTTGCGACTCCTTTCTTTTTCGTATTTTTCCCCCCTTATCATCCGAAATATCGGTTCACTTTTCTGCTTAGGAAGTATATGTATATCATGATGTTTATCGAAGTGTACAACCCAACCAGCTTTTGTGTAGATTGATTTAAGTTTTTCGCTTGCGACTTCGTTATGTTTCCACCAAGAAGAACCAACTTTTTGACACAGTGTTATCGTGCTTAACACTATACCGTCTGGCTTGTCGTTAAGCATTCGATCAATTTTTTTTTCCGCTTCAGCAATATATCTTTGTCCATCCTCGTCTAGCTCGTAAGCTTCTTTAGATGTAATGGCCATGTCGGCCTCCTGTCAATGTGCTAGTTAAAATACTAAATACTACAAAGACTCTGGCATACATAACCAAAAAAGTCAATAGCTTCGCTATACTTTAAAATAATGTTCTTTTGACCACAACGTCATTTATCCTTATAATAGCTGGACCTGTTCCGTTAGAAATTACGGACATGTCAGATCATGCATATATGTAAATATGACAATATGGATGTATTATTACGCTTATATATTAAAAGGATAATTTACTAATGGGATGCGACAATCAACTCTTTTTACAAAAACACGAAAAGAGGCACCTAAAGACGAAGTGTCAAAGAACGCGCAACTACTCATTCGCGCGGGATATATTAATAAAGAAATGGCTGGTGTGTACTCACTTTTACCACTTGGCCTTAGGGTTATAAATAAAATTGCCGACATCATTCGTGAAGAGATGAACGCAATCGGAGGACAGGAAGTTTTTCTAACCACACTACAGGACCCTAGTGTATGGAAGAAAAGCGGGAGGTGGCAGGATGACGCTATGAATATTTGGTTTAAAACGAAACTTTCAGCAGGGGGAGAGCTTGGTCTTGCAAACACACACGAAGAACCTCTTACAATGTTGATGAAGAATCATATTTCTTCCACTAAAGATCTTCCAAAATATATCTATCAGATACAGACCAAATTTAGAAATGAAAAAAGGGCAAAAAGCGGCATTATGCGCACTCGCGAATTTATGATGAAGGATTTGTATTCATTTAACAGAAATGAGGAAGAGTTCAAGGTGTTTTATGAGGAGTGTGCGAGAGCATACCTTCGTATATTTAACAGAGTTGGCCTTGGAGATGTCACATATCGCACGCTTGCAAGTGGAGGCACATTCACCACCGGCCTTACAGATGAATTTCAAACA
>JADFRL010000001.1 GCA_022561335.1 Patescibacteria group bacterium
TTATCAATCCGCTTCTGGCCATATCGAATGCCGATCGTGATCTTTCTTCGCTCATCTATTCAGGGCTTATGAGAGCACAACCTAATGGGACACTTATATACGATTTAGCAGAGAGCCACAGCGTATCGGAAGACGGGCTTACCTATACATTTAGGCTTCGAACTGACGGTAAATTCCATGATGGAGAACCGGTTACATCTGATGATATTGTATTTACTATCAAAAGAGTCCAAGATACCTCATTAAAAAGCCCCAAGCGCGCAAGTTGGGAAGGTGTAACGATCGAATCTATAAGTGAATACGAAGTTCGTTTTACGCTTGAGCAGCCCTATGCTCCTTTTTTAGAAAATACAACACTTGGTATTTTGCCAGAACATATTTGGAGTGATGCCGATTCCGAGCAGTTTACGTTTAGTCAATTCAATATTGAACCCGTTGGATCAGGTCCATATCGCATATCAAAAATCAAAAAAGATGAGTCGGGAATACCAGTATCTTATGAACTTAAACCGTTTAGTCAGTATACTCTCGGCAGACCCAACATATCCAGTATTATTATGCGATTCTATTCTAATGAAAATCAACTTGTAGATGCATATCTTAATAAGGAAATATCCGCTTTTAATAGTGTGACCTCAAAAAACCTTGCTCTTGTGGAACTTAATACAAAATCACTCCGCATAGAACGTGTATCGCTACCGAGAATCTTTGCTGTATTCTTCAATCAAAATCAAGCACCCGTACTGGCAAATAAAGAGGTGCGCGAAGCCTTTAATATCACGCTTGATAGGAAGCGACTAATCAAAGAGGTACTGGGCGGCAATGGCATTCCTATTAATGGTCCTATTCCTCCAGGCATTATCAGACCATCTCATGTTTCAACCCAATCTGAAAGTGAGATCGCTCCCAGGAGCAGAGCCATCAAATTGCTTGAGAAAAATAAGTGGAGAGTCAATGAGGAATCAGGCATCTTCGAGCGAAAAACAAAGGGGGGAGTTGAAACGCTAACCTTCTCTCTTGCGACATCCGACGTGCCTGAACTAAAAGCTGCGGCTCAAATAATTGTGCAAGAATGGAATAGTATTGGGGCTGATGTAAACTTAAAAATTTTTGAGATGGGTGATCTTAATCAAAACGTCATCCGGCCGCGCAAATATGACGCACTGTTCTTTGGAGAAATTGTGGGACGAGAACTTGATCTATTTGCATTTTGGCATTCATCACAGCGCAATGATCCAGGTCTAAATATCGCTCTCTACGCAAACATAACGGCAGATAAACTTCTTGAAGATGTCCGCACTATTACGGATTACTCCAAACGTATGACAAAATACAGGGAGTTCGAGCAAGAGATTGCGAAAGATATACCGGCCATCTTTGTGTACTCGCCTGATTTTATCTATATCGTCCCCAAAAATATTAATGGGCTTAAACTTGGTTCTGTGACCACTCCAAACGAACGCTTTCTTAACGTCTATCAGTGGTATATAGAGACTGACAGTGTGTGGAGTTTCTTTGCGAGATAACTTTAATTATTTACACAGGCAACCTCTTAAATTCTACAATTGACTTATGATCAACAAATCAGATAAACCAGAACAAAAATGGAGCTCTGGACAAAAACGTAAGCCTAAAATAGCCTTCAGTCGAAAGAAAAACAGAGCCGGAGTCGGCATCGAGAGGCACCAGAAAACTCGAACAGTTCACCAAAACAGAAGGAAACAACCCAGGCGATTACCACATGCTCCTATTCTTCCTAAACTTAATGACAGAAAAGGTAAAAAGCAGGATGATGATATTCCAGCGCTTAATGACAGTATTCGTATCATTCCGCTTGGCGGTGTCGAGGAAATCGGGCGCAATATGTCACTTATCGAGTACGGCGGCGACATAATTATTATCGACTGTGGATTCCAATTTAAAGAGGACTCAACTCCGGGAATCGATTATATCCTCCCCAATACCAAGTACCTTGAAGACAGAAAGAGCAAGATACGCGGCGTCTTTATAACACACGGACATCTTGATCATATAGGAGGTATCCCCTATCTTATTGACAGTATTGGCAATCCACCCATTTATTCACGCCGTCTCACAACGGTTATGATAAAAAAAAGACAGGAAGAATTCCCGCATCTTCCGCCGTTAGATATAAGAGAAGTAGAAAAAGATGATGTAATCAAAGTGGGAAGCTTAACCGTTAAGTTTTTTGCCGTTACACACACCATTCCTGATTCAATGGGAATAATAGTGGAAACTCCCTACGGAAGCATCGTACATACTGGAGACCTCAAACTTGACCATGTTAATGAAGTCCCTACAAAAGCAGAAGAAGACGAGTTTAAAAAATTTGAAAAGGAAAATGTGCTCTTGTTAATGGCTGACTCAACCAATGTTGAAAAACCGGGATTCTCATTTCCTGAGGCCGAAGTGCACAAAAATATTGAAGAGTTTATACGAAACGTAAAAGGAAGAATGGTTATCGGGACATTCGCTTCTCAATTGGAGCGACTCGTAAAGATAATTGAAATAGCAGAGAGATACAAGAAAAAAATTGTTATTGAGGGACGAAGTATGAAAACGAATATTGAAATTGTTAAAGAGCTCGGTATGCTTAAGGTTAAAAAGGATGCTTTTATCGGCGTAGAGAGAATAAGTGATTATCCTGATGATAAAATTCTTGTGCTTGCAACCGGAGCGCAAGGAGATGAATATTCTGCACTCATGCGTATGGCCTCAGGTACCCATCGGCAATTCAAAATAAAGGAGGGCGACACTATTCTCCTTTCTTCTTCAATTATCCCCGGCAATGAACGCGCTGTGCAAAAACTGAAGGACAATCTTTCGAGACGAGGTGCTAATATCATTCACTACCAAATTGCCGGGGTTCATTCAAGCGGACACGCGAATAGGGAGGAGGCCGCATGGATACTTAAGAAAGTAAATCCAAAATTCTTTATGCCGCAGCACGGATACCACTACATGCTCCGCGTACACACCGACATCGCAATGTCATCCAATATACCCGAAAAGAACATAATCATTCCAGACAACGGTTCAATTATAGAAATTCAAGACAAAGGAGCAAAAATTGTAAAGCTTAAGGAAAAAGCTCCTTCGAGTCTCAGAATGGTTGACGGATTTTCAATTGGAGATATGCAGGAGGTGGTCATACGTGACCGAAAGATGCTCTCCCAAGAGGGTATATTTGTAATCATTGTAACCATTAATCTTAAAACAGGTAAACTCAGAAAATCACCTGATATTATTTCGCGCGGATTTGTGTATTTACGCGAATCTCAGGAGCTTCTCCAGCAAACCCGCCTTATTATCAAAAAGACAGTTGAAAAAACTACCGTAGGAATGAACCCCATTAATTTTGATTATGTAAAGACAAACATAACTGATGACGTTAGTCGATTTCTCTTCCAGAAAACCAACAAGCGGCCTATTGTGATTCCCGTAGTACTCGGGATTTAAAAAAGGAATAAGCCATACGAATATCCTCTTCGCAGTCCAGCGCCGCTGAAGAAAATACTCCATTATATATTCGAGCATCACGGGCGGTGCTGTGATATAGTAGCCATATATGTACCATCCTTTCCAAAGGCTCCGCCGCATTGGCCACCTTGGGAATCTATATGTTGCTAACTTTCTGCTTTCTTTTCATCTCTTTTTTGTCGTTTACATAAATTCAAGCTTCTTAAATCAGTTTACTCCAGAGCGTTTTATTGGCGCCATTTACATCATCGCCTCACTGTTAGGTATCCTCTCCCTTTTTGCAATTGCATATTTACTCACGCGGTTTGGAAATTACCGCCTCATGGTTTTTTTCACTGCGCTTCAGATAGCTTTCTTCCTTAGTTTTGCATTCCTTAAAAATACCTCTTTTATCATTCCTCTCTTCATTCTTTATTTAGTAAACTATCCACTCATTCTCTATACACTCGATATTTTTCTTGAAAGTTCGACCACGACAGAAAACACTACGGGAAGCATCCGAGGAACATACCTCACCATCACAAACACAGCGCTCATCTTAGCCCCTCTTGTCGCAGGCCTTATGATAGCCGATTCCGATTTTTGGAAAGTATATTTTGCCGCCTCACTATTCCTGATTCCTTTTCTTTTTATCATGCGGGACTTTAAAAATTTTGAAGATCCCCCGTACCATAAGCTCAAACTATGGAGTATACTCTCTTGTATTTTCCACAATAAAAATATTTACAACATTATGATGGCGCAGTTTGTGATGCGCATTTTTTTCTCATGGATGGTTATCTATATGCCAATCTATCTCATAAGCCGCATCGGATTCTCCTGGGCCGAGTTTGGCATTATGACTTTTATTGTGCTTATTCCTTTTGCACTCTTTGAACTGCCGGCCGGAAAAATTGCGGATCGTTATCTCGGAGAGAAGGAACTCCTGTCACTTGGCTTTTTCATTGCTGCACTCTTTACAGTATTTTTAAGTTTTATAGAAACTAATAACTTTGTTTTTTGGGCTGCCGTGCTCTTTACCATTCGTATCGGAGTAAGCCTTGTGGAAATCATGACAGAAAGCTATTTCTTCAAGCATGTTAGTAGTAATGACAATAACACCATAAGTTTCTTTAGAATGATGCGCCCGGCCGCTTACATTGCTGGCCCCATCATTGCAACCATCGCGCTTACCTTCCTCGACTTTAAATTTATTTGGATTATCCTCGGCTTCATTCTTCTCTACGGTCTCCGCTTTAGTTTTGCGATTCAAGATACACGGTAGAGTTTATATTCTGCAACCTCAGAAGACACCATACTGTATATTGACGACATAGTGGTATCAAACAAAAAAATATAACTGGAGCTGAAGAACAAAGAGGTTCTAACGTCGTTCATTAATCTCCGTCGTATATGGAAATATGTGAGAAATATGGAAGTATCAAAAAAGCCCTCAAATACTATTTGAAAGGCTCTTTTTCCAATTAAATCTAGCTTTTCTGTATATATTTCTTGTTAATGGCAACAGAGGAATATCCAAGACCGATGAATATAAAACCAAGTATAACTAGAGAAATTGGCCAACCGATTGAATCTGCAAAGTATTCGCTGGTAATATACGAAACATGTGCAATGAGAAATAGAGTACTCATAACTAAAATGCTCCGACTCTTCATGTAAATTGACAAAAAGAGACCTCCAATGACAATAAGGAAGTAGAGCATTTGCCATGGAACTGAATCAAATACCTGTGAGAATGCGGCGCCAAGAAAACCAGTAATGCCGAAGAAATAAAGAACGCCTACAAGTTCCTTATTCCAACCCTCGCGGAAATGTTGCGCGAGCAGGAGGTAACTCGCACCAATTACCATTGTGAGATATGCATATAAATCTCCATGGTTATAAAATTGACCATCAACAATTGATTCAACGAGGAGATAAATAAAAGCCGTGCCGTTTGCGATTGCAAAAAAAGTCAGAATGGCATTTTTATGAACAGAGTTCAAAAGTAAGTAAAAGATAAAAATAATTCCAAAAGTAAATGTGACTGGCCACAAAGATACAACTTCTACGCTAAGTTCTGAAAGGGTCACCATAGCTCCCCCAGGAATTAACACACCACCAATGACATGGAAAATTGGGCCAATTTTTTCCTCTGGTTTCTGCTTAAGTAATACTGACCCAATTGCAGTAGTAAGTAGACCAAGTCCCAATGTAACCACTATGCGTCCAAACGATCCAATATCATCCCAGACTTGAGCAACAAAGAATGCAATGCCGATTATTACAATGACCACACCCAAAACATACAACATCTTTGTAATAGAAAAATGCGAAATCTTCTTTGTGCTTTCCTCATCTTCCCTTTGCATTGCTGGTTCAAGATTCAGCCGACTCATCACTTCTTCACGGCTTATCTCCCCCACACTCACCTTGGAAGATAATTCTTGTAATAATTCTTCTTTATTCATAATAGTAATGTTTAATTTCTTCCTGGTAGAATCCACCCCATAAACTGAAAGTTATTTCGATAATAATACCGCTGATCAATATTTATCAAATTGAGCTTATCTTTATTTTTTCCTTTTGTAAGGTAATAACCATATGAAGAGCCACCATCAAAAATAAAGAAGAAGTCAGCTCCTCTATCATAACTACTTGAAACAGTAACACCGTCAGGTGATGTAAGAAGGCTGTTGAGTGTTAGGGTTTGTGCTTCCTGCAGAGTGATTTCTCTACTTTCATTCTTTTCGGTGTCGTGTAAGAAAATACGTGCAGTATAGTTTTCATTAATATCCAGTATGCCATCGTTATCTGAGTCTTGAGTTGGACTTATCGAGTTTACAACTATTTTATCATCTACAACCGAATGTCGTTTTTGGAGATAGTTGTCACAACGATACGAATAGTAATTTGCGCCGTTAGTACATGATGTATATATAAAATTGTAGTCAGTAGACAAGAAGAGTGACGGAAGATAAGTACTTAAGGCAACAATAACTATAAGTACAACTGGTAATATGAAAGCCAGTAATATAGCAAAATTTTTCTTAATAAATTCTTTCATATTTTAAATAATAGTACATTTTTGGAATAAAACATACTAGTCATGTGCGTTGTCTAAAACCACAGGTTCTAACATAGTTCCGCAATCATCCCTCGACACCCACCTATTTACATGTTTTTGCAAACTCTGTCATACATTGCATATACTGCATATTCTTCTGATCTAGAAAAGAGGTTCTAACGTCGTTCATTAATCTCCTGCCAATTAATAGTCTGAAAATAGTTTCCCCCCTCGCTGTGATCAGGACCTGCGGTATTTTCTCTACGCTCTAAACCATTAATCGACTCACTCGGTGCTGATTCCTCAGGACAAACGCCTGAGATCCTTAGGCTCGAATGAGATCTATGGTATAGAGCGAGCTTGTCACGCTAATATAAAAGTATATTTATATCGAACCAGAAATCCTTCATTAGCTAAATCCTCAAGTAAACATGCGACACGTTGAGGTTTGGCTTTAAGCTCTTTTGCTATTCTTATTTGAGTTAATTTTTTCTCTACCAAAAATAATTTAAGAATCCGCCCCCGTAATTGTCTGTTTGAACCTTCAAATTTACTTTGCTTCGAGTAGTGCTTACTTCTACGATTTTGATTCGGATATTTCCTCTTTAGCATTGCCCCATAATCCATAAGAGCTTGATACCACTGTCGTGGATCAGTCCTTTGAAGTGTCCCATCAACAAGTTTTAAGATTTCCTCATCAGAAATTTTTCGCTTAGATTTATCAAAAAAGAAATGGATGAAAACCGTCCGGATATTGGTTTCTATAAAAACCGTCGGTTTATTATAGGCAAAGACGCAGATCGCTCCTGCCGTATAAGGACCAATGCCAGGAAGCTTTACGAGCTCCTCTTTAGTTCTCGGAAGAACTCCTCCATGATCATTTACCACAATCTTGGCAAGCTCTTTGAGCGATTTTGCGCGCCTGTTATAACCTAACCCCTGCCACTGCCAAAGAACGTCCCGAAGTGGGGCACTCTCAAGCTCTTTAAAATCGGGAAATCGTTTTATGAAAGCTTTATATTTCTCTTCTGTTCTCTTCGAAGCTTTCGTTTGCTGGAGCATTATTTCAGACACTAAAATATGATAGGGATTTCTTGTCCCTCGCCATGGAAAATCACGTTTGTGATTTTTGTAATACACGCAAACATTTTTTTTGAATGTTCCTAATTCTGCCTGTGTTGCCATTTTGGTTAAAATATTCTATTTAAATTTCTCCGGTATACGTCACTTTATAAATAACACCGGCTCTATCATCTGAAATATACATATCGCCACCTGGTTCAACAAGTATATCAACAGGTCTCCCAAGTACTCGCCCGTCATCGGTGAGCCAGCCTGTGATAAAGTCTTTACCTTTTTGAACATTTCCCTCATCATCTAGATCAAACCGTACGATTTTATAACCAGTTGGAACACTGCGATTCCATGAACCGTGGTAGGCTACCAGAAGACTGTTTTTGTATTCAACGGGCCATCCTAAAGGTGCAAACGAAAGCCCCAATGGGGAAGAATGCGCGGGTATATCAATATAAGAAGGCTCTTCAAATGGAGTTAAGCATGGTGCACGAATATATACATTGTCATCAAATTCAGTGTCGTGAATATTTTTTCCGTAGCAAACGGGCCAGCCGTAATTTTTGCCCTTTCGTATAATATTTATTTCATCTGGCGGCAAATCATCACCTAAGAGATCGCGCCCCATCTCCGTTGCAAAAACTTCGCCCGTTTCAGGATGGATGGTCATAAACACAGTATTGCGGAGTCCCGCCGCAAAGTATCCAACACCACTCCCATCCGCTTCTGATGATAAAATAACCGCACGACGGTCATCTTCCTCGTAGCAAACATTACAGGATGATCCAATAGACGTTAAGAGTTTTTCCCCGTCAGGTGTTTTGGCGAATATAATGGTTCTAGTAAAATGGTTTTTCCCACCGGGTAAATCAATGATCGTCTTTTTGTTTGATGCTTTAAGATTCTCATCATCGTAGTCATACATAGCCACTTGGTCAGTCTCAGCAATGTAAAGCTTGCATTCATACTCGATACCAAACTCACCAAAGGGAAAGCACTTGAATGCAAGACCGTGGGGACGATCGAGTCCCTCAATGACAACGACGGTCTCATTAGCAACCCCGTCTTGATCATAATCCGGAAGAGCAACAACCTTCCCTTCCTTTGTGATACTCACAATTAGATTACCGGCTATGTCGAGTGTGAGAACCCGTGGTGCAGAAAGACCTTTGGCAAAAATTGAAATTGAAAAACCAGGGGGCAGGGTAAGGGGAGATGAACTTTTTTCACGCAACAACTCTCCAATATCTTCTCCGGAACTTTTAATGAGAGGGATAACACCACTTAAGTTTTGAGACGCAAAGCGCCCCACCCCAATAACAACAAAAATAAGAAAGGTGAGAACTGTTAGTGTTACCAACTGTTTGATTACACGATCACCTATCACAGTACTGTCACAACAATGCTCCCATTTTCTCCTCGTAATCAGGAAAATGGGAGTTGATTTCACTCAAGTTAAAAGATTCCAAGATAGATTCCGGAGATTCCTTATCAAGCAAAAACAAAAATGAACGCTCAACTAGTGATACTGGCGGTATTACTCCTTTCGTAAGCTGTTTGTAGTATTCCTTTTCAACCGTCACATCGTAGTTATGAATCCTGTCGCTGGCTGTACCTCCTAAAACCGTAACCTCAAAAGTCCACTCGCTAGGTGTCTCCTTATCCTTCACGACAGTGACTCTCCACATGGTTTAAGTATACATAATTTACTACATAAGATGGGCATCGTCATTCCATGAGATAAGATACCACCTCCTTGTGTCTCTTTCACCTTGTTTTAACAGGCCGTAATAGCACACGGTAAAACCAGCATTTTTGGCTGGAGCAAAAACACGGAATGCATTAAATAACAAAGAATCTACTTCTTTACCATGCTGCATAATTGAAATTAACATCTTCAGAATATCGCCATGAGTGATAATAAGTATTTTTTCTTTGCTCATTTTTGTGAGATAGTCAAGCGCTCTTCTGCCTCGGTCTCGCAGTTCTACAAATGTTTCTTCATCTGAGTGGCGCCAACCATCCTTATACAAATTCGCACTTACCTGCTCTAGAATATTTTTGACCTCGGGATCATCCTTACTTTTGCCTTCAATTTCACTTTGCCGATTTGTCTCTTGAAACAAATCGGATACTGTAATTAATTTATTATGATGTAAATTTATTATATCGGCTGTTTCAAGTGCACGTTTAAAAGGACTTGAGATGAGAATATCAAAATCAAGGTTACTCAATCTGTTTGCTATCAGGTGTGACTGTTTTCTACCCTGCTCGGACAAAGGAGAGTCAGGAAATTGGTGCCTGTTTTCTTCCCCAAGAGTTGAGAGCCCATGGCGTACAAAATAGACGTACATCCGACAAGTGTACCATGCCCTAAAATTCAAACGCACGCGCTCGAGCCGTCATGACTTCAGGGAGCGTCAGGGCAAATCCGTTTGACCCTCGATACATAAGTCTTCTTTTATCTGTCGAGATATGTCCGAGTCCTAAAACATGCCCCACTTCATGCGCAAGGACTCTAAAGTCAACGACTGTTGTAAAGTCAGCGACAAATACACTATGCATACCTCCAAATGCCACTCCGTTTATTCCCTGAAGAGAACTGACTAAAAAAACATTGATACCCTTTTTATTATATTGGTCTGAAACGAAAGTAATGGTTCGAGGATAATCAAGAAGTGTTTGAATCTCACCGTCAGAAAGTACGATTTCAGTTATGCTTTCAATTTCAAGATCAATATCCGCCTGCTGCCAAATGACAGAAGCATTTGAAGTAAGCCTGTCCACGTCAGCACGCGTTCGGAGAGACCCCAGTATTTCATCGTTTCTAATTATAAATACAGTAAGCGGCACTGCCATTTTCTCAGCGGAGAGCAAGGTCTCTACCGGTTCTTGTTCAATTACTTGCGGAGTACGCTGATAGACAAAATATTGATATAAACCTGAAAGATGTACCATCCCAAGAATTGCAATAAGAGCAACCCCTGCTTTTAAAAGCGTGCGAATATGGTCCCACAGAGTTTCAGCTTGATCTTCTTCCGGTTCAAATAAATCTTGGTCTGGGAAATCAAAAAAATCTTTCCTATTATATTCACTGGATTTCATAAATCACGTCCTTCCGTTCAACAACAACCTTCCAACCCATTCGCTTCGCGTGCTTATAAAGAGCCGCATTGGGATTAAAGCATATGGGAGTTTCAACAAGTTCAAGAAAAGGAACATCTACTTCGGTGTCACCTACACCTATTGAGCCTTTGAGTGTAAGGTTTTCTTTCTCCACAGCGCGATGTACGATGTTGGCTTTATTGACAATAAGATGTAAGTCAATTATTTCACCTGTAAAGCGGTCCTCCGGACCGAGCTCATAGATACGTCCGTACACCTTGTCAAATCCCAGGTTCTTACAAAAGCCCTCAAGAATTGTTTTGGGCGACTGAGATATCGCAAGTAAAAAGTAGCCCTTGCTTTTCAAATCATGAATAAGATCCCTCGTATACCTATACACACGATGCTGCTGCTCTGCTATTACACTCTCTGCAACATCCGCAAAATCTCCATAATGCACTCCCTTAAGGTTTCTCATAAAAACCCGGACAAGTGCTTCTATGTAGTTTTCGTAGCTACCTCTCCTATCAAGCCACTCTAAATACTCCTTGTTATATTCCTTGACTATATTTTTTTCAAGAAAACCACCTTTAATGAGTTCATCTAAAAGCTCAGCAATGAGACTTGAGCGGAATATAGTCCCATCAACATCGAAAATAGCCACTTTGTGAGATTGTCGATTATTGTCTGTATTATTTTTCATATATCCGCTTCCACCAATATACTCCCTGCCAAAAACCTACTAGGATTCCAAACACAAGAAAGGTCGCCGCGAATACAGTATGAATGGTAAACCATGTAGTAAATTCAAATCCCAATCCAAACACACCGTAATTTGTAAGGAGTAATTTAATATAGACTATTTCAACAACTGCATGAATTAAAAACTGAGCGAGTACCCCCAATAGCACAAAGAGGAATATATATACTACTTGTTTAGGAGAAATCACTTTAACATTTAAGACAAACTCTACTTAACGTTCCTGACAGTATTCATTGCGGCGTCGTGCTTTGCTTTCATGACATTGCGGAATTCACCGTCAAGGATAACACCGGTAAAGAAAGTGACAATATTAAGCTTCCAGAAAAAAAATAAGAAACTTTTTAATCATATGCCCCACTCTACTCCTCTTTTTTTGCGATGTAAAGAAAGAAAACTACTTGGCTTTAGGCCATAGGCGAGCGGCTTTGGGGTAGATTTTTGTGAGAGGATGGTCAATACAATCATGTTTGCGTGCTCCACACACTTGTCTGCCATATTCAATCATATAGTAGGTAAAGTTAAACCATTCTTTCTTTGGCAAGAGTCTCATTAAATCCTGCTCAATACGGACCGGATCAGTGTAGCCAGAAAGATCAAAGCGTATTGCAAATCGCCGTACATGTGTATCAACAGCAATACCCAAAACTATGCCGTAAGCGTTGCCAAGCACCACGTTCGCAGTCTTTCGAGCTACTCCCGGAATAGTAAGCATCTCCTCCATAGTTTCGGGGACCTTGCCGCTAAACTTTTCCTTTATTACCTTAGCGGCACCCAAGACATTTTTC
This sequence comes from Patescibacteria group bacterium, assembly GCA_022561335.1. Taxonomy (GTDB): domain Bacteria; phylum Patescibacteriota; class Minisyncoccia; order Phycocordibacterales; family JACZSL01; genus JADFRL01. Next base: position 12,275 of record JADFRL010000001.1, read on the forward strand.
GCTTTATTTTTATAGAACCCTGTTGATTTAATCGCCTCTTCAAATTGAGCCACATCAGCATTTACATAACCATCAAGTGTCACATATTTTTTAAATAACTCTTCAGTAACACTATTCACCATTTTGTCTGTACATTGCGCCGAAAGTATTACGGCAACTAAAAGCTCAAAATTATTGGAATAGTTGAGTACCATGCTGGCATGGGGAAAGAGTTCTTTAAGTTTTGAAAGTAATTTCAAAATCCGCTTCTTCCGCTCCGCTATTTTTTTTTCTACCCTATTCATGTTCACACGCTTTTTGTTGTAGCATAACTATAGTACCAAAAACCACCCCGGCCGGGGTGGTTTTTGGTGTAGTTAGAAACACAGTCAAGAGCATGCTGGCAACGGAAACTAAAGATACACGAGCTAATACTCTTCTTCTTGTTTATGTGTGACTAATGCGACCCAGTCTTGTTAGTGTTGAGTATTTGGTTGGTGCTTATATGTGTGAGGTCTAATGCCGCCTACGGCAAATAAAAATACTGATGTTAAATCAGTGCTTAACTGAGCCGCCACCGAAATCTTGTTAGTCACATCAGGAGAGCCAATATAGTTGAAAGTAATTGTGTGACTGCCTGAAAACTTAGAAACACGTACATAATTTTCAGTCAACGTAAATAGCCTATATTTTCTACGTTATCCTACTCTCAATTGGCAACTGTTTTCCCTACAGCTATTCCGATTTTGATAAGTGTCAAAAAACGGATGTTGATGCCCAAAATACACTACCAGGCCAAAGCATCAAACTAATCCAATTATACCGCTTATTTAAGCTATAAATTCTGCCTTATCCACAGATATAAACAGGTTAATAACTTACTATGAATATGGTTTCCACATACTTACTGACTTAAGCGACGCAGCTTTTTATACCGAAAACAGCTTGCAACATGATCATTTGCAAGTCCTGACGCTTGCATGAAAGCATAGATTATAGTTGACCCCACAAAGCTAAACCTTCGTTTTTTAAGATCTATACTTAATGCATCAGATTCACTAGAGGTAGCCGGAATTTGTTCAAATGATTTCCAATTGCCTACCTTTGGTTTTCCTCCGACAAATTTCCATACATAACTATCAAAACTCCCGTATTCTTTTTGAATTTCTAAGAAAAGTCGCGCATTGCTTACAGCTGCGTTAACTTTAAGCCGATTACGAACTATACCTTCATCTGTAAGAAGACGTTTAATATCCACTCTCCTATATTTTGCAACTCTTTTTGGATTAAAGTTATCAAACGCTTTTCTAAAATGTTCACGTTTGTTTAAAATAGTTGACCAAGACAGTCCCGCTTGAAACGAATCAAGAAGTAAAAATTCAAATAATTTTCTATCATTATGCAGGGGTACACCCCACTCGGTATCGTGGTATCTCTCCATAAGCGTATCCCCCTGGCTCCAACCACACCGCTTCTTCATTACCACGATTATCACACAAATCCTAAAAAATGTGTACGAGCTTCAAGTCAGTATAGTGAGCAAAAAGCGGCCAGCATACAGATTTCTCTGATACGCTGACCGCTTCTCTACAGGCTGCACCAAAACTTTCGAAAGGTAATTATGTCACATGGTCCTAATTGCGATCTCCTCCGAGACAGACCGCCCGCTTACGCGGATTCCCGGTCAACGTACATCGCAAAAGAGTTGCGCCCTTCTTAGATTCACGCTTTGGCTTGTCACCAGCCGGATCTGCCTGATGGCTGACCTCGACGATTGGACGATTCCATCGTCCTGCACATCTGCTGGTCCGTTCTATTTTCAGTATCCAACGATTTCAACAAGAAATCAACAAGTTATCAACAGTTTATTAAAGCTGTCAAATTTACACAAACTACTAGTAAAATATAACTTAAAATAAAGATAGGCGGCCACATAAAACAGTGGCCGCCCTAAAAACATGAGTGAACTTGACCTTTTTATGACCTTGCCGGTATTAGATTAACCAGCTTCACCGTCCTCACCTCCGGGGACCTTATCCAAGCCTGCAGCGTCCGGATGGGCAGTGCGGAAAGCACCTTCCGAATTGTACGGGGTGTGTTTCTCAACCCCACAACAGAACACAGCTTCCACTATTGACTCGTCTTCTGGCTTAGTTCCCATGGTATGGGTCTCCTCATCGAACAGTTCTATCCGCATTATTCAATAGAATAAGAGATAAAGCAACGGTTTATCCACATGTTTTTATTGAAATAAGTAATTTTTTGAAATTACCTTCACCTCCTTTAAAGCAAGCCATCGAGGGAGGTATAGGTATCGAGAAAAGAAGGTATTGCAAAAAACAATCCTATTAAGGGCAGAACAAATACAACAACAGATACAATGAGTACCCACAAGAAATATCTTCTGGTCTTTTCCACTGACACATATATTTTGTTTAACAATTCCCTATTTTCTTTAAGTTTCTGAAATAGTTCGTTTTCCATACTACTTATTAGTTTTTATTAACATTTCTTACTTTCTTGCCCCATTCAAAGCGCGGAGATTCCCCTCCCGCGTTGTGCTATGACAACAAGCCACCACTCTCCTATGCGGCAGGAGTCCGCTCCCAACCATACTGCTTTTTTCTGGACCAATACCGCTTTTGCCCTTTGCCTTGCATATTCATAACTATAACAAAATAAGTCTGCTAAAGAAATAAAGGACATAGCATACGCTCACTCGTTTATGAATACATAATTTAGAGCATGGCTAAAATAAGACAACGTAGAAACTAATTACATCTGCTCTATCCTTGGGTACTTTACCGCATCAATTTTCTTAAGCTGCTCCACTATTTCTAAGTTCTGGAGCGTTGCACTTATCTCACGATGTATTCTTTCAATGGTGCCAGAACCATCGATACCCTCTCCACTTATAAGAGGATTACCTAGATACCTGACTTTACCACTGCCTTTGATAACAGCGTTAAGTTCTTCCTCCACATTGACAAAGACGTCACCTGAACCGGTGATGCGAACACCTGCCTCACGGCTAACCAAATTGGAAGCCTCGTAACTTCCCGAACCGTTTATATGGATGATTTGGCGTGTTGTGGTTCCCGAAAGTGTATATCTTCCTGAACCAAATAAAACGGCAATTACTTCATTTGCTCTAATATCATTCATTTCAACATTACCGGAACCTCTAATAGAGAGCTCAAGCTTATCGGCATTAATACCGGTACTTTGAACAGATCCTGAGCCAGTGAGATACACAGCCTCAAGATCAGTCACGGTCACAAGATATGTTGATACCGCTTTTCGATAAAGCAATATTTCTAGTAAAGAACGGGAGGCTGACAAATGCAATTCTCCATCCAAAACTTCTGTCTTGATACTGTCAATAATACTGGCATCAGCTTTTACAGTAAGAGACACTTCCTTTCCTTGTTTAATAACAAGATTGCCGGCACCGAGAAATACGATACTGGTGAAAGGGGCCGCTTCGCGTTTCTCTTCAATTATATTTCCTGACAGTCGTCCGCCTATGATCCTTCCGTCTCCAAACAACATGCTAAATACAATGACAACGACAAGGAGCGCCGACGCAACTCCTATTATTTTGCCCCATCCTTTCCAAAAATATACCACTACAAGTCCAAAGAAAATTAAAATAAGCGGCCAAAACTTTAAAACATCAACGTTTACGGTATCAAAGAGTTCAAGATTTCTTCCGAGATACACCAGACCAACAAAAATAAATACTACTCCCAAAAAGAAGCGGGGGGCAACGAATCGATGTCTTTTGCGGCCTTGATGGTGGTGGATTTCTTGACTTTCTACAGTAGGTGGTTCCCCGTAAAGACCCTGAGCAGACTCTTCTTTAAACAAATCCGGCAATACGTCTGATATGGACTGCATTGTATTCTCTTCTTCAGTATATGCCGGTCCCATTAATATAACGGACTCCTCATCGCGTTCTTTTTTCTTCTTATTTTTAGATTCTGCTCTCGATTGAACAGTTTCACTTTCTGTTTTTTTATCCTTCTCTTTTTTTCCTCCTTCACCAGGATGTTCATGTTTACCTCTGGGTTCTTTTGCCATAAAAATAATACTATTCCTTTTTGAAGATAAAATATAAACCAATAAAAATTAGAAACATTGGCCATATAATTTCAAACCTAAGTAAATCAGCGGAAAAGAAATTTGAAAGCAGTGCGACTGTACCAATGAGAATGACTATAAGAGCAATGACAATTTCCCCTGCACTTCTTTTTTTGAGAACTTCACCGACAGTCGTAAAAACATTTGAGGATGCACTTTTTGAACTGCCGCCTGCAGGTTCATGTGTGTGCACTGCGACCTTATTTTCAGAAGAAGTCTCTCCGCGCCCAAGGGGGACAACGAACCATAAAATTATGTATAGAAGCAGACCAATTCCATTAACAAATGTCAATACAACAAACAGAACTCTAAAAATTACAGGATCAACATCAAAATAATCACCCAGACCGCCGCAAATGCCACCAATAATCTTATCCTTCTGTGAGCGATAGAGCCTTTGTTGCATATGTTGAACAGTCATACCGATTGTGGCCATTATAGCTATGAAATTAAATCGTGCAACTGTAACACTCTGAACACTTTTTTTTGACAGAGGTCCTCGGCCCCGCCTGCCAGTCGTCCGATGCTCATTATATTGTCCCATACAATATGTACAGAATGCTCCCCCTGCTTCCTTTGGCCCTATCAGCCGCTCTTACATTGCCGGACAGGTGAAAATGCAAAAGTAAAACTTTTGCATTTCGCTCGCTCTGCGTCGCTCATAAGATAAGATAAAATATGTAGTATAGTAACAAAATGCTAAGCAAAATTTTTACTTTCATTGCAGTCATAGGCTTATTGTTCTTCTTTATGTTCATAGGTCTAACACTTACCCAAACGGTATGTGACAACGTACTTCGTTATACTATTGGAAACTTTGACGATCGCTTTGAAATAAGCAAAGCAGATTTCAAAGCGACTCTCCTTGAAACTGAACGTATTTGGGAGAGTGCTTTTGCTTTCAATTTATTTGAATATGACAGCGAAGCAGAATTTAAAATTAATCTTGTATTTGATGAAAGGCAACAATTTAGTCTTGAAGAAAAGATCTTTCGAGGAAAATTAGAAAGTTCTGAAACCGGTCGAGATTCATTTACCGAAGAATATAAAACATTAACAGAAAAGTATTCGAGTACGGCTCGAGAATATGAAATAGATTTCGCTCTTTATGAAAAGCACCTCCGTCAATATAATGTCACAGTAAGCAGGTGGAATGAAAGAGGTGGGTCGCCCCCGCAGGTTTATGAGCGGCTCGAGAGAGACAAAAGTATTTTAGAAAAAGAAGTGGGAAAGCTTGAGCAAAAACGTTTTAACTTAAATAGTCTCGCTGAAAAAATAAACAATGTCGCAAGAGAGAACAATCGACTAATTGATGCCTATAATACAGATATATTAACCTACAACAATAAATTTGGAATGCAAAGAGAATTTGATCAGGGCGATTATCGTGGAAATGAAATCAACATTTATCAATTTGATACGCTAAATGATTTGCGTCTAACAATTGCACATGAATTGGGCCACGCGCTCAGACTCTCTCATGTCGATAACTCGTCATCAGTAATGTATTACCTCATGGGCGAGCAAAATTTATTAGATCTTAAATTGACAGAAGAAGATATAGAGGCTTTGACACTAGAGTGCGGTCTTTAAAATCGAGTGCTCAAATCAATATAAGCTTCGTCTATACTTGTAACTTGTACAGCTCCTGAATATTTTCTGCGATTCTAATTATTTTGAGAGATGCTTCACTATAGCGCCTAAAACCAGGGGTAATAAAGACAACAGTAGACTCCCCCGTCTTTGACTTATCAGCCTCGCTTAGAGTATTCAAATGAGTAAAAAGTGACATGGCCTAATGTCGATGTGTTTTCATAATATCATACTCAAAAAGTACCCTAAACAGCTCTGAAAAACTATATCATCTGCTAAAAAAACTTAAATAAACTAATCACACCAAATGAAGCAAGTATGGTAAATATAATGTTTCCAAGGAAAAGTGAAATAAAAACATGGGTAAAGCGATACCTTAGAAAGCCAAGGGGAATTACTAGTACTTCGTTTGGAAAGGGGGCAAAGGAAGCAAAAAAGAATAAAGCGACTATGGGTGCAAGATAATGTCTTGATTTCATTTTATCAAGACGTTTAAATATTTTTTTGTGATGCCATGGCAAGACAAGTCTCCTGCTTGAACGGCCAATAGCATATCCCAACAGATCAGCAACGGTAAGTCCCAACACCATAACGATAACCACTGCCCAAAAACTAAGTCCCGCTTCAAGAAAGAGCGGGACAAACGTAACAACGGGTATAGGAATAATGATATTGAATCCGCTTATGACAGATACAATAAATATGCCAACATAACCGTATTGAAATATAATGTCGGCAATTATACTGCTACTTTCAGCAAGGTGGGCAAGCCAAAAAGCCAGCGCCAAAATTAATATTATGCCTATCAATTTTAAAATAGGGCTCAAAATCTTGTATGTCATCTATCTTTTTTATACTACGGATTTATTCATACCCCAAGGCTTCGATAGGACTTTTCTTTGATGCCTTTCTTGCAGGGTAAAGGCCGAACACGACTCCCACAAGGGTTGAAACAGTTATCCCGAGGAGTGCTGCAGACACAGGAAATGTATACTCCCACTGCAGATTTGTATACTGAGTAAGTGTAAACGCCACCGTAAAAGAAAGAAACGCTCCAAGTATAATGGCAATAACACCACCTAAGCCGGTGAGCATTGCCGCCTCAAGCAAGAACTGAAAAAGAATATCCCTATCAGTTGCTCCAACAGCTTTCCGAAGTCCCACTTCTTTAGTTCTCTCTGTTACAGAAACAAGCATGATGTTCATAACTCCAACACCAGCTACAACCAAAGCGATAGCAACCACCGAGGATAAAAATACAGTCAGAGCTCCAATAATTGACTTAATCTGCTCTACAGCCGCCTGTGAAGTAACGACAAAAAAATCATCCTTATCTGGGTCAGTTATGTTATGTGATTGTCTAAGTGTAGCCTCAATATCAACAACGGTCCGGGCAACATTTTCGGGATTGTCGACTTTGGTAATAATCTCGTTAAAATAATCGATGCCGAGTAAATATGCCTGCGCTGTTGTATAGGGAACAATTGCAAGGTCATTCAAATTAAAGAGTGAAACTTGCCCCTTTTCTGCAAGAACTCCAACCACTCGAAATTTTCTGCCTTTGATCTTAATAAATTTCCCAACCGCATCACTCTCTCCAAACAATTCTCTTCTCACTTTAGATCCTATGACAACAACGCTGGCGCGATCTTTAATATCCTGCTCATCAAAAAGTACTCCTTCACCAGGAAAAACATTAAAAGCTGACGAAATAAATTCTGCCGAGCCGCCCATGGTCATGGGTCTGTAGGTTTCTCCTTGGTACGAAATACTTCCCGGAACTATGAGTACGGGCATAATATCAACCAGATGGGGCACATTACTCTTTTTCTTTAGAAGTTCAACATCTCTTATTTTGAGTGAATCTGAAAAAAGGGTTTGCCCAATATCTGAAGGTCCTTTAGGCTCCTGTCCCGGCCTAATAGCAATCGTTTCAGCTCCAAAGCCGCTGATCTCATTTAGTATCAGGTTCTCAGCGCCTTGTCCGATAGACATCACCAGAATAATCGATGTTATCCCTATAACAATCCCTAAGATGGTAAGACCGGAACGTGTCTTGTTTGTCTTGAGTCCGACAAAGGCAGTTTTTACACTATATTTTAAAGTCATTGTTTCAATTACATTAAATACTATACTTTGCGTCTGCTTTCCACCCTGTCATCTTTTTCCACCATTCCGTCTTTAATATAGATTATCCGCTGTGCAAATTCACTTAAATACTGTTCATGAGTAATTAACACTATAGTGCGCCTTGCCGTATGGAGATCTGCCAGGATTTTGAGAATATCCATGCCAGATTTTGAGTCTAAATTTCCCGTCGGCTCATCTGCAAAGATAACCGAAGGATTATTGACAAGCGCACGCGCTATTGCCACTCGCTGCTTCTCGCCTCCTGAAAGCTCCGCAGGATCATGTTCAGTCCTATGAGAAAGACCGACTAAATCCAGCACATCTAGAGCCATGGTATTCCACTTTGATTCTTCAACACTCGAATACAAAAGTGGCAGCTTTACGTTATCGAGCGCCGAAGTTCGGGGAAGCAAATTAAATGTCTGAAACACAAAACCCATTTTTTTATTCCGCACATGGGCGACTTCATCTTCCCTATAATCGTCAATAGTATTGCCATCAAATGTATAGACACCACTGCTCTGGCGATCAAGAAAACCCAGAACGTGAAGCAGTGTGGATTTGCCGGAACCTGATGGTCCCATGATAGCCACAAACTCACCCTTTTCAATTGATAGCGAAACTCCGCGAAGAGCACGAGTCCCATCCGGGTATGTTTTTTCAATATCTTTTGCAAGAAGCAGGGGCTTCATGAAGACTGCAGTCTAGTCATTAATGAAAATAACCACTTTATCTCCTTCATTGATTCCTCTTATTATTTCTATGTTGCCGTCTGAACCTCTAAGTCCTACCTCAACTTCGACTTCCTCAATTTCTCCATCTACTAAAATTCTGACAATTTTTTTACCTTCTTTCCTGATGACAGCTCGCGATGGTATTGCAACGACATTCTTCCTAACTCCACTTTCAATATTAATATTGGCTGTCATACCTGATTTTATACGCTCGTCTTCTTTTAGAAATTGCAGTGTCGTTCCATATGTTGCAAGCCCATCAATAATATTTTCAGCAGGATCAATATCTGAAATAAACACCTCAAAGGAGACGTCAGCACCATATGCATCAAGGGTTACTCGGGCCTCGTCATCGACCTGCACTTGCGCTATATCAGCTTCTGGAATCTGAGCCTTAATTTCAAATTGCGACTCCGAGATGAGAACAACAATTTTTTCATTTGCTGTAATAATTTCACCAACTTTTGCATTCTGTAATGTCACGACTCCAGAAATAGGTGCACGCATTACAGTTTTTGAAAGCTGAACGCTGTACCGCAGAACATTTGCCTCGGCCTCCTCAACTTTAGCTTTTTGAGCGACAATTTTATCCTCTACGGTTCCGGCAACTGCAAGTATAAGTTCTTGTTTGGAAAGAAACAAAGCTGATTCAGCTTTTTTGAATTTTTCGCCGGCTGTCGAAATACTTGAAATAGCGCCATTAATATTCGTGCGTGCCGATGATACATCCACTTTATACGCGTCAATAGTAGTTTGGGTTAGCTCTGTAGTCGATTGAGCCGCATTCACAGCAAGAGCAACATCATTTAGAAAAAATTTTATTATATTTAAATTACTCTTGGCTTCTCCCGTATAAAAAGATAAATCACCGACTTCGGCAAGGTCAATGAGTGATGCTTGCCAGCTCACAAGCGCAGACTCGGCATTCATCCGCCCCTTTTCAATATCTAACTTCAACTGCTGGCTAACTATGAAAAAGTTAATTTCCGGATTTATTCCGCTTGGATTGCTTATGAATTGGTCCACTTTATTTCGGATAGCATCGTCTGATTTTGTCAGTGCATCTTGAATTGTATCCACCACATTGGTCCTTGATTCACCGAGTGATACTTCTGCGTTCAGCACTTTTGCTTCTTCCACCAAAATCTCCTCTTCACGTGAACCTCTTCTTAGATCATCAAGATTTGCCTGTTGAATTTTTACATTCGCTTCTGCTTGCATCATTTCCGCCACTATCTCGCCCTGTTCAAGTTGAACAAGAATTGCACCCTTATTTACGATATCCCCTACATCTACAAATACGGCTGCCACCTTACCCCCTTTCTCAAAAGCAAGCTCGACGCTTTGAATGGGTACGACCCTTCCCGTAACACTCACTTCAAAGACAATATCAGCTCGCTCTGCTATCACAAACTCAATATCAGACTGTTTCTCTCCGCGGAAAAAAGAAAAACCTATAAGTATAATAATCGCTGATACGCCCGCTGTGTAAACCAAAACTTTTTTTGTACTCATATAAAAAAGAAATGACACAATATATGCATTGTATCATTTCTTTATGATAATTTTCAGGACAAGATATTAAATTAGACCCAACACCCTACCCACAGCACCTCAAGCAGAACAATTAAAGCTGTACCATTTACCAAAGTCTGGATTGAGAAAAGCCGACATTATGAGATTTATGATAAGCCACGCGGCAAGAATGACAAAAAGTCCGATAAACACAGTCCAGAAGATACTCTTGCCTTTTGATATCTGCCCTTCATTGGATCCTGCGGTAACCAAAAGAAAGCCGGCATATACAAACATCAACACTGCGACAATTATTGCGAAGAAAACGAGGAAGTTAATAATATTCTGAGCCGTTTCTAGTAGAGTACACAAATTGCAGCTGTTTCTGCCAGAAGCATCAAAACCGTCACATGCGACAATACGCCCATCAAAACTGCTCGAGAGCTGCGCATAAGCAATTGGAGCTTGAGTGAGCAGTGCTACCCCAATAATTACAAAAAATGCTGCAATAGCTATCCAAAATAAAACATTAGTATCCGATTTTGCCTTTGCATTAAATAGATTAAACATCTATCGTGAATTATTCAATAGTCATTTAATTATACAACAGAACTCCAGACTATAGCCATCGTCTAACGCTCTTTTTGTATTTCAAATAGTCTTCGCCAAATTTTTGTTCCAAGTATGCCTCCTCCCGGAAAATGACACCCTTGTACATCATCCATAAAACAAACGGAAGAAAAATAAACGGCCACCACGTATTTACGGCCACCGTGACGCCAATATAAATAACGGTGAACGCAAGATACATAGGATTACGAGAGTACTTAAAAGGGCCAGCAGTAACTACATTGGATGTTGATGTTCTCGGATCTGGCTCTTCACCAAACTTTTTGAACGCGCTCACTGCGGCAAACATTAAGAAAACACCAACAAAAGTAAGCACCAGTCCAAAGGGGACATTGAATGAGCTGCCCGGTAACATGGGGAAATGCTTCCAAAACCGAAGTGCAATACCCAAAAAAAGCGGAACAAGATAAATTATGGGAGGCAAGAGAATCACACCGGGATTATCTGTTTGCCCTTCTCTCGATTCTGCATCTCTCATAATATCAAAACTATACCAGAACTTCCGCTCTCAAAAAAGACTTTGTTTAAACTTAGATTGTACATAAATACACCACCAGATATGGCAAGCATAACAGCGCCTATGACTAAAAGCAGCTTCATTTCTTCTCCCACTTTCTTTCTATAACGAGACCTTAGAAAATAAGGTTTTGATAAAGCAGCTGACCTGAAACATGAAGAACCAAAAAAAACGAAAAAGCCGCCTTGCAGCGGTTTCTCCGTTGTACCTGTTTCAACTAGCAAGCTAATCAAACCAGATACGCAGTCCATGATAAATACAGAGCCAACATTATGCAACCCGGATAAAACCTTGAATCGTTAATAACCTATGGATAACCTCTGGAAAAATATTGAGATCCGCACAGTATATAGTCCAAAAATAGCGGTACTTATCCACTACTTTCTTTTTTATCAGTTACTAGGACATGCTATAGGGCAAAGAGCAACCCTAGGAGTACACCCTCCTAGGGTTAAGGCCTCTCAAACACGCTTCCCGTTGTCCGTTGCAAGCCGTGGCCACAATCTTTTTGACAGTGGTCTTCTCCCAGATTCATCCAGAGGAAGGATGTCGCAGTAGTCGGTAAACACCAGCCACCGCCGACACTCTCCCTGTAGGACAAACGGTTTGTTAGACCTCGTATCAGTCCACTGGCCATACTTATCAAGCCAGCGTACCTGCTGCCATGTGCCGTCCACGCACACCCTCCCCTGTGACTGCGCTGTAATAGTCGCACCACATTTACACTGAAGAGGTGCTGGCATGCACTCCATTAGCACTTCAGCAGGCAGTTTCAAATACTCGTTACATCTCGGGCACTTGCCAATAGCCCCAATAAAAACCTCCTCCTCCATGGGAACCTCCTTGGAAATCTCTCTAGCTTTACCCTACTAAAAGCTACTGTAAAAGCAAGCTGTTTTTAATTGACTCCAGAATTTTTGAATGGCATTGCTTATAAGTTCAAATGTATACGTAAGTAAAAATTTACCGATTATAGAAAAAGCTGCTTTCTGCACCAACCGACAATGCTCAATCCTACAGACATAGACTCAAAATTGTTGCCGAAATGTAAAATTTTAGGCACAATACAATATATTGCCGGATCGTCTAATGGTAGGACACATGCCTCTGGAGCATGGTATCTTGGTTCGAGTCCAAGTCCGGCAGCACTTCGACAAGCTCAGTGCAAACTGAGTGGAGAAGTGAGCTGAATTTATTGAAGCTCATGAGATATTTTGTATATATAATTTTGTGTGAAAACAAAGGTCTCTACACTGGTTTCAGTACCAATGTAGAGAAACGATTTGCTAAGCACAAAAGAGGTAAGGGTAGTTCGTATACGCAAGCAAATAAAGCATTGAAGATCGTATATACAGAAGAGTTTTCAACTAAAGGAGAAGCTTTGAGTCGAGAAGCTCAAATTAAAAGGTGGAGGAGAGAAAAGAAACTGAATCTCATACAATTCGGAAAACTAAAAATTTCATAACCGAGTCCAAGTCCGGCAGCACTTCGACAAGCTCAGTGCAAGCTGAGTAGAGAAGTGAGCTGAATTTATTGAAGCTCTTGAGATAGGTTCGGAGTACGAAGAGCATCGAAACCTACGAGTTCTATTCCGAAATAGCATACCTGCTGAGTGCAGTACCAGAAAGAAAAATCACTAAAGTGGAGTGATTTTTCTTTTACTCTCCTAAATTAATTTAGGAGAGTTTTATTGACCCAAAGACTATGTTGTACTTTTTGTTAAATTTCCCTTACTCACGTATACTTATAGACATGTTAGAAATCAAAAATCTTACAAAAACATTTGACGAACTAAAGGCGGTGGACGATGTGAGTGTTACCATCAAGAAAGGTGAAATTTTTTCCCTCATTGGTCCCAATGGTTCTGGAAAGACCACTATTATTAAAGTAATTGCAGGACTGCTTCAACCAACCGGAGGAGAGGTGGTAGTGTATGGATCAAATATCTCCGAAGACCCTATCAAATCGAAGTCCCAGATCGGGTATATTCCTGATGAACCCACGGTGTGGTCATCAATGACAGGTGAAGAATTCCTTCATTTCACGGGCGCCTTGTTTGGTATTTCAAACGAAGCGCGGGCGAAAAAAATTTCAGAACTCCTATCACTTTTCAAGCTTGAAGGAATAGAGAAGAATTACTTTGAAAATTACTCACGAGGAAACAAGCAAAAATTTACTATCATTGCAGCTCTCCTTCACTCGCCTAAGATTCTTCTTATTGACGAACCGATTGTCGGACTTGATCCGCATAGCGCTGAAATAGCAAAAAATACGTTTCGAGAATTTGCAAACGATGGAGGGCTTATTCTTATGGCAACCCACACTCTCACTGTGGCAGAAGAAATTTCCGACCGCATAGGAGTACTCAAACAGGGAGTATTGATTGAGAGTGGAACTTTCGAGTATTTAAAGGGCGTTTCAAAACTTGAAGGAGGGGCAACGCTTGAGCAGGTTTACAACGCCCTTGTTGTCTAAATATATGACAGAGCTCCTTTTACAATATTATCGAAATAGATTTACTCGATATTTTCAAAATCAAAAACTCGCAAAACTTATAACAGTCTTTCTGTTTCTCTCAATTTTCGGCGCTCTTTCCGTCGGGATATATTTTTTTGTAAGAGGAGGACTTCTGTTCACTGTGAACACTCCTTATTTTAAAGATGTCCTCCCTTTATTTCTGTATGAAATGTTTCTCCTTATCATTGGGTTCCTTGTCATCTTGAGCGCAAGCATCACGGCATTGTATAGCCTTTTCAAACGTGAGAATAACGAATGGGTTATTGCATCACCTCGGTTCCACACTGTCCCAACCTATACGGCTTACAGAGTATTTCTCTCTTCACTCTGGCCGTTTGTTCTCATTGCACTCCCTACTCTTTTAGCAATGAATACGGTCTTTGGTATTGGGTTATGGAATATAATTGTCGCACTTGTCGCAATACTATTTTTTGTTGCATTTCTTGTATTCGGAACAATGTTCACGATTATTATTATTGCATACATTCTCTCCAAAATTAAAATATCAAAAAAGAGTGTTCTTTCATTTTCTCGTCTTGCAGCCACCTGTCTTATTCTTGTTACATTACTTGCCGCATTTAGCTGGAACCAAGCATTAGGGGGTGACATTATCGCACTTTTCCAAGCAGATGACCTAACTCAAGAGATAGCAACAATAGGCCCCATTGCTGAGAGATTTAAAGTCTTCCCGTCTGATCCGCTTGCAACCCTCCTTTTTCAAATACAAACAAAAAGTAACGAGAGCACCCTGGCGCTTCTTGGAGAGATTGTTGCACTACTTATTATAAGTATGCTGCTCTTTACGTGGTCAAAAAAATTCTATTTGTCTCTCTGGCAGAAACTTCAGGAAAATAGTTTTGTTGCCAAATCGCGAACGACGGGGAGAGTTCCTAAAAGCAGCTTTATACGATTTTTTAAAAGCCCTCTTTCGGCAATATATACGAAAGAGTGGCTTATAATGACGCGAAACATTCGCAATGCGATGTGGCTCTTCTTTCTTATGATGCTTCTTTTCATTCAGACAGGATTAAACTTTGTGATGGGAAAAAACATCGCTGTGCATCAACTTAATATCGAATTATTCCCTAGTATTGTGCAAATTCTTCAGTATGCCACTATTGCTTACTTTATCAGCGCTTTTGTTATTCGTTTTGCACTCCCCTCATTTAGTACCGAACGCAAAACAGCCTGGATTCTCGCAAGTGCACCTATCGATATAGCAAAGATGTTCTGGTCAAAGTTTTGGTTTTTTAATATAATCTTTCTCGTTCTCGGCTTCGCCACTTTATTTGTAAACTTTTTTTTCCTTCATCTCAATATCGGCTCAGCCGGTTTTCTGTTTTTCCTCTCATCCATCTCAATTATTTTTATTACGACACTTGGTCTAAGCCTCGGCGCGATTTTCCCCAATTTCAACACCGATGACCCGCAGGTAATTGCCACGTCATTTCCGGGACTTATTTTTATTTCCCTCTCGCTTTCATACGGCGCGCTTGGTGCTTATCTTTTCAACGTCACTCTTATTAAAGGAGTATTGTTCCCTCTTTTCAGTTTTATGGTTATTTCACTTCTTGTCATTGCTTTCATGCTCTACATTTCTCCGCGTTCCTTGCACCACACTGAGTTCGTTCGAAAATTTACTCGTTGAAAATATAGAGATACAACTGTCTCAATTTGATATACTGAAATTACCTGAAATACCCCTCAACGGCTTGCCCAAGTTTGGTTGTAGACCGTGGGTGCCAGAGAGCTTGTGACAGTGACCGTGATGAGTCAACACAGCGATATTTTTAATGAGTCAAGTAATCGAGTCCTTGTTCGAGCATGCTATTCAATCGCACGAAATGCGTCGTAATTACAACATCTCGCTGTAATACAATTAACTTATGGATGAACAAGAGCAACAAAATGAAGCTCAAGAGGAACAGAATGTTCAGATGGAACCAGCTCCACTATCTCCACCCCCTTCACATACGAAGCTGATAGTCGGCATTGTATTTTTACTTATTGCAGGAATCGCTGGGGCATATTTATTGTTACAACCCAAATCAGAGCCAGTTGATGATATTCAAGTGGAAGTATCAGACCAGAATAAACCACCAAAAGGGGAAGAAATTGCACCGACAGTAAATTTAGATATAAAAAATGTAGAAAACGAAATAGATCGAGTACTAGGACCCTTACTTACACGTTACTATCCTCCTGACGGTTCAACGATATATGTATTGAGATGGACGAATAAAGGAATTGATTTGTTTAACCTTACAACTGGACAGGAAAAGATTATAGGTAAGTATGTTACAAAAGGGAGAGTCCCTATTTTTATTATTGAAAATAATGGGCTCTTCTCACCACCGTATATTGTTGTAAGAAATGAGGAGAACAATGGAATTTTTCGGTATGACATAAAGATGGAAGAGCTGGAGGAACTCATACCTCCTCCAGATGAAGATAAGGCCGAAAGATCTGTGTACAGTTTTTTAGACGATGACAATAAACTTCTGGTTTCAGAATATCTACCACTACTAGGCATGGAGCAGTCGCTTGATGTTTCTGATTATCTTATTAACGTAGTCTCAGGTGTAGTAACAAAATATGAAAATGGGTTTTTCTCGGAAAGACCTCGATGTGGGTATGAGTACTATGACTCAAAACACCAACGTTTTTTCGATTTTCTTTGTGGTGAAGGAATAGGAAGTTTTGATTTTCCACTCATTGAAGTATCCACAATTGATGGAAGCGAATATATAGTATACGAAAGCTCTTTTGAGGATGGTGACTATATTGGTAAAAGAGATGGCCTGCTGTTTATTTTTGATTATGATAAGAGTTCTATAGTTATAGTAGACCCACGTAAACTTGAGTCAGAGATAACTATTTATGAAAATATTTACGATTTTGTTAAATTACCAAGGTGTGGCCAGAGACGTTGGTCTTCTGTACCACTGTTTCTACCTGAAGATAATATAATGATTTTATCTGATTCCGATTCGATTTCTTTTCTTTCATTTGATAAAAATAATAGATTACAAAATCATAATTGCATTTTTATAGCCCCCGAAAAATATAATATCAATGTAAGATCCTTGTTCTTGTATGACAATCATTTATATTTTCAAATAAGTTTGTCTACCCGAAGAGATGGACAGCGTGTGGGGTCCTATGGCGGTTATCGTTACCCAGCGGATCAGTGGAAAGAGTATATTACAATTCTTAATCTAGATACCTATAAAACAGTTGGCTCAATACTTATTCAAGAATATTAGCTTTTTTTTGGAATCCAAAGGCTATTAATTTGGTAATTTAATATCTGGGAATCTAAGGTTAAATCTGTGAAGGAAAGTGGGATAGCTATTATTTATAATATGCTCGAAGAGCGTCGTTTTGATAAAATAAAATCATTGAAAATAACCTTACAGGACTTGACCGTCCACCGTTCTAGCTCGAGAAGGTCAGCATCGTAATATGAAAAGCCTCAACGTTAATTGGGGTTTTTCATGTTACGATAGTATGGTGGAGGGACTCGAACAAGCGGAGGTGCGCGCCTTGGAGGCGACAGAGCACCGAGCTGTGGCCAAGCGCACTTAGTTGAATTGGAGCGGAACGAACAATTATACTTAGTGACGGGTGACTCGAGTCCAAGTCCGGCAGCCAACTCGAGCTAGCACGAGATCGTTACGCTCTTCGAGCGCACGAGAAATATATTTATGAAAGGGAAAATTGATAAACAATTTATAGCAGTAAGAGCAGTCATCATTAAGAATGGTAAAATTCTCATTCTTAGAGAATCAAGTAATTACAAGGGTGGAACTAATCATGGTAAATACGATTTTCCAGGAGGTAAAGTTAAACTAGGTGAATCTATAAAAGATACAATAACTAGGGAAGTCAAAGAAGAAGCGGGTATAAAGGTTAAAATTGGAGAACCATTCCTTGTCAATGAGTGGTATCCTACCGTACACAACAAAAATCTTCAGATTATAGGAGTGTTCTTCTTTTGTAGCCCGCTGAGCACTGAAATAGTTTTAAGTGATGACCATGATGATTTCCAATGGATAAACCCGAAAGATTATTTGAAATATAAACTCACTGATACCGTCCAGGAAGCCTTTACTAAAATCATTGGAAATAGAAAAAAATGAACGGCTCAACGCGTTGAGCCGTTCAGATTAAAGCTCTCATACGAAGAAAGAGGATATTTTTAATGGTGATGCTATAACGATTACACTTAAATTTTAGTCAAACATACCAGCCGTCTATTTTTTCCTCTTCTTTTTATGCGACCTCTTGTGTTTAACCGCCGCCTTAATAAACCCGGTAAAGAGCGGATGGGGATGTAAGGGGCGAGCCTTAAACTCGGGATGAAATTGTGTACCCAAGAAAAAGGGGTGGATGTTTTGCGGAAGCTCGGCGATTTCCATCAATTTTCTATCGGGCGATACACCGGAAAATACCAAACCTCCTTTTTCAAATTTTTCAATGTAATTCAGATTTACCTCGTACCTATGGCGGTGCCGCTCGCTTATAACCTTTTCGTTGTACATACTACGGGCAAGAGTTCCACTCTTTAAATGCGCAGGATATGCTCCTAATCGCATAGTAGCACCGTACTTATTTTCTTCAACAAGCTTTTTTTGCTCGGGCATAATGTCTATAACCGGATTTTTGGTCTTCGGATTAATTTCAACGGTGTGAGCATCTTTTATATTAAGCACATTGCGTGCGTACTCAACAAGCGCTAATTGCATCCCATAGCATAGCCCCAAGTAAGGAACTTTGTTCTCGCGGGCAAAACGAATAACTTTAAGCTTCCCCTCAATACCCGTTTCACCGAAGCCGCCCGGAACGATAATACCGTCATACTTTTTAAGTGCTGAAATCTTTTTTCCCTGCCTGCCCTGACTGCCATCAGGAAAGCGGCGAGGCACGGCTCTCTCGAAATCTTTTGCATTAATCCAATAAATATTCGGATGAACTCCAAGTTTATAGCATGAAAATTTCACAGCTTCTATGACAGAAATATAGGCATCTGAGAGCATGAAGTCCCCTGTATCAAAATACTTTCCTACTATGGCAATATCTACAGACTGTTTAATTTCTTTAAGCCTTTTTACAAACACACGCCACTTCTTCAGATCAGTTCCCCTCCGCGTTCTTTTAATCTTCAGAAGGTCAAGTAAAAGCTCACCGAGATGATCCTTTTCAAAATTTATCGGCACTTCATAGATGCTCTCAATATCAGGAGCTGAAATAACATGCTCGACTCTTACATTGCACGAAATAGCAATTTTTTCCTTTCTTTTCTTATCAAGCGGTACCTCACTTCGCGCAATAATCATATCCGGCTGAATACCGTATGAATTAAGCTGACGCACGGCGTTCTGCGTGGGTCGTGTTTTCATTTCGCCAAGTTTAGCGGGAATGGGCAGGAAACTCACCATAATGAAAAGCACATCATCAGGATTCTTGACCTTAAGCACGCGAGCCGCCTCCATGAACATAACGTTTTGATAGTCACCAATAGTGCCTCCAATTTCAATGAGAGAAATATGTGAGCCGTTTAAATCAGCGGCACGAACTATGCGCCGCGTGATCTCGTCACGAATGTGCGGTATGGCTTCAACACATTTTCCTTTATAGCCGAGGTTCCGCTCCCTCTCAATAACACGCTGATATACCATACCGCTTGTGATGTAATCTTCATCCTTAAGTTCATGGTCCATAAAGCGTTCGTAATTGCCCATATCCTGATCACACTCGAGACCTGAATTTAAAACAAAAACCTCACCGTGCTCGGTGGGATTCATGGTGCCCGCGTCCACATTAAGATAGGGATCAATTTTGATAAGGTTTACGATAAAACCCTTTCCTTGCAGAATTTTTCCAATCGAAGAAGTAGCAACTCCTTTACCCACACCACTCATTACTCCCCCAACAATGAATATATATTTATGGCCTCTTTTCTTCATGTGCTAGACTTTGAGATATTTTTTAACTGCAAGATAGCTCGATAAAGCCCCCAGAACAATTCCTGTCCCAAAGACGGCTATAAAAATTTCTGAAAAGTTATTACTGTAATATATAAGCAGACTGGTACTTTCAATGGTCGAGAAAAAATTGAAAGGATAAAAGACAGGGCCAAACCACAGCGTCACTGGATAAAAGAGAGCAAGAGCCACTACGGCTGAAATAACGCCATACATTATCCCCGTTACAATGAAAGGTCCTTGTACATACCAATTACTCGCTCCGACAAGTTTCATTAATTTGATTTCTTCACGAGAATCGTAGATAGCAAGTCGAATAGTATTGAAGGTAATCAAAATTGAAACAATAATAAGAAGAATGGTTTTTAAGAGATTTGACTGCTCGGATGAACTTATAATCTCAGTAAGTTTATCTATAGCGGCTTTATTTTGAAAAAAGTTTACTTTTTCTATGATGGGTGTCTCTACTATAGAAAGGGCATCATCACCTTCAAGAAAATTGGCAATACCTTCATATTGTGATGTCTCTTTCGCCTTGATGCTTAAACTTGCCCCCAGTGGATTTTCATCAAGCTCATCAAGCGCCTGAAGTGTCAGCTGATCATCTTCGTGACGCGCTCGAAAAATCACAAGCGCCTCTTCGCGTGATGTATACGTGACTTCTTTAACCTCCGGCAGTCCCTCAAGAACAGTTTTAAAGGCTAAAATATCGTCCTCGGGTGCCGTCGTCAGAAAATATACGTTCACATCCACTTTGTCTTTTAATTCATTGAGCGATTTTTCAAGCAAGGCTCCACTAAAGAGGAGAGAGCCAATAGCAAAAAGCGTAATCGTCATAACAAGCACAGCAGCAAGGGAGACAAAGCCATTTCTGAAGAAACTGACAAATCCTGAACGTAAGATGCGTTTTGTATTGGTCCAGAACATGATAGAAAATATAAAATTTAAATCTTAAAAATAAAAAGCTGGGCAGAAATATTTACAATAATAATTAAGATGAGAAACTATTTCCAGATTTTCTTTGTTGTATTAAGAATTTCTTTCATTTTGACTCCTGCATTTTGCATTTTACGTTTCTACAGAACGTATCTGCCGCGTTTATCGTCACGGATGACTCTACCCCTATCAAGAGTAACGACACGTTTACCTAGCGAATCAATGACTCCTTTGTTGTGTGTGGTTAAAATAACAGTCGTTCCAAGCTCATTGATTTTTTTTAAGATTTGCACAATATCGTACGTATTGATGGGATCAAGCATACCTGTTGGTTCATCCGCAATAACGACATCGGGTTGATTTACAATGGCTCGCGCTATCGCAACACGCTGTTTCTCGCCACCAGACAATTCATGTGGAAAGTTCCACATCTTATCACCCAAATCAACCAAATTAAGAACATGGGGCACATCAGATTCTATTTCCTCGTCGCTGCGACCTGCAACTTCCATTGCAAAAGCGATATTTTCAAACGCCGTTTTGCGCGGCAAAAGTCTAAAGTCCTGAAAAACAGTTCCTATTCTTCTTCTAAAGTTAGTGAGTTCAAACTTTGAAAGCTGATGAATATCAGTTGATTCAAAAAAAACAGACCCGCTACTTGGCCTGTCCTCCACAAGAAGCATCCTCAGAAGGGTCGTCTTACCAGCTCCGGAATGTCCTACGATTGAAATAAATTCCTTAGGCTCAATTGACAAGCTGACATCATCAAGAGCTATGGAATCATCTTTATACACCTTCGATACCCTGTCGAAATAGATCATACGGAATACAACTCTTTAATGTTACTCCAATTTACGTTCTGCGTCTATGAAGGAATCCAGCTCTCCGTCATTTAAGACACTATTAACATCACGAATTTCAATGTTTGTACGATGATCCTTAACCATTTTGTAAGGATGCAGCACATACGAACGAATTTGGCTACCCCACTCTATATCCGTGTGTGCTGAAACCGAAAGACCCCTGGCTTCACGCTTTCTATCCTCTTCTTTCTTTTTGTAGAGCTTGCCGTGCAGTATTGTAAGCGCTTTTTCTCTGTTTTGAACTTGACTGCGCTCCGAGTCAACGTGCACAGAAATACCGGAGGGAATGTGTGTCATACGTACTGCTGTCTCCCGCTTATTGACATTTTGACCTCCAGGCCCTGATGAGCGCGCGAAATGGATTTCAAGTTCATCATCGGGAATGTTCAATTCCATCATTTCTTTAAACTTCGGCACAACTTCTACCAAGGAAAATGATGTATGCCGCTGCTTCTTAGCGTTGAAGGGAGAGAGACGAACGAGGCGATGTACACCGGATTCATTTTTGAGTGTGCCGTACGCTCTTTTCCCCTGAACTTCAAATGCAATATTCCGATACCCACCATGATCATTTGTGTGTTCATGAAGTGCATACGAAGTCCACCCTTTTCTATCTATATATTTTTGATACATGTGATAGAGCATGCTTGTAAAATCTTCGGCGTCGTCACCACCCGCACCGGAAAGAATCGTTATAATAGCGTTTCCCTTATCGTATTTACTTCCTCCCTCTGCCTCTGTTTTAAGTCCTCGAAGTTCTCTAATAAGAGTTTGTGCTTTATCCTTATCATTCCAAAAATCCTGCGCGATCATCAGCGTCTCAATTTCCCGTATACGGCTCTGTATTTTGCCTTTACCTTGCATCGATCAATTATAACAAAAAGAAAAGCCGCGAGGAGTAATAAGATCGGATCCACGCATTGCCTGCCCGCCAACGCCTGAGACTATGGAGCCGAGAGGGGGATTCGAACCCCCGACCTATCGCTTACGAAGCGATCGCTCTACCAACTGAGCTATCTCGGCAAAATTCAGGAAGGCGGGCTGAGCTCAGACGGCTCTAACGGGACAAGCTGATTTACGCTGGCACCTTTGGAGCCGAGACCGGGGATTGAACCCGGGACCTCATCCTTACCATGGATGCGCTCTACCAACTGAGCTATCTCGGCAACGTAACTATAGTATGGTATTTCAAACCCCTTTGCAAAAGATTATTGATAAAAATAAAAATTTACTATATAGTTTTTTAAACAGTCATAAAGACAAAATGAGGAGAACATGAAAAACTTGCCACGACTCATTATCTTTGCATCCGGCACCAAAAACGGTGGCGGTTCAGGGTTTGGAGAACTTGTTCGAAACAGCAAAAAGGGAATGCTTAAAGCCAATATCATTGCAGTCGTTTCAGACCATACAAACGGCGGTGTACGTAGAATTGCTGACGAATACAACATACCGTTTGTCTGCTTTAAGGGTCCATGGACAGAAGATATGTATAAGAAAATCATCTTAGATAATAAAGCTGAGTGGATCGCACTGTCAGGATGGCTTAAGCTTGTGAAAGGGCTTGCCCCAAAGCAAACAGTCAACATCCACCCCGGACCACTGCCGCAGTTTGGCGGAGTCGGAATGTACGGCCGCTATGTACACGAAGCCGTAATGGAAGCATTCAGGAAAGGCAAGATTACGGAGTCAGCAGTATCAATGCATTTTGTGACAGAAAAATATGACGAGGGACCCATTATTTTCAGAAAGCCGGTACCAATTGAAGAGATCGACACGCCAGAGACATTAGCCGCCCGTGTAAACAAAGTGGAGCATAAGTATCAAGCATTTGTAACAGATCTTGTGGTAAACAAACAAATAAAATGGGACGGCAAGGATCCGAAAACACTTGTGGTTCCAAAAGATTATCCTTTTCTCAACTAGATCGCGACCGTTCTATGTGAGTCTGGTGCTCTGATTGGAACGGGGATCAAAAACTCTTAATCTTCCCTATCTAAAACCAAATCAATAATTTGATCCTTAAGCTGACCCCTGGTCATCGCTAGATTTTAACACAAAACAATACCTATGGCGTTTGCACAGCGGACCCAGAACACTCATTTCATAAGTGAACGGGCAAGCAGGACTCGGGGTCAAGTTTCTAAACTCGCTTTACTCGTCAAGACCCCCCCGGCCTCGCAGTCACAGAGCGACATCGCTCCGGCCTTTGAGTGTCGGCGCTCGTATCGAGCTTCCCTCAAGCGTAGGATGATTGAGCAATAGAGCTGCTCGATGACTTACCCAGCCTTCAAAATCAATAAGCATAAGCTCAACTGAAGCGAGATTTGCACAAGATTCTATTCGCTTTAAATCACCAACAATTAATGCGACATTATTATAAGAACCAACCTTCCACGATGTACCTGTCATGTAGACACCTGCAATACTGTTTTTATTCCGATCCAAAAGAAGCAGAAAATATATCATCGGCTTATATTTTTCTGCACGATGCCACTCAATGTACGTGCCATCATAATGCATTACATTTTCAAGATCTATCGTCTCAGCTTTGACTGTAATATATGGTGAGGATATTTGATTTAAAAAACTTCTTCCTTTATACGTCGCTAACACTTGCAGTGTCACCCCTTCCGCAACACTGGGTGAAAATGAATAAATAAGAGGGTTTTTGTATGGATGTAGATCAATCGGAGTTTTTTGTGCGTGTTCATTCTCTACCTTAGACGTTCCGATTGATTTGAGCCTATGGTATGCATGCTTATGGGAGGGAGTAAAAATAATTTTGAGCGTACCGTCTGATTCATGCAGTCCACAGGCAATAACTTCATTGTTTGCATATATATTAATGAAGTATCGCGGCACGAAACCAAAAACACGCACCATCCAGTCCATATTCCACACCAAAAACTTATAGAACGCCTTTCTCAGTTTCATTTGGAGATCAAACAGAATTCATGATAATTTATTTTTGATCAATGTAATCATTTCCGGTACTGACTTTACACCATCTATTTCAGTATGTGATATTAACAGCTCAACTGTTTCTTTTTTGAGCAAAAAGATTGCAGGCAATGCTGTGGTTTCATTAGGATATTTTTCCTTAAATTCATCACGGTGAAGAAATTGAACTGGTTGATCCAATGAATCGATAAATTGCTTCCACTCATTTTTCATAGTTCCAAACTTACCATAGGTCACCATGCAGAGATTGCATTGGTACTCGTCTGGTTTCAGAATCCGTCTAGCAAAATCACTGGCCGCAGCAAATAATGATGAGTCAGCGTTGTAGATAAATAAGAGTGTACTCTTCATACATGCACAGTATAACAAAGTCTTTGATTTCAAAGTAGCAAATTTCTCAGCCTGCAAGAAACTAAAAATAACCAGGAGATACCTGACTGCTTTCAGTTTTGCGCGGCGGACGGGACTCGGTCACGAGTCACTAAATATTCTACCGCGCTGTGCTTGTAGAATATTAAGTGCTCTCGACCCCGACTCAGCCCTCCCTCGTCCCCCGGACGCGGGCTTCTGTCTTTCGAGTCCCGTCTTCTACCACAATAGAAAGTAAAATCACCCAGAAAAATATCTGGGTAATTTTACTTCTGCGCGGCATCGTGGGCGATGTTAGAACTATTTTCATAAATAAAGGTGACGCTGTTGTGTACTTTCCAGAGATAGGGGTTATATAAAAAGGAAACCGCCCGACCAAGAGAGCCGAGGCGGTCTCTTTGGTGGGCGGTAGGTAAGCTGTTATGCCGCAGCACTTAGCTCGGCAATTCTTTGAAGGACCTCTGCACGATTGGAGACTCGGTAGAGCTTCTTGAGAGTACCCACCGTTGTAGCATTGGCGAGAGTCTTGGTATACGCACTCTTCCCAACTGCGCTACCTAACTCCCCTAGGCGTCGAGCTGCGCTTAGCACATCCAGAAGTCGCTCAAAGGTGTCAGCTTGTTCAAGCTCCTTTGCGAGAAGTTCAAGCTCCTTTTCAAGGAAGCGGTGACGTATCTCTTTAGCGAGCTTTTGTTCCTCTTTGTCTCGCCATAGAGATTTGTAATCAAGGCGAGATGCTTCCTCCAAAGAGGAGACCAATTCGGCAAGCCTTTGGAAAAGTAGTTTTCCATCGATTTGCCCATCGAGCTTCTCTACATCATTGAAAGTCTGTGCTTGAGCAAGAGCTTGCTCGGAAAGTTCGCGGCGTTTCTGCGACAAAATCTCTGCAGCTTGTCCTTCGAGGTATGCTCCCAACAAAGTTTGAACGTCCTTGAGTGTTTCAATCTTGCTGCACCAACCAATGAGCCCCTCGCTACAGTCGCAAAACAATGGGGCGTATCGGTAATCGCTGTGAATGCGAAGTGCTTCTTTCAACGAAGGTGCGTTCCTCGTCGCCTCAATCGCCACCTTGTGCAAGTGGGCCCGCGCAGCTTCTTCCTCGATACTGCGATATTGGCAGTAGTCTCGGACCTTGCCCCACAAGTGCGTTGCATCATCCAAGGTTTTTGCAAGGGAAACAACTTTCTCTAGTGCTTCCTTACGTATACTTGCGTGTCCGAATGCCCACTCAATGATGAAGTGGGCGTCAGCGTACGTGCTGGCTAACCTCACTTTCTCCAAAATGATTTTGCGGAGTTTTGATTTGGCCGCTGCATACAACTCCTCATTTCTGGCTCGTTCAGAGTGCCCAGAAGCCCAGCCATGAATCGAGCTGACTTCCTCAATAGTCTCGACTACCCTGAGAAGCTCCAAATCAATAGGAATGCCAAGGTCCTCGGCTATGAGGTCGATGCGGGAATCCATTTCCCGCGACAGCTTCAAAGCCATTAGTGCGGATTTGCTCATTTCATCCTCCGTGGTCTATATGACGTCTGGGACAATCATATACTTTCACATAGGTTTTGTCATTTGAAAGCAAAAATTATTATACTAAAGTTTCAGTTCCAACGTCCCGTGAGTATACACAAAAGAACCTTACGTAGTAAGGCTCTTTTCGCAAGCGCGGCGGACGGGACTCGGTCACGAGTCACTAAGTATTTTAGTTCGCTTTGCTTCTAAAATACTAAGTGCTCTCGACCCCGACTCAGCCCTCCCTCGTCCCCCGGACGCGGGCTTCTGTCTTTCGAGTCCCGTCTTCTACCACAATAGAAAGTAAAATCACCCAGAAAAATATCTGGGTGATTTTACTTTTGCGCGGCGGACGGGACTCGAACCCGCAACTTCTGCCGTGACAGGGCAGTGCTCTATCCAATTGAACTACCGCCGCATTTTTATATTATACAGAAATAACGTTATTAATCACGTAATTAATGACGTTATTTCAATCATGTGCCGGGAGTGAGAATTGAACTCACGACCTCAGGTTTATGAGTCCTGTGCTCTAACCAACTGAGCTACCCCGGCGAAAGTAAAACTAAAAATAGCATTTCTACGGTGGTAATTCAACAACAAAGGAACACATGAAGCACCCCCTCGCCGCTTCGCTTATTGCGGGGCCGGGAATTGAACCCAGGTCTGGAGGTTATGAGTCTGATTGAGGAGTAACAGAAAAGTAGTCAAAAGACATTGGGAAATAAGAACATGTGTATCTACTGAGCCGCTGTTTGTTTTTTGAGAACTTTCCAGTTGTACTCAGCAGATGTCAGATTTAGTCACTTTTTATCACTTTTTGGGCAACCTGTGGGCGACGCTTTAGGTTATGCTCGTCTAAATTATTATTGGAAAGAGCAATATAAGAAGAGTGATAAATTTAAGTGGATGTGATTTTATCCACAGAGTTGGCGAATCCTAGTTACAAACTACTCATATGCAAAAGGTGTAATGCAAAGCTATACTCCAAACTATATATAGGACTAGTTGTGCATTTTAACGAGAAATTGATATCTCCGTGGAATTCTCTGATTCACAAGCCCGTACGTGGAGAATTCCTGTGGTTTCGCGCTCCAATGTATAACCTGTACCTTCCTCACCTGCCGTATCTCCATCATCCCAAGTTACTGCACCAGTCGGGCTAATTGGTATAGAACCAAGGTATCCCTCGGTTATCATACCGGACAGGTTTACACAATCTGTGTCTCCCGTGACATTTGTATCACAACTTGCGTTATTGTCGTCACATCCAGCCACCATGCTTGCACCGTTTACAATCATATAGACATTTCCTGCTGTCATACTTGAGATTGTAGAGAGGTATGAGCCACCGTTATCTACTTGGTCAATTTTAATGGCAGAAAGAACAGCGGTAACATCAGACCAACGCGACGAGTCACGTGCATCTTGAAACCGCTTTAATGGGTCAAGGGCCACAAAAACAACAGACGCCAATATTGCTATAATAGCCATCACAATAAGAAGCTCAATGAGTGTAAACCCAGCCCTTCTCTTCTTCACATCAAAAGAAACGCTGGGTAAGCTGCCCCACCTTTTTCCCATAATAACGTTACTAGTTAATTACAGAACTCTACCTGGTGATAAATATAGCTCCGCTCCCTTCCGCATCACAAGCGCCTACTTCAACAAAACCATCACTTGATTTGTAAAGATAATAGTCGGTTTCCGCAGCTGTTCCTGTACTAGGATCGACTGGAATGCTCCCTATATAACCTTCTGTCACTAAGCCGGAGAGATCCAAGCAAGCCGCAAGAGTTGTTGTGGCCGTGCAACCAGAATCACACCCAGATACAGCAGTACCAAGCTGATGGGTTCCGTCGGCAGCACCGTTAAGAGCAGAAATATAGGTTCCACCATTATCTACTTGATCAACTATAATTGCTCCAACCATCGATGAAACGTCTTGCCAACGAGTTGCGTCCCTTGCATCTTGAAAGCGTGTTAATGGATCAAGGGCCACAAAGACAACGGCTGCCAAAATGGCAATAATAGCAATAACAATCAAAAGCTCGATCAGGGTAAACCCTCTGTTCGTATTATTCTTTATTTTGTCAAGATTCATAATGCTTAATATTTAAAATACTTTCAGCCTTATAATTTTTATATTATATCATTCATCAAGCTCCTATAATAGAGAATAGATACCTCCCACAGGGGATAGCGCTGCCATCTTAAAATTGTCCACATCTGGACCATTTCTAAAAATAAATCAACTTCGGAGGTACACGGCTCGTATTTAGTTTTATTAAGATTAGGTTTTCGCTAGAGCCACTGCTGATTTTAACTATTCACGCTGAGAATGAATCTTTGCTTTATATCTGGCTCGCTTATTGCTCATATATTATGGGTTTATCGTACCAAAATGAGACAGAAAGTATTAAAGTTATCACTAAGAGTAGAGCCGTCAAAACAATTTCTTTACGATAAGTTTTTATCCAATTTTGAACCTTAAAAGGAGGCCTTACTTTTCCATCTTGCACAACGCTCGTGAGGGGCTCTGCCCGAGAAGTGCTCGAGAATCCGAGAGAAAAGGTCGGTTGATCGTTCCATCTACTTTCAAGATTCCGGAGTGCAAGGCCTATCGACTCAAGGTAAAGCAGCCCATCATCCTCAGACATTATTATGACTGGTTTTCCGAGACGTGCAGGAATATTTAGATTGACATTAAAATACTCTGGGAGTCCAGAAAGGAGACTCGAACCACCTACAAGAATGAGCTCCTTTACACTACTTTCTGTTTGGGACTTCAAATATGAAAAGGCAGTATTGCTCTCCATAACAATTATCTCTAAAACTTTAACTAAGGCATTGCAAACTTTCTCTCCTGGTTTCGTAAGTCCTTCCTTCCTTTTCTCCTCCTCTGCCTTATTTAGATCCTTAACAGAAAGTGCTCGTGCAACTTCCGCCGTCATAGCATCACCTCCAATATTAAGCGTGTGCGAATATCGTATACCCGCTTCATCAAAAATATTTATATTTGTTGTAACGGATCCCAAATCTATGATGCAGACTGGCAACTTGACTTGCTTGCTAAATATCCCTCTGTAAATAGCCAACGCTTCAATATCAAATGCGTCTATTTTTATATTGGCAGTTCTAAAAAAATCTTGCCAGGTAACAAAGGCTTTCCTGCTAATGGCAACAAGAAAAATTTCTGCTTTATCCCCATTCTCACTTATTATCTGGTATGAATAAATCAGGTCATCCGAGGGTAGTGGAATATGGCTTTGGGCTTCTTCAGATATGAGACCCAATCTCTTTTCTTTTTCATGCGGACCTATTGAAAAGACGTGCGTATAGACCAAGGACCCTGGTAATCCAAAGATTACCCCGGCAGGTTTAATGGGTTGAGGTTGGGCGTTTTCAAATAAAGACTTCAGAACTTCTGTGAGCCTGTCTGCATTTTTAATCTCCCCACGCTCAACCACACCAGGTGCCAATTGAGTTCTGCCAGTGCTTGTAACATTTATTTTAGTGCCCTCTTTAGTCAGTTCAACAACCTCAATGGTGTGATCAGCTATATCAAGACCTATCGCTTTTTTGTTAAAAATTTTCATAAATATTTAATCGCTTTTTTCCTCCCATGAAATAAGCGTGATGTCATTTCCAGAAAGTGTAATGTTCGTCTCAATCTTTCCATAATAATTGTCTGTCGTGCTTGCTGTCACAGTTATTTCTCTATTGCTGCCACTAGGTACAACACTTATTATACATGACCCATTTTCTGTTGTTACATTACCCCCACTGTAATTAGTGTCCAGAATAATTCTACGCAAAGCTTCATCAGTACAACCATCAGCTATTGAAAAAGCTTCCTCTCCACGAGATTCCACATATCCTTGGTCAAGCTCTCCCAAGCCCAAAATAGAGCTCGACAAGGCCATAATTAAAGCCGCAGCTCCTACTATTACGATGGTCAATAGAGCCACAATACCTCTATTGTCTGAGACTAATCGATGTTTGGGCATTTTGTTCATAATTATAAACTGAACTAGCACTTATATTATTATATTCAACCGTAATCTCTAATCGTATATTTTCTCTAGAGGTAAAATACGTTAAATCAGTGAACACAAGATTGACTACATTCACTCGATCAGATGTTACTGAAGACGTAGCATACGATCCTTCTTTTATTACAAGAGTTCCATTATCTTCATCAAGACTTATAGTTGTAGGATTTAAGGTACTTGAGGCCATCGCAAGAGACAAAAACCCTGGATCTGTGTCAAAAATTGAGCTTCCTATGTTAATATCCTGAGCTGCTCTAATTCTTCGACGAATCATATCAAGAGCCACCCTTGTATTAGCTTGGACTTCTTGAACAACATACGTCTTACCACGAGAATCAGATATGGAAATGCTGAAACTGATAAAACTTGAAACTACAATACCGATAATTGAAATGTAAATAAGAGTTTCAATTAACGTAAACCCCTCACTGTTTCTTTGTGAAGATATTTTCATACTTATTGATAATTTATCCTTATTTCCTCCATTATTGGCGTATCAGTACCATTTCCATCAATAGTCAATCTATAACGAATCCACTGGTCTCCATTGTGATCTGTGTGTATAAGTTCTCCAGAAGGATCAATAAAATAATCAGTCACATCTCCATCTTTTCCTTCGGGGCCAGACCATTCAGCACTACTAAGCCCCGCTTGAGTAGCAGCAGTCCGAATCTGAACTCTTACATCACAAGAGGCACCACATGCAACGTTAGTTACGCTTTCTGTCCATTCTACAATATTAAATACACTTGCGGTGCCCGTATCAAAGTCTGATGAGATATAAAATCCGGAGGAAGCATACCCAGGAGATGCAGTAGATGGATGCACGACTATTGTACGGGTTTCCCAAGGAGCACTTTTGCTAAGTGTGAAAGCTCCAGGATCTTCACTTGAAGAAGTTGTATGAATATATGCATGCCCGCCAGTAGCACCAGCCCCTCCACCACCGGTTCTAAATTTAACTACAGTTGAATAGCCACCTGGACCAGATCTGACAGTTCTTCTACCATCGGTATTACCATCAACAGCGATAAAAAGATAATCCTTTGGACCTCCTGTGGGCGTTATTGAGTCTGGATCAGGAGCATTACTGTCGCCTGTTGCGCCACTTGATACTTCAGGTGCTTGAATCGAAGGATTTTCGTGCCCTGTAATCTTAAGGTAGGTAGATCCAGAGCGCGAGCCAGAGGAAGAGGTAAAAGATGGAGTCTCACTCCCCACGAGCTGTTTATAGTACACGGCGCCACCACTTGAATCATACAATTCTATCCAACCTGTTGTGCCTGAGGTTTGTGTCCATGTAGATGCAATATCTCCACTTTGAAGAAAAACAATATATAAATCTCCCGATACCGGAGTCCCTGAAAGTGAAATACTAAATGCTCCTCCATTATTATCGGTTTCTGAACCTTCTGATACTACTGTCAGAGATAATTCTTGTAAGATTATTGCACCATCGGAATCACCGAGCGTAGTGGAATTTTCACTGCTGCTAAAAGTTCCGTCAGTAAAATCGGAATTGGTGTCCTCTACCCAATATTGTGAGTCCCAGTTTGTTATATAAGCAACACGCTTTACAGTGTTAGAAATCCCCACACGCGTATTCCAGATAACTGTTACGGTTGTTTGTTTGCTATTTAAATCTGTATAACTGCCCGGGCAAATAGTTATATTGTCTGACCCATCTCTACAAACATCATCAAAAGAAATTGTACGAGTGTATTGACCAATTGTTTCTGTAGTATCCTCTCCATTAAATATCCACCTGCCGCTGCTTGATGAAACACTACTCGTGCTAAATATATTTTCGTTCCACGCTCCATCGCGAATAGCACGGACCGCTTCAGTTCCCTCCTCAGCAAGTGCTGTCGCTTCGATGTATTCACCACCCTGCTGCAACGCCACAAATCCACCTGTGGCTAGAGATGTCATAGCAGCACCGATAAGTGCAAAAATAGCTAAAGCCACTATGACTTCAAGAATTGATTGTCCGCTGTTGTAATTCATTGTCCAAAAATACTACCAATTCTTGTAATGGTAACCGTGCGCGCACCCTGTGCATCGTGCGTCAGAATTACTGTACCTGTAGCATTTGGACCGCCAAAACTTTTTGAAAAAGAGACTTCATCACCTGAGAGTGTCGTCGAAAGCATTATGCTCGAACTCAATGTCAGAGCTCGATCATAGTTTGAATCTCGTGTAGCAAACGAGTCTCCTTGATAGAGAATGAAACGGTCATCTCCAGGAGCATTTATCTCAAAATATACGCCGTGCATTGAATCATTTCTACGAGCTATACTACGCTCGCGAGCTGTTCGCAGCGTTTGCACAATTTGATCCATAGAGTCATTAAGTTGGCTTGAGACTTGTAAATTACCATAGATAGGAATGGCTACAACTACCAGAGCAAGAGTAATTCCAATGACGATCAAAAGCTCAATTAATGTAAAACCACACTTACCTTTGGATATTGCCGGTAATGTCATAAATTGGAGTTATTATGGAAAGAGCCAGAAAACCCACCACCAATCCTATGAAAAGAAGTAGTAGTGGTTCTATGGCAGTAGATAAGGCTTTGGTAGCAGTATCCACCTCATCTTCATAATATGAGGCCAAATAAAACAAGGTCTTTTCAAACTGACCCGATTCTTCCCCAACTTGAATCATTCTTGTTGCAAGTACAGGGAAAAGATTATTAAAAGTAGCTAAGTTGTCAGAGAGTTTAGAACCCGATCTGATATTACGACTCACACGTTTTAGAGCTCGAGCATAATAGAAATTACCCACAGTATTCTCCGTAATTTCTAATGATTCATCAATACGTAAACCGCTCTTTAAAAGCATCCCCAGTGTGCGAGAAAATCGGGCTAAGTTTGCATTCATTGTAATACGTCCAATGATAGGTGTGTGCAGAAGAAACCAGTGAGTAAAGGGTTTCGTGAAGGACTGTCGTACTAACCAAATTGTAAAAGTAAAAAAGACAATAATACTCAGGAAAAATATCAGTCCATTATTTTCTATAAAATGAGAGAATGCAATAAGGGCTTTTGTGGTTGTGGGTAACTCCACTCGCAAACCTTCAAAAAGTGGAGTGATCTTCGGTAAGATTACAAAAGAAAGAATCATACCAAGAATAAATGTCGCTATCAGTATCACAACAGGATAGACCAGTGCCCCCTTCACTTTTGCGATAAGATCTTTTTCTTTTTCCAACTGAACAGAAATGTTTTCAAGATTTCCCACCAACGTACCTGATAATTCTCCAGCTCTCGTGGCACTTACAAATAGGCCAGAAAATATTTTAGGATATCGAGAAAAGGAGTCAGCCAAGGTGTGGCCAGACATTACAGACTCTGAAACACCTCTTAAAACACCGGAAAGTTTACTACGTGAAGACTGTGACGCAATATCGAGCGCTTCGATTAATGGCAAACCACTGTGAAGCATAACCGATAGTTGTTTAGCAAATAGTGCCTTGTCCACCAAAGAAACTCCTCCTAATTGGATGTCTAACACACTCTTTTTCTTATATTTAAGCATTATCCTTTTGTAACCCTTAACACTTCTTCAATTGTCGTAACTCCATTCAACACTTTCCCAATTCCATCTTCGACCATGGTTGTCATTCCGTTTTCTTTGGCTATTTTTAATATCTCGTCGCTACTAGCTCTATCGATTACTAATTGCTTAATATTTCCTCTCATAAGTAATACTTCAAAGACACCAATACGACCAATATATCCAGTACTTCCACATATTTTACAACCAGATCCCTTGAAAATCACTAATTTATCTAGATTTCCGGCTCCTTTTGCAAGCAGTAGATTCATTGCAACGTCATTTCGTTTTACCATTTCTATCTCCTCTGAACTAAGATTGGCTGATTTTCGACAACCCTGACAAATCTTTCTTACTAATCGCTGAGCAATTATCACATTTATAGTTGATGCTATTAAAAATGGCTCAATATCCATATCAAGTAACCTTGGCAAAGATGTGGCAGCATCATTTGCGTGTAGTGTGGAGAGAACTAGATGGCCAGTCATAGCTGAATTAGTTGCAATATCGGCCGTTTCCTTGTCACGAATCTCGCCAACCATAATAATGTCAGGGTCTTGACGAACAATGGCACGAAGTCCGTCAGCAAACATGAGATTAGTTTTCTTGTCTACCTGAATCTGGCTAATACCCTCAATGTCATACTCGACCGGATCTTCAATTGTTGATATATGGACTTCTCTAGTGTTAAGGATTCTCAACACTGCATAGATTGTGGTTGTCTTGCCACTTCCCGTTGGACCGGTGACAAGAATCATGCCATGTGGATTATCTATGGCTTCCTGTACCTTCGATAGATCAGAGTCATTTAAACCAATATCACTTAAATTAAACTGACGATTAGCAGCACTTAATAGCCTCAAGACAATATTTTCTCCCTCAACCACTGGTACAACAGAAACTCTAACATCGACACTACCACTACTGTCAACCTCAAAACGAAACTTACCGTCTTGTGCTGCTCGGTGTTCATCAGTGCGCATGCGCGACATAATTTTTATTCGAGTAAGAATCAGATCAAGAAGATTATTTGGGATCTCAAGAACATCGTGCATAATTCCATCAATCCTGAAACGTATCAGTATTTTCCCCCGATGCGGTTCAATGTGTATATCAGAAGCTTTATTCTGGTAGCCATACGCAAGGAGCGTATCCACCACTTTGATAGTCATCTTGTCTCTCTCCTCTTGTGGTAAGGAAGGGTTCTTTAGCTCTTCAAGTATCTTTTCAAACTCTTCATACAAACTTGCCTTATATCTCGAGAGAACACCCTTCAAATCACGCTTCGTAATAAAATACGGAACAATATTCTCGCCCATACGTTTTTCGATGGCGTGGCGAGTCTCTATATCACCCGGCTCAATCATACCAACCTTCACACCATCTTCACTTCGACCAAATGCAACAACACCCATACGGCGCGCCACAAGTTCTGGAATCATTTCAAAATGTGCCTCATCAAAAGCTTCGTTCCGCAAATTAACAAACGGGAAGCCTGTAATTTGTGCCAACAACTGTCCTAACTGCTCGTCTTTTATAAGATCTTCAGAAACCAAAATTTCCTCTATAGAAACACCATGTTCCTTTGCCTCATTGAGAGCCTCATTAAAATGTTCAATAGAAATGTGACCAGGACTCACCAAAATGTCTTTCAGTTTTTTCTCGTCAAAATACATACCTTATATAAAGTATAAACCAAAATACCCCACATGGGGATACACCAAAAAAATATAATCACGTGACTCCAATGATGGAGCTTATGTGTTAGATTTAGCGATGTAAAACTTTACTTTCTCGATTACCTGCTTCATTGATAAATTTGATTTGATAAGGTAATCTACAGCTCCCAGCTCCTTAGCTTTTTTAACATCTGATTCTTGACCAAGATTTGATAGCACTATAATTGGTATTTTCTTGAAAATACTACTTAGATTTATTTCCTCAAGAACCTCAAAACCATTCATTATTGGCATAACAAGATCAAGAAGAAGCAACTGAGGAGGCTCATTAGACATCTTCTCTAGAGCTTCCTTTCCATTCGTCGCAATCGTGACTTCAAAACCAGCACGTTTTAAACCGTCCCCATAGGCACGGCTAATAAACTTATCATCTTCTACTAATAATATTTTCCGTCTAGAACTTTCTTTCATACGTTACTTTTTGTGGAAAGAAAATACCATTAATCCAACCGGTCAAGTATGCAAGCGAAGTATCCGCCTTTACAAAGTAGATCATGGCCCCTGCTTGTGCCGCTTCTTTTACTTTTTCTCCTCCTCCTACATTCGTCAGCATAATAACAGGTATTTCTTTTGTCTCTATATCATCCTTTAATTTAATTAAAACAGATATGCCATCCAATTTTGGCATCAATATATCCAATAAAATTAAATCGGGATGAAATATCTTCACTTTTTCTAACGCATCTTCACCATCAAGTGAGATACCCACATCATAACCGGCTCTCATGAAATGATCTTTGTATGCCCGTACAAGTGTTTCGTCATCTTCGATGAGTAGAATTTTTAGTTTATTATTTTCAGACATAGGGATGATCGTTGAGCATAAAGCAAACTGCAATGTATATGCTTCTTTTGCTAGATCTTGCTTAGCATTATAATCATCTCGACCTCTTCCATTGCAATTAGTATATTATATATATAGTCAAACAATCAAGCCAAACCTTGTTCACCACTCCTTTTTTTCATCCCTTTCAAAGGAATCTCAACGTAAAAAGTAGTTCCTTTTCCAATACCTTCAGATTCAAACCAAACCTTACCACCGAACGCATCTGTGATCATTTTTACTAAATACAAACCTAGTCCCGTTCCTTTGGTTACAGATTTAACCGCATTATCCGTCCTATAAAATCTTTCGAATATTCTTTTCTGATCTTTTTTTGCAATACCAGTCCCAAAGTCTTTAACACTAACAATAAAATTGTTATTTTTTTGTTCTAGTCGCACAATAATATCGCACCGTTTTCCCTCGGAGTACTGAATAGCATTGTCTAACAAGTTGCCAACTATCTCACCAAAGAGGACTGGGTCGAGAAAGGTGTCGCTTGAATGCAGATCTCCTACCTCAAATTTGATATTACATTTTTTATCTTCCGCTAAATACTTATGTTCTTTAACGATTTTGTCAATGAGTTTTACGATGTTGTTTATCACCGGTTCAATACGCAGCCTCCCCTCCTCGAGACGGGATACGTTCAAAAGATCATTGACCAAAGCTGCCATTCTATCAGTTGAATCATGTATATTTTGTAAATACTCTTTTTGTTTACCTTGAAGATTACCTACTTCTCCACTTAAAAGCATCTCCGAAAATAATTTTATTGCAGTGAGCGGAGTTCTTAACTGATGCGATGCTAACGACACAAATTCGGTTTTCATGCGATCGACTGCCTGGAGTTGAGTAATATCGTAAAAAATGAAAGCGCCGCCACTAATAGCATACTTATCATTCCGTATAGGTGTGACAACTAATTCAAACACTTTTTCTCCAAGCAGAACCTGTTTGAAAAAAACCGCCTTACCTCCTTGGTGCAACACCTTTTCCATTACAAACGAGAGGTCTAATATTATTGTTGTGTGCATTTTTGTATCCCTTTCTTTTCGAAAAAGATTGATAAAATCTTTCAGCACAGCATCTCCACGGTAAACGCCTGTCATACTTCGTATAAAAGGATTCGCGAGGATAAGATTGCTCTCATTGTCAAACATCAACACCCCCACGGTCATTGTCCGGAGGAGATCAAAAATGAGTTGTCTACTTGTATCCATACTATTTAATTACTTAAATATTCTTTCGTTGTCGTCAAGGTCTACCTAATCATTCTGGTAATATTTGGTATTTTTATTTATCCATACAACAATTGTATCACTCACCAAACCAATAACCACACGAAGGTTGTGGTTTTCGGTGCTAAGTACGTCCTGTAAACTATACCTTAATTTGTTGCGGGGCCGGGAATTGCACCCGGGCCTGGAGGTTATGAGCCTCCCGAGGTACTACTCCTCCACCCCGCTATGTTTAATACTTATTCTGGAATACTGCTTTAACTCTCGGTATATCAACAAGTCGGCTACGCCTTCCGGTTATAAGTCCGAGGGATTTATAACCCACTCCCCTGCCCGCAATGCTTCGCTTTGCTTGCATAGCGTTGCAGGCGGGTCCACCACGTCGTGAGTACAATAATGTTTTCTTATTGTACTCGGGAAAAAAGAAAAAGCAAATACAATTAAATAATATGAAATTCAGCAAACACCTGCCGATACAGATCGATGACTCGCCGTGTCTCACGCTGCGTCAAAATATAATCACTCCCCTCATGCGCAATGACATTGCGAATTTTATGCGCCTCCCAAGCCTGATTCAGTGTCAAGAAGTCACTCTGTTCAATCCCTTTGAGCTTCTCACCTAAGTTTTCTCCGTGATATCCTATTTTTGTAACAAGCTCGTTTAACAACACATCTCCTTCAAGAATAGCCAGACGCCACTCATGGGGACTGCTGGACTCGGCATAGTCTACTACTTTTTCCCACCGTGGATTTTTGCCCTCTTCTCCATCGTGGGGTAATACAGAAAGAGGGCCAAACATTTCATATTCTTTTGCATTGACCTTGTAAAGGCGAACGACGACATAGATGATTCCCGCCAGCAGAATAAGAGATACGATTGTCGATATGGTAGAAAATGTGGTGCCTACCAGGATAATTAAATTGACAACGGGTGTTTTCCTCTCGAGTGCGTCTTCAGACACAAAGCCAATTACGCCGTCTTTAAATTCAACTTCCCAAAACCTCTTTCCTTCTACGGCAACAGGACCTCCGATAATAACACCTTCGACGCCTGCCAATTGTTCTCCGATAATCGTACCATAAATGGGATGGCTTAGTATTGATGCAGTCTCTGTAATTTGGACACGGACACCAAGAGGAGTATTTTCTTTGATGGCTTTTACGTCGGCAGTGGTGTCTATCTCAAGTTCACTTTCAAGAATCCACCCCGCATCTCCATTTCCGTAGCGAACACGCCACCACCGCTTCCCGAAAGAATATGAAGGGCCCCCTATTACAGTTCCCAATGCATCACTTTCTTGTTTGGAAATCACTCTTCCGCCTGGACGATCTCTCACCTGGGTTAACGCTATACTTTTTATTTTAGTGCCAAGCGGCGTATTTTCTTTAAGAGTCTTCCGGTCTCTTGCAATGTCAATTCTAATATCATCCTCAGAGACCCAGCCGCTTACGCCGTCTTCGTATTTCACCTCAAACCACAGCTCGCCGAGGATGAGTACGGGCCCTCCTACCACTTCCCCACGCTTGCCAGCGCGAATCTCTCTTTGTAATTCTCCCCCGCCTGGCTTGCTCCACAGTTCTGCCCCCAAAGTATTTTTTATTTTTGTATTAAGGGGCGTTTCTGCTGAAAGTGCCCTCGTAGTTTGAAACGTTTCTGAAAAAAAAGTTGTGTCTATGCCAAACTTCTGCTCCAGCCCCTCTCCCAGGCCAGAAAGGGCCCGAATCAACAAAAGAAAAAGGATGAGCCCTATGACCAGCCCTGCAAAGTCGACTCTTTTGCTTTCGTTTCCCGCCATGTCAATTTAGTGTATTTGCTCAATGCTTTTCCCAATTGCAAATAATCGATCCTCGCAAAGTATTGGTGCTGTAATCTGAAATCCTACGGGCAACGTTGCTCCTTTATCCAGAACAGTCCCCATGGGCACCGACAAAGCCGGCAGTCCTGTAATATTTGCAGGAACTGTAAAAATATCTGATAGATACATCGAAAGAGGGTCACTCTTTTCACCAATTCCAAATGCAGGTGTTGGTGTGGTAGGAGTCGCAATCACATCGACGCCGTCCCCGGACACATCAAAAGCTTGATTAAAATCATCCTTAATCAATCTTCTCACCGCATTGGCTTTTCCATAATACGTATCATAATACCCTGCTGAGAGTATATAGGTGCCTAAGAGAATGCGTCTGCGTACTTCTTTACCAAATCCTCTACCTCGGCTTTTCACATAATCATCAAATAAATTTTCCCCTTCTACGTGCAGTCCGTATCGAACACCGTCAAACCTCGCGAGATTTGTTGAAGCCTCAGCGGGCATGATAATGTAATAGGCTGAAAGACAGTACTTCACATTTGGAAGCTCTATATCTTTAATAGTATGCCCTTTCGATTCTAATTCCTTTAGTGTTTTATCAAACTGCAAGAGAACTTCTCTGTCAACACCTCTCTCAAAAAAGCCGCGCGGCACACCTATGGTGTACGTAGTATCTTGGGAAACCTCTCGGGGATACCGATCGTTAGGAATTGATGTGCTGTCTAAAGGATCTTCTCCTCTTATTACATTAAATACCAACTCCACATCCGAAACAGTCCGCCCTATAGGGCCAATCTGATCAAGAGACGAACCTAGAGCAATGAGCCCATGCCGCGACACGGTTCCATAGGTTGATTTAAGACCCACACAACCGCAGAAACTCGCCGGCTGTCTGATAGAGCCGCCCGTGTCAGATCCAAGTGCTACCGGCGCCATTCCGGAGGCAACCGCTGCTGCTGATCCCCCCGAAGAGCCCCCTGGTACACGCGTCATGTCATGCGGGTTTTTCGTAATAGTAAACGCAGAGTGTTCCGTCGACGAACCCATGGCAAACTCATCCATATTAGTTCTCCCGAGAAATACTGCGCCGGCATCTTTAAGCTTGCGTATAACCGTCGCACTGTAGGCAGCCTTATACTTTTCAAGTATTTTAGAGCCCGCACTCACGTGCTTTCCCTCAATAAGAATATTGTCCTTAAGCGCAATGGGAATACCCGTAAGGGTAGACCCCTCTCCTCTCTTTAGACGTTTGTCGGCTTTATCAGCCTGCCTCAGCACGTCATCAAATACTTCCAGATACGCATCTACATCAGAATTTTTATCATCAATTATTTTTAAATACCCCTCGGAAAGCTCCCGCGCCGAAAAATCTTTGGAAGAGAGACCCTCCACGAGTTCTGCAAGGGATAACGTGGTGAATTCGATTGACATAGTTATTCTTGATTTAAGATTTTTTTCACTTTAAGAAATCCTTTCTCCTCTTTCGGCATCGCCTCAAGAAGCACGTCCGTAAATACCCCACTCTCATGGGGATCTTTGTCCTCCCGCATAACATTAGTGAGAAGTTGACCATCGCTTGCCAAAATGTCAGATGACACTTTTTGGATCTCAGAAATATAGGCAAGGATGGACTCTATCTCTTTTGTGAGCGTTTCTTTTTCCGCATAACTAATTTCAATACGGCTAAGCTCTGCCAATTTCTCTACTTCTTTTTTCTTAATCATTAGACTAGAGTACTAATTTGATATCATCTTTGCAAACTCTTCTTCACCTACTATGGCAACTCGAAGCGCCTGTGCTTTATTAAATTTAGAACCCGGACTATCACCCGCTATAACATAGTCTACTTTTTTTGAAACAGAACTCGTTACGCTTCCGCCCCGAGCACGAATTTTTTCTTTTGCTTCTTCCCTCGTAAAAGTTTTCAACGTGCCCGTTAAAACAAATACCTTTCCAGCAAAAGTCTTTTTGGGAAACTCCCTCCCATGTGTCTCCTGGACGGTTACCTGTTTAAGCAAGTGTTTGAGCATTTTCTTATTATGACTTTGCCTAAACCAAGAATAGATTGAACCCGCAACAACTTCGCCAACACCCTCAATTGCTTCAAGGTCCCCCCTTGATGCCTCCTCTAGATTCCTGAGCATACCAAAGTGGAGCGCTAAGTCATGCGCCGTTTCTTCTCCTACTTGAGCAATGGAGAGGCCTATGAGAAGACGCGATAGAGAGACGGTGCGTGCTTGATCAATTGCACGCAATAAATTGTCTGCTAACTTGTCAGCGAAACCAGGAAGTCCGTCAAAATCTCCTTTTTCAAGCGTAAAGATATCAGCATACGTCGCTATCAGATTATTCTCAAGCAATGCATCGATAATGCGCGGTCCCAGACCGTCAATGGCCAGAGCTTTTTTTGAAACAAAGTAGTAAAATTTTTGCTTTTGTTGTGCAAATGAATCCCTATTAACACATCGATAGGCCGCTTGCCCAGGAACACGCTCGATACGGCCATCGCTCCCGCAAGAAGATACTCTTTTAGGAAAGATAAACCTCTTTTCTCTGCCTGTACGCAGTTTCTTTACCACTTCTACAATATCAGGAATAACGTCACCTGCTTTTTGAAGTATTACCGTGTCACCTATGCGTACATCGAGCCGTTTTATTTCATCTTCATTATGAAGTGTTGCCCTCCTAACTACCGAGCCTGCAACGTGAACGGGGCGAAGATGAGCTACGGGTGTCAGCACACCTGTCCTCCCCACTTGAAGAACAATGTCTATTACCTTGGTTGTTACCTGCTCCGCAGGGAATTTATATGCTACGGCGAAACGAGGGGCTTTCCCGGTATACCCAAGCCGTGCTTGAAACTCCTTAGAATTTACCTTCACCACAATGCCGTCAACACCAAAATCAACGTTCTTCCTCTTAGAAACCCACAAAGTATAAAATTGCTCAACTGCCAAAAGACGCCCCCTTAATGTATAATGTTTCTCAATCTTAAAACCAAGCATGGAGAGAAGTTCAAGTTCTTCAATCTGTGTTTTGGGTGCAACAACACTATCTTTCCCTGAGAGTAATATAGTTATATCGTACATAAATGTATCGAGCCGCCGTTTTGCAGTGACGTTAGGGTCAAGCTGACGCAGTGTGCCGGCAGCGGCATTTCGCGGATTAGCAAACAATGGTTCGTTACCTTTTTTACGCTCCTTATTGATACGCTTAAACTCAGTACCGGGAAGCCACACTTCTCCTTCGACTACAATGTCAATTTGCTTTTCGAGCTTAAGGGGAATACTGCCGATTGTCCTGAGATTGTGTGTTATGTCCTCTCCTACAGTGCCGTCACCGCGAGTCGCACCACGAACAAAAACACCATTCTTGTACACAAGCACAATCTTGAGTCCGTCAATTTTAAGTTCACAACAGTAACTAAGATCAG
The DNA here is from genome assembly GCA_022561335.1 of Patescibacteria group bacterium. Classification (GTDB taxonomy): domain Bacteria; phylum Patescibacteriota; class Minisyncoccia; order Phycocordibacterales; family JACZSL01; genus JADFRL01. Next base: position 55,321 of record JADFRL010000001.1, read on the forward strand.
ATGCGTCTACTTGAGAATCTTTTTTGAGTATGCGCAGTATTTTCTCCTCCCACTGAGCAAGCTCGGTAGCGTCAAAAACATTATCAAGCGACCACTGACGAACCTCGTGCTTTACTTTCATAAACGTCTCGAGCGGCTTACCTCCTATTCGAACGGTGGGACTCGACTCGACTCTAAGTTTTGGATACTGTTCCTCAAGACCATGCAGTTCACGCATGAGTGAGTCATACGCCTCGTCAGTTATCTCAGGTTTATCAAGTACGTAGTAGAGATGTCCGTGATAATTTAAGATTTCTCGCAGTTGTTCAATTCTTTTTTGTACTTTAACAGGTACGTGAAAATCATTGCTCATAGAAATCAATACGATACAAATATAGCTCGCTCAACACGGCGTGGGTTATCGGTATCACACGTGTTGTGTCCTCGAGATTCGATTCGCGTCTGTGAAGGAAATCCGAATTTAGCCACTTCGACGTCCACACATCCATCCCCCACGATGAGCTCAAATGTAGTTGTGGCAGCGTTTGCATCATTGGTTATGCTCCACGTTGTTGCAATGTCTTCACCAACACAATCAACGCCGTCCCCCGGAGGTATTGAGTCAGTACTTGTGGCAAATGCAGAATCGGTTCCATTGTAATTAAAATCCCAGTTGAGTGCACATTCGATACCCGTATCGGCCGCATAAAAAGCAAACTGAGACTCTCTGGCCGCAGAACTCAGAAGGACTTCTTTTATGGTTATGTTAAAAATGGCAAGGGCCACGACTAACAGTAGTGAGCTTATAAGTGAGCCTAGAAGCAATGCAAATCCCCCTTTTGTGTTATTTCCATATCGCATATCTAAAAATTTCGCGCCCAGTTAAACATGTTTTCTCGAATGGTAAAGCTTCGATCGAGTCCCCCTGTTTTCCACGTTACGACCACGTCGATGACCGCCTCTACATCTGCCACTGTCTCAGTTACTTTCACGGTTCGGACAAACGTCGTGTCATTCCCGTTTTTGTAGTTGTAAAAATTATCTATGGGATCATATTTAAGCGGAGCGCACGTCTCGTCACATTCCTTTACTTTCGGAGGCACTCTTGACATATCAATAGTACAGCCGTCACCCTCCATGCATTCTTCTATATCTTCATCAAGCCAATCCTCGTTGTCTAGAATATTACTGTCGCGCAAATTTTTAATGTATTCGACAGCCTCAACCGTTAAATAAAATGCGGTTACCTGATCTTTAGCCACGAAAGCGGCAGAGAGTCCTCGAGACACTAGCGAAAGTGCTCCTACTATAGCCACCATAAGAATTGCCACCGCTACCAATGTTTCAAGTAACGTGAAGCCTTTGTTATATCTTATAAGCATGTATGCTTTCATAAAGCTAAAAATCTATTATCCGCTGTGATACTGTGGTTTGAATTTGAAATTCCGAGGACTCCTTTGGATCTACACCTACAGCACCCCTCAGCGTCATGATTACGTACGGCTGCTTATTGTCACCTCGCTTAGCTCCCTGAACGTAGAATCGAAAATCGTCAATAACCACGTTCGGTGCGGTAATGGAAATATAATCACCCCCTAAACCCTTCGCGCAGTTCAACTCGCATTTCTCAATGCGGCCGTTAGTGAAGCGGTACACGATTTGATCAGTGGTATCAGACGGATCCCCGTCATTCGCTTCAAATGCGAACAACTCTCCTCCGTTTTTACAATCCTTGGGAGCACCAATCTGACCTATCCCCTTACCACCGTCTGGCGGTAAGTTGGGAGAACCAGTTTTACAGTGATACACAGTCCCGACTCGAATGTTGCGAGCCATACTTTCAAGAGCAAAATTTAAATTGTTCATGACTGATTGTATTGATCGTGCCTTTCGATTTGCAGAAATAACTGAGGTGAGTGCACCTATGGCAGTAACCATAATAAGGGAAAAGATTGTAAAAGCTACTAGGAGTTCTACAATTGAAAATCCCCGTTCCGCTTTAACAATATGCCTGTATATTTTGCTGTCTTTTAATATGTACATTTCATTAAACAGTGAGAGTCCCCTACTGCGTACTAAATACTATGGTGATTCTACGGTAATTTGACCCGTACTAAACACGCGTATAACTCGTTCATTACCCTGCGGTGAACTCACTACAATACGAACACTCCCATACACCTCAGGTGGAACATAATCAGTTTTAATGATTGCTTCAGGATCGGGCCGGCCAAAAACAATATCGAGTTTTGTTATGTCCGCTGTCGATGCACATCGCTCGACATCACTGCTATTTGTTGTACAGAACTCTGAAATAAAATTACCGCGTCCTATGGTAAACACATCAATATCTCCGTCCAGAAGCGCATTGTAATTAAAATCGCGGTCAGTATCGGCAAATAAAATGTAGCTTTTTGTGGGCAGTGGAGCCTCAAAATGAACCCCATAGCCGGTATCGAAGGTGGCAGGACCTGATCCCCCTTTATATGCCCGCACTGACAAACCGAATACTTGTGCTTGCCGTATGGATAGGGCTATGTCATAAGCCAGACTGCCAAGGATAATACTGCTATTGAAACTGGAGTAATTCACCAGCATAGTACCCGTAATCATAACTAAAATGCCAGCCACGATGACAAGTTCAACCAGACTGAATCCGCTTGATTTGTCAGAGCTGACTTCAACTTTGAAAGTATGTTTAATGTCCATAAGCTGCCTTCTTATAAGGTAATGAGCGAAATAATATCTATATCGAAGAAAAACACTATGAAAAAGCCTAGTATGAGAAACGGGGCAAAAGGCATTTCACTCTTAATTGTAAACACTTTGCGCGTTCCGGACAATTGATATCTTGTACGTATATATGAAAGAGCTAAGAGAAAGACACTTACAGCTGCGCCGATCCAAAATGCAAACATGATGGCTGACAGCCCGCCTGCAATACCAAAAAACCACCCTATACCAAGGGCTAATTTCCCGTCACCAAGTCCCATCCATGCTCCGCTCGAGACAAACCACAAAAAGTAAAACGGTAAAAAAAGCAGCGGACCCGAGGCAAGCACGGAAAATGCGGGTATGTGCACTTGGAGCGTGCCCGGTTCTACCACCGTAGAGAAGAGTGCTAAAAGTATAAAGGCATATACAAGGCCGTTAGGTATTATTTTATGACGCATATCATAAACAAGGATTGCCACAAGCAGACTTGCGATAATTAGCATATAAAAGGTATAGGGCACAGATAACTGTTTAAGAAAAATAGAGACATACAGCAATCCCGTCAATGCTTCAACAAGAGGATATTGGGGTGAGATGCTGCTCCCACACGTTCTACAGCGCCCCCTGTATAGAAAAAACGACAGCAGAGGAATGAGTTCAAACCATGACAGTTTCTCCCCGCATGACAGGCATGCTGACCTCCCTCGAATCGAGAGACCTGTGTTGTATCTGAGCACTACGACATTTAAAAAACTTCCCGCAATGGCACCAAAGGTAAAATAAAATATACCCAGCAAAAAAACCATACCTCATTATGGCATTTTTTAGGTCAAAATATAGGGTCAGTCCCCACAGGACAAGCACCGAATCCACTTGAGAGGATTGTGTACCAAGCGCCTAAAAACAAACCCCTTGTTTGGAGGGGTTTGTTTAATGCACTTTATATCGCTAACCATCACACACTCGTTACGGAGTAAGGTCATAGACAGGATCAGCTCCTGATACAAATCCGTCACTTCCAGTACATAGTGGAGTTGGTGCCACTGTCGTGTCCGCATCAGATCCAAGAACAGTGTGACCGCCATCTTCCATCGTCGCTCCAAGATGGTAATCGAGACATACTGCAGCTGCGGCACTGCCCACTGCATAGTAATAGAAGACAACGTCAGTTACAGGATCAGTAGGCATTGGAGATAGAAAATCACCTAAACTCGTACCACCGGAGCATCCGACTGCTGTCGCTGTTGTAAGAGTATTGGGATATTGTCCACAAGAATCAAAATAGAGCTCAAGAGCAAGTTGAATTTGAGCAATATCAGAAACACGGCGTGCATCTCGAGATTTCTGCCGCGCGCTATTCAAGCTTGCAAGCACAACAGACGATAAAATACCAATAATGGCGATAACCACCAACAATTCAATAAGTGTAAAACCTTTTTTACTATTAATGTTCATACTAATTATAATTACTATTATATAATGTCGACCGCTCTCAGCTCTTATAAATCCCGCTAAGTAGTGGTAATAGCGTTCTTGCCTTCATTATACTCTCTCAAGAATATGGCTAAACTGCGTTATGTGGATAACTTCTACTAATGACTGCTAAAAAGAACCGGCTATATTGTAAATGGGAATCAACACTGAAGCCAAGAGAGTGCCAACTCCGAGTCCCAGAACTACAATCATAATGGGCTCAATCAAATCAACAAGTGTATCAACGGCATTATTGACTTCCCGCCTGTAGAACTTTGCAAGTGTCCTTAGGATTTTGCTGAGCTCGCCCGTTTCCTCCCCCACTTTCATCATCTGAACCATGATTCCCGGAATTTGTTT